>DASVWH010000054.1:0-39404 GCA_036389715.1 Pyrinomonadaceae bacterium | reverse complement strand
GGCGCGCGATACGTCGCCCCGCCGACCATCCGCATGAAGGCCGCGCGGCGGCGATTCGCGGACACTTATTATCGTCCGGGGCAACAGTACCGCCTGCTCTCCGACGGCGCGGAGGCCGGGAGTGTGACGGTCAAAAAATTGAACGCCTGCGACGCGATGGGGGCCGAAGTCGAAGTGAGTGGCTCCGCGAAGATGGAGGGGGCGGGCGGGACACTGGCTACCAATTCGGATTCACTGCGGGGCAGAGCGAGCGCACGGCGCGAGCCGACGGATGCCGAGGCGAAAGCGATGATGAGGCTCGTCAGCCCTATCTTTCGGCGCAACGGCCTGGACGACCCCGTCGAGCAGGGCGCTCTTAACAGCCTGCACGCCGCGGACCTGAACGGCGACGGCCGCGCCGAGTTGATAGGCTTCTACGGCACGGGCGCGAAATCCCAGCACACGCTCTTCATCATCGCCGAGCCCCAAGGGGGCGGGTTCAAACCGACCCTCCTCCTCTTTCATAAGAGCCGGGACAAATACGGGGACGACCAGCGCTATCATCAGTTTGTTGACGGCATAGACCTCGACGGCGACGGCATCTCCGAAGTCATTACTTCCGGCAACGACCCGCGCAGCACCAATGATTTCAGCTACACTATTTACAAGAAGCGCCGCGGACACTGGCAGAGCATCTACGTCGGCGGCGGGCTCAAATGCGCGAGCGAGATGGGCGGAGAGGTTTACTAGGGAAGCTCGATTGTCGTCTTTAAAATTCCCGCTGGCGGGTGCTGCGGTGTTACGGTGTTACGCCTATTTTCCCTGTAAGACTGCGCGCGTTGCCTCAAGAAGTTTTGCTCCGGCGCTCGAAATATTGTCGCCGGATGCTCGATCGCCGACATTAAGATTCTAAATTACGGCCTCTTTTGATGGGGTGTTGGAAGACCCTTGCAATCTCTGCGAGGGGTGCTATAATCCGCCGCGCTTCCGGAAAGTTGTTAGGGGAGATTTCGGGAGGCATCATCCGAAGGCCGCGACCCGCAGTTTATCCTCGCGGCTGGAAAGTAATAGAACAGTCTCGCTAGCATCTTTCTCGCGTCGAATGTCGTCGGACAACGCCAAAATTCATCCGCTCTTCGCCGTGCCGGACACGGAGCCCGAAGAGTCTCAAGCGCAAGAGCAGACTTTTGCGGGCGGCGAGCCTGCCGTCTGTCCTTTCTGCTTCGGGTCCGGGATGGAGGTCGTCGCGGGCAAGGGCGCACGTCGCTGCCGCTGCCGCACGCATGATACGCAGGCAAAGCTGGTCGCGGCCGCGCGCATTCCGCGCCGCTACGATCAATGCTCTTTGCACAACTACTATCCGGCTAAAGGCAACGGCACACAGCTGCGGGCCTTCAATTATGCTTTCCGGCTGGTGCGCGAGTATCCGGCCGTTGACCGCGGGCTGGTCTTCATGGGGACGGTCGGCGTCGGCAAGACTCATCTCTCGGTGGCCATCCTGCGCGGGTTGATCGAGAAGGGCGTCGGCTGCGTCTTCTACGAGTTCGGCTCGCTGCTGAAAGAGATACAGAACTCTTACAACCCGATCTCGCAGACCTCGGAGTTGAAAGTGCTTGCGCCTGTCTTCGAGGCGGAGGTCCTGGTGCTGGACGAGCTGGGCGCGTCGAAGCCGACCGACTGGGTCAGAGACACGATGATGCAGATCATCAACACGCGCTACAACGACCGGAAGCTGACCATCTTCACGACCAACTATCTGGACGGACGCCGCACCGAGCGCGACGAGACGCTCGAAGACCGCATCGGCGTGCGCCTGCGCAGCCGCCTCTTCGAGATGTGCAAGACAGTCCAGATCGAAGGCGACGACTACAGAAAGAAGTTCGACACGCAGCAGCCTTAAAAGTGAAGAGAATAGTCCCCGGATACGCCGCCGACCTTAATTTCACCGGGTCGGCTTTTTGTTGCCCGCTCGCGGCCGCTCCCGGCGCGAGCAGAGCCAGGCCATTCGTGCTCCCCGGAAGCCTTATGTATAATGGCTCGAATTCGAGACAGGTAAATAGACGGTATCAGGAAACGGCCTTATAGCTCATGCCCAAACGCACAGACATTCGCAAAATTCTATTGATCGGGTCGGGGCCGATTGTCATCGGGCAGGCCGCGGAGTTCGATTATTCGGGGACGCAGGCGTGCCGCGCTCTGAGGCAGGAGGGTTACGAGATTATCCTCGTCAACTCGAATCCGGCGACGATCATGACCGACCCGGAGACCGCCAACAAGACCTATATCGAGCCGCTGACGGTCGAAACCCTGACGGCCATCATCAAGCGCGAGCGGCCCGACGCCCTGCTCCCGACCGTCGGCGGGCAGACGGCGCTCAATCTCGCCATCGCGCTGGCGGACGCGGGCGTGCTCGAACGCTACGGCGTCGAGATGATCGGCGCCAAGCGCGAAGCCGTGAAGATCGCCGAGGACCGGCGGCTCTTCAAGCGGGCGATGGAAGAAGAGGGATTGCCGATGCCGCGCGGCGGCTTTGCGACCTCCTGGGCCGAAGCCGAAGAGCTGGTCAAGGAGACGGAGTACCCGGCCATCATCCGCCCGTCTTTTACTCTGGGCGGCACGGGCGGCGGCATTGCCTTTAACCCGGAAGAGTTTGAAGAGATAGTGCGCAACGGGTTGGCCGCCTCGCCCATTCACGAAGTCCTGATCGAGGAATCCATTCTCGGCTGGAAAGAGTTCGAGCTGGAAGTGATGCGCGACCTGGCGGATAACGTCGTCATCATCTGCTCGATTGAAAACTTCGACCCGATGGGCGTCCATACGGGCGATTCGATCACGGTTGCCCCGGCGCAGACGCTCTCTGATGTCGAGTACCAGCGGCTGCGCGACATGGCCATCACCATCATCCGCAAGGTCGGCGTCGAGACGGGCGGGTCGAACATCCAGTTCGCCGTCAATCCCGAGAACGGCGAGATTCGGATTATCGAGATGAACCCGCGCGTCTCGCGCTCGTCGGCGCTGGCCTCCAAGGCGACGGGGTTTCCGATTGCCAAGATTGCGGCCAAGCTCGCGGTCGGCTACACCTTAGACGAAATCCCGAACGACATCACGAAGAAAACGCCCGCCTCCTTCGAGCCGACGATTGATTACGTCGTCGCCAAGATTCCGAAGTGGAACTTCGAGAAGTTCCGCGAGGCCGAGGACGTGCTCGGGACGCAGATGAAGTCTGTCGGCGAAGTGATGGCCATCGGCCGCACTTTCAAGGAGGCGCTCTTCAAAGGCTTGCGCTCGCTCGAATCGGTCAAGCCGCTGCGTCTCAAGGGCGTCTCGGACGACGAATTGCAGCGCAAGCTGGCACGCCCCAACTCGCAGCGCTTCTCCTACCTGACCTACGCCTTGCAGCACGGCTGGACCATCCCGGAAATCTATCGTCTCTCGCGCGTTGACCCCTGGTTTCTCGAACAGCTTCAGGACGTGATGCTGATTCAGGCGCGGATTGACGGGCGACGCCTCGAAGACGTGCCGTTTGAAGTCCTGCACGCGGCCAAGGCTGCGGGCCTGTCGGACCGCAGGCTGGCCTACCTGACCGAGCGTTCGGAAGACGAGGTGCGCGCTCATCGCAAGTCGCTCGGGCTCGTGCCCGTCTACAAGCGCGTTGATACCTGCGGCGCGGAGTTCGAGTCATTTACTCCCTATCTCTACTCGACCTACGAAGAGGAGGACGAGGCCGCCCCGACCTCCGCGCGCAAGATCATGATTTTAGGCTCGGGGCCGAATCGCATCGGGCAGGGCATAGAGTTCGATTACTGCTGCTGCCATGCGGCGTTCGCGCTCCGCGACGCGGGCTTTGAGACGATCATGGTCAACTGCAACCCCGAGACAGTCTCGACCGATTACGATACCTCCGACCGCCTCTACTTCGAGCCGCTGACGTTTGAAGACGTGATGAACATCATCGACCTGGAGAAGCCGGAGGGCGTCATCGTGCAGTTCGGCGGGCAGACGCCGCTTAACCTGGCGATGCGGCTGCACGAGGCGGGCGTGCCCATCATCGGCACGGCGCCCGACTGCATAGACCTCGCCGAAGACCGCAAACGCTTCGGCGCGCTGCTCACCAAACTGGGCATTCCGCAGCCCGAAAACGGCACGGCTGTTTCCAGCGCCGAGGCCAAAGAGATCGCGCGCGAGATCGGTTACCCCGTGCTTGTGCGCCCGAGCTACGTGCTCGGCGGGCGCGCGATGGTCATCGTCTACGACGAGGAGAGCCTGGACGAGTATGTCCGCACCGCCGTTGATTTCTCGCCCGACCGTCCCGTCCTGATTGATAAGTTCCTGGAGCGCGCCGCAGAGTTCGACGTGGATGCGCTGGCCGACGAGGAGACCTGCGTCGTCGCCGGTATCCAGGAGCACATCGAAGAGGCAGGCATCCATTCGGGCGATTCGAGCTGTGTCCTGCCGCCCGTGCGGATAGCCGCCGAGCACCTGGAGACGATGCGCCACTACACGCAGGAGCTGGCGCGCGCGCTGCGTGTCCGGGGCCTGATGAACATCCAGTTTGCGATCAAGGACCATCGCGTCTACGTGCTCGAAGTGAACCCGCGCGCGTCGCGCACCGTGCCGTTCGTCTCGAAGGCGACGGGCGTGCCGCTGGCGCGCATCGCCGCGCTCGTGATGGCGGGCCGCTCGCTCGCGGAATTTGAGCTGCCCGAAGACCTGACCGCGACGCTCACCGGCAACGGGCGATTCTTCATCAAGTCGCCGGTCTTCCCGTTCGTCAAGTTCCCCGGCGTTGACCCGATCCTGAGTCCCGAAATGCACTCGACGGGCGAGGTCATGGGCATCGGCGAAACCTTCGGCGAAGCCTACGCGAAGGCGATGATGGGAGCCGGGCTCAAGCTGCCGCTGAGCGGGACGGCGTTCATCAGCGTCAACGACGGCGACAAGGGCCAGGCGGCCCTGCTCGCGCGCCGCCTCGTGCGTCTGGGCTTCAACCTGGTCGCAACCTTCGGCACGGCGGAACGCTTGCGCGAAGTCGGGCTCAAGATAGAGACCGTCTTCAAGGTCAACGAAGGCCGCCCCAATATCGTTGACCACATCAAGAGCGGCGAGATTGCGCTGATTATCAACACGCCGCTCGGCCGCGCTTCGCATTTCGACGAGCAGGCCATTCGCCGCGCCGCCCTGCAATACAACGTCCCGTGCGTGACGACGATGACGGGCGCGCAGGCGATTGTCGAAGCCCTCAGCTCGCAGGCGCTCGGCGATGCGGTCAGCGTTCACTCGCTGCAAGAATTGCACGAGGTCGGCAGTTCCGCTCATCATTAATTCAAGAGAACAGGGAGAGGCTTTCTCAAGATGGAAATCAATAGCAGAGAGACCATCAGCAAAATTCTGGAAGATTGCCGGACGATTGCCGTCGTCGGTCTGTCGTCGAATCCCTCGCGTGCTTCCAACAGCGTGGCCGGTTACATGAAGCGCGAAGGCTACAAGGTGATTCCCGTTAACCCTAACGAAGAGAAGGTCTTAGGCGAGCAGTCCTACGCCGCGCTGGCCGACGTGCCGGTCAAGATAGACCTCGTTGACATCTTCCGGCGCTCCGAGGACGCGGGCGCGGTAGTTGACGAAGCGATCAGGATTGGGGCCAGGGCCGTCTGGCTACAGGAAGGCGTCATTGACGCCGCCGCCGCGCGCCGCGCGCAGGACGCGGGCCTGCTCGTCGTCATGGACCGCTGCTGGCTCAAAGAACATATCAGGAATAAGTGAGCAGTAAGCAGTGAGCAGTGAGCAGTAAAAGAAAGAAGAACTGCTTAGCTCCAGCTGCTCACTATTTACTACTGCTCACCGCTTGCTGCTCACTGCTTACTGCTTACTCTTATGTCTGTTGAGATACGCGCAGTCGTCATCACGGTCAGCGACCGTTGCACGCGCGGCGAGCAGGAGGATAAGTCCGGCCCGCTGCTCGTCGAATTGTTGAGCGCGGCGGGAGCGAAGATTTTAGCGAGGGAAATCCTGTCGGATGATCTCAGCCCGCTGGCCGAAAAGCTGCGCGCTTATGCCGAGCGGCCCGACATTAATCTGATCGTGACGACCGGCGGGACGGGCTTTGCGCCGCGCGATAATACGCCGGAGGCGACGCGGGCCGTCCTCGAAAGGGAAGCGCCGGGCCTGGCAGAAGCCATGCGCAGCGAGACGCTCAGGGAAACGCCGATGGCCATGATTTCACGCGCGGTCTGCGGCATTCGCTCCGGCGCGTTGATAATCAACCTGCCGGGCTCGCCCGCGGCCGTCAGCGCCTGCTTCGCCGTCGTCAAGCCGGTCCTCGCACATGCCATCGCCCTGCTCGGCGGCCAGCCTCATGCCGAAGCGGGATAAAGTTAAAGTCTCGCCGGATTCTGAGCCGTTCATCAGCCCGCACACTCCACTCCGCACCTCGCATCATAAGAGTAACCCTTTCATCACCGCGGCGAGTTCATCGCTGGCGCGGGCAATAAATATTTGACTTATCGCGGTGCACGGATTAAAAGGGGCCTGCTCTCTCATCACAGGTCAGGAGACTAAACCCCATGCGCCTCCTCTTTGCTGTTTCAATTCTGATTTTGATTACCGCGCCCGCAGCCCTCGGCCAGTCAACCGGCGGACAGTCCGCGGCAAACACTGCGGCAAACACACAACCGGCGGCGACTAGCGGTACGAATAAGGAAAAAACATTCACCGAAAGTTTGAAGCAGGACTATCCCTGGTGTGTGCTCGGCATTCTCCTGAGCATCGTCCTGCCGATACTCAGACGTTTGATGCCTGTTCCTGCCCCCGTCGGCCAGGGTCTGGAAGGTCAAGCCAGCTATTGGAGCGTGGTCTGGCCGAAAATCAGGCCCTACGTGATCGTCGGACTGTTCTCACTCCTGACCGGCATCATTATCATCGCCTTTGCCGGACAGAGCCTGGCCGACCAGAGAGCCGCGATTCTGGCCGGTTACGCCTGGGATTCGACCTTCCAGAAACTCGCGGCCAGGTAAATCGCCGGGGACGCTTTCTCCGGCCTCCAGACTGACAGAGACGCCCGGCAAGACGAGCGCGCGCGCCCCTTGCTTCAACACGAATGCGTTGACAAGACACCGTGCGACGAATAGAATTTTTTTTCAGGTTCGACAATTCGCCGGTCCCCTGCGCAGGCCATTCCCGCGGTCGCGCCAGGTACGGAGGCAGTTAATGCTGAGCGCGATTCTTCTCCAGGCAACTACGGCTACAGCTTCGGCCCAGAACATGGGCGCTCCCGTGACGGCCTACTGGCCGGTGATGATCTTTTTCGTCTTCGCGGTCGTCTTTCCCGTGCTGCCGATTGTCGCCGGGCGTTTCCTGCGGCCCATCAACTATAACAAGGACAAGATGCGGCCCTACGAGTGCGGGATCGACCCGCAGACGGAGGCGCACGACCGCTACACGGTTCGTTACTACATCGTCGCGATGCTCTTTCTGATCTTCGATGTCGAGACGATTTTCCTGCTACCGTGGGCGATCATCTTCATGGGAGATGATTTCTCGTTCACGAAATTCGCCCTCATCGAGATGTTCGTCTTCATCGGCATCCTGATCGTCGGCTACTACTACGCCTGGCGCAAGGGCGCGCTGGAATGGGCATGAGGGAGTTTTCGATTTTCGGTTTTCAGTTTTAAGCCAGGACAAAGAGCCGCCTGCTTTTACTGAAAACTGAAAACTCAAAACTGAAAACTGTGTATGGCTGAACATCAAGAAGGATTTGTCCTGACGACGGTTGATTCGATGATTAACTCCGTGCGTCGAAGTGTCGGTGCGAAGGCGATGGACCTGGCCGCGCCGGTGGTCAACTGGGCGCGCAAGTCGGCGCTCTGGCCGATGACGTTCGGGCTCGCCTGCTGTGCTATCGAGATGATAGCGTGCGGTGCGGGGCGCTTCGACATAGACCGCTTCGGCGCGGGCGTCTTTCGCCCGAGCCCGCGTCAAAGCGACCTGGTGATTATCGCCGGGACGGTGACGCTCAAGATGGGGCCGGTGGTTCGCCGCGTCTACGACCAGATGCCCGAGCCCAAGTGGGTCATCGCGATGGGCGCTTGCGCTTCGACCGGCGGGCCCTTCGATTCCTACTCGACGATGCAGGGCGTTGACCGCGTCATCCCGGTAGATGTTTACATCCCCGGTTGCCCGCCGCGCCCCGAAGCCCTGCTCTACGGCCTGATGCGACTCCAGGACATCATCATGCGCGAAGCCCCCTCGACCTATATCTTCGAGTCCGATGGGACGGCGCGCCGCCTCCGCCAGTTCGACGCAGAGGAAGAGTTGCAGGAGATTTCGCCCGCCGACAGGGAAGGGATGGAGGTCGTCGCGGCGGCCACCGCGCAGCGACAGGCATAAGCCCACGCGCCCGCACACGATTTCAACTGTCTCTGATTCAGATAGCGATGAAAAGAGGCCGCCTCTCTTGCCGGGGCGGCCTCTTTTCGCAGTGCTAAGCCCTGGGCCGGGTGCGTCGGCCGCCTGGTTTCGCTCTAGAGCCCGGAGAGATGGCGCGTGTCGTTGAGGGCGAGGACGCGTATGAAGCCGTCGGAGCGAATCTCAAAGCGATTGATACCGCAGTTGGAGGTCGCCAGCCAGACCGGGCGCAGCTCCGGCGCATCGAGCGCGCCCATCAGGTGCAGCGAGAGAATGCAGATCGTGCCCGTGTGTGAAAAGAGGGCGACGCGCCCGCCCCTGTGCTGTTCGACTACTTCGTCGAGCCTGTGCGAAGCGCGGTCAAGCATCTGCCGGTAGCTCTCGCCGCCGAGCAGCACGTGCTCGAAATCGCGCCGCAGCAGCGCGGCATATTGCTCCGGGTGCTGCGCGGCCGACTCCTCGAACGTTAAGCCCTCCATCACGCCGACGCTGCGCTCACGAAAAGCCTCGGCCTGCTCCACGTCCAGGCCCGTCAACCGCGCCAGCGGCATGGCCGTCTCGACCGCGCGCGGGAGATCAGAAGAGTAGATGGCATCGTAGTTTTCCGCTGCGAGCGCCCCGGCCGTCGCTTCGGCCTGGCGTCGTCCGCGCTGGCTGAGCGGCGTCGGAGTGTGTCCGCCGAAGCGCCCCTGCGCGTTCCCCTGCGATTGGCCGTGCCGGATGAGCGAGACGCTTGTGGTATCCATAAAAACAGTGATAGTAATAAAGTGATGAGTAATGAGTGATGAGTAACAGCGTTCGTCTCATCACTCATTACTCATCACTCATTACTTTCTTTCTACGCTGCGACGGCCTCGGCCTTTAGCTTCTCGGCCTGATAGTGGTTGACGAGGGCATTGATGATCTCATCGAGCGCGCCTTCCATGACGAGATTCAGTTGATGGACGGTGAGCCCGATGCGGTGGTCCGAGACGCGGTTCTCCTTGAAGTTGTAGGTGCGTATCTTCTCGGAGCGGTCGCCGCTGCCGACCATCGCGCGGCGCTCGCTGGCGACTGCCTCGTGCTGCTTCTGCTCCTCCAGTTCCTGAAGCCGCGCGCGCAGCACCCGCATGGCCTTTTCGCGGTTCTTGATCTGCGATTTCTCGTCCTGCATGGAGACGACGGTGTTGGTCGGCAGATGCGTGATGCGGACCGCGGAATAGGTCGTGTTGACGGACTGGCCGCCCGGCCCTGAAGAGCAGAAAGTGTCTATCCGCAGGTCTTTAGGGTCAATCTTAACGTCAACCTCTTCGGCTTCCGGGAGGACGGCGACCGTGATCGCGGAGGTGTGTATGCGCCCGCTCGTCTCAGTCTGCGGGACGCGCTGGACGCGGTGCACGCCCGACTCGTGCTTGAGCCTGGAAAAGACTCTGTCGCCTTCAATCAGAGCGATGGCCTCCTTGATGCCGCCGACGCCGGAATCCGATGCCTCCAGTATCTCCATCCGCCAGCCCTGACGCTCGGAGTAACGCTGGTACATCCGCAGCATCTCGGCGGCAAAGAGAGTCGCTTCGTCGCCGCCCGTCCCGGCACGGATTTCCAGAATCACGTTCTTCTCGTCGTTCGGGTCGGAAGGGACGAGGATCAGCTTGAGGTCCTGCTCGCATTTCTCGACGCGGGGTTGGAGCGACTCTATCTCGGCGTGTGCCAGCTCGCGCATCTCCTCGTCCTCGGCGGTCGCGAGCATCTCGCGCGCCCCCTCCAACTCCTCGTGCAGCGATTTCCACTCGCGATACTTTTCCACTATCTCGCCGAGACTGCGATGCTGCCTCGCGGCTTTGGTATAAGCCGCCTGGTCCGAGAGCAGCTCGGGCGCGGACATCTCCTGCGCCAGTTCTTCGTAGCGGGTTGCGATCTGTTCTAGTTTGTCTAACATAATTATGCTGCGGCCTTACTGTTGGCCGCGTCGTCTGGTAAAGATTCCGGCGACGTTGTAGCGGAAGCCGGGAATCACATCCCCTGCGTCGAGCGTGTCGCTTTCCGACAGCGTTTGCGCTTCCGCATTCGCGCGATAGATGATGACGGTCCGGCGCTTCGGACTCACTATCCAGACTGCGCTAACGCCCGCCGAGAGGTAATCGTTTATCTTTTCTTCCACCTCATCGAACGAATCGCCTGGACTGACGACCTCTACGGCGAGGTCCGGCGGGCCGGGCCAGAACGCCTTCGGAATGCCGGTCGCCGGAATACGTTCATCGGCGATGAAAGCGATGTCGGGCGCACGCACCGTGTCAGGATTCGTCGCCAGCTTAAAGCCGGTCTCCGCGCCGAACACCTCGCCTAGATCATTGGCTTCGACGTGCTGTCCCATCGCGCCCGTCAGCCTTGCGATAATCGCTCCCTGTTCGCTGCCCGCGAGGGGCATCTGACGCAGCTCTCCTTTCACCAGGTCATAGCGAAAGCCGTCGTCCCGCATCATGAAGAGTTCTTCCGCCGTCAGCGTTTGAGTTGTCGCGCTCATTGCGGCCTCCCTTCGCGGCAAAGATCAGGCGAGCGGGGTTGCTTCAGCCAGTTCGGGCTGCGGTTCGAGCTTGAGAGATTCCTTGAGAGCTTCGATGGCGACTTCGAGCTGCCGGTCGTCGGGCTCCTTGGTCGTGATGTTCTGGAGCCAGACGCCGGGCAGCGTAATCATCTTGAAGATAAAGCCGCTCTCCTTCTTGGCCGAGACCCGGATGATTTCGTAAGAGAGCCCGGCGACGAGCGGAATCAGGGCGATTCGCACCAGCATGTTGTAGGCCAGCGAATCGAACTTGATGATGGAAAAGAGCACGATTGAGACCAGCATCACGACCATCAGGAAGCTCGTCCCGCAGCGCGGGTGCTGGCGCGGTTGAATGCGCGCGTTCTCGACCGTCAACGGCAGTCCCGCCTCCCAGTTGAAGACCGTCTTGTGCTCCGCGCCGTGATACTCGAAGACGCGCCGGATGTCTTTGATTAGCGAGAAGCTGAAGATCATGATGATGAAGAAAGACATCCGAATCGCGCCGTCTATCAGGTTAAAGCCGACGGTCGGCCTGACCGGATGAAGATAAGCACCGGCGCTCTTCCAGGCGCGCTTGTACCAGGCATCGCTCGCGGCCGGAGCAGTGCTTTGAGCCGCTTCGCCGGACGCGGTGTTCGTGCCGCTCTGAGCTTGTGTCGCGGCGGTGGCGTCCGCCGGGGGCGGAACGGTGGCCCAGCCAGCCGCTATGAAGAGCGCGTTGGTCAGGAGCAGCGGCGCGACGATGAAGAGCAGGACGTTGAAGAAGAGCGCGAAGATGATCGAGCCCGCGGCGGCGGCCGTCCCGCCCTTCTTCATCTCATCCCTGGCGCGCTTCTGCGTCGGGATGGGAATCAGTCCGGGCATTGCGCCCGTGATGCCCGCGAAGTCTCCCTCGCCCTCGATGACGGCGGGCGTCAGGGCGACGGCCACTTCCTTGGCCTCGGCCTCTTCGGTATCGGCGAAGGCTTCGTTAGCGGAAAAGTTCAGCGCCTTGATGCCGAGCCCCATGGATTGGACGAGCACCGCGCCGCCGCGCAGGATGGGCAGCTTCAGGATGGGATACTTGTCGCTCCACTTGGGCAGCCGCGCGGCCGTATTGACAATCGAGCCGTCGGCCTTGCGGACGGCGATGGCATAGGCGTTCGGAGTGCGCATCATGACGCCTTCGATAACGGCCTGTCCGCCGACGATCAAATCTCTTTCGCTGGTACTCACGATAAATTTTCCTTCCGGGAGAAGCGGCTAAAAAGGAGCAGCGCCGACCTTTTAAGTTTCCGGGCCGTGCGTGCCTCCTCATGATACACGAAAACGACCGGCGAAACTTTAAAGTGTCGGCGCAGAGTAATGCGGGGCTAATGTTGTCTGGAAAGCACCTGTAAAAGCATCCGGGTCAGGCTCTTGCGGGTTGTCCGCAGCTTAATTATTGGGCCGGGGTGGTTTCGGCTTCCGGCTGCTTCTTGCCGTACCGCTTGTTGAAGCGGTCCACGCGCCCGGCCGTGTCCACCAGCTTCTGCTTGCCGGTGAAGAACGGATGGCACTCCGAGCAGATTTCGACGTGCAGTTCTTCCTTGCGCGTCGAGCGCGTCGTGAAACGATTGCCGCAGGCGCATTGCACCTGTATGTCTTGATATTCGGGATGAATTCCTTGCTTCATATTCCTCTTGCTCCCTCGTCTATAGATAACAATTTCGACCCTTCTCGAAACAACCTATGATACGGTAAAGGACCGCGCAAGGTCAAGTTTGACGGGCATTTGAGCCCTGTCTAGCCCCTCCGTGACTTTCCCTGAACACTTTATTGACAATATCTCAAACTGCGTGCTACAAAGCAGGGGTCCGTCCTTTTCGTACTCTTGCATTAACACACGCGCGCAGTCTTTGTTTGGCGCTCCGGTTCTCTCCAACGGGAGCCTGATTCCAGTCAGGGTGTAGCTTCGAGACTAGATGGCAGACGAGACCAAACCAACAGATATTCCTCAATCCTCGGAGCCTCCAGCACCGGAATCCGCCGACGAATCGCGCGTGGCGTCGCCCCCGCGCCTTGACGATAAAAGCCCCAGCCCCGGCTCCGAGATAAGGGACGCGGGCAGCCTCCCGCCGCCGCCGAAAGCCGGTGCTGAGCCGCCCCCGACGCCGGAAAGCCAGGCGGCCCTGACCGGCAAAGCTCCTTCTGGAAGCTCGACCAGCGGGACGACCGTCCCGGCTGCGACGACAGAGCCTTCAGCCGTCCCGGCAGAGCCAGCCGAGAGTCTTGCGCCCCGCGCGGAACCGCCCGGCGGCTCGTCGCCCCCGGCCGCCAATCCGGTCTTGAGTCCGGGCCAGTCGGACCTCGAAAAGGCCGCCAAGATAGCCGAGGCGAAAGCCCGCGCCAGTGCTGCGAAGCAGGCCGCGGGTGAAAAGCCAGCGCCCGCCCAGCCCGGCGCCGCCGCGCCGCCCAAAGCCCCCGTCAAGAAGAAGGAAGAAGGGCCGAAGCCGACGGATGCGGCGAATCACCCGCTGGTGCAAATGCTGCGCGAGCGCTTCGACAAGGCGGTGCTCGAAGCCTCCGAATTCATCGGCCAGCTCTCTGTCCGCATAGAGGGCGCGCGAATCGTCGAGGTCTGCGACCTGCTCAAGCGTGATGCCGGGACGCCCTTCGATTTTCTCTCGGACCTGACGTGCGTGCATTTCCCTGACCGCGCCGCGGCGCCCTTCGACATCGTCTATAACCTCTATTCCATCAGCGCCAACGAGCGCGTGCGCCTGAAGGTGGCGACAAACGAGGCCGACGGGGTGGAGAGCGTCACGTCCGTCTGGCCCACCGCCAACTGGCTGGAGCGGGAAGTCTTCGATCTCTTCGGCGTGCCGTTCAGGAATCATCCGGACCTGCGGCGGCTCCTGCTGCCGCCCGACTGGACCGGGCATCCGATGAGGAAAGAATACCCGCTGGAATTTATGGAGAACACCTGGACCACGGAGCACCTGCCGGAGTTTACGGACGTGCTCAAGGAACAGGTCGAGCAGCGCCGTAACTACGGCCTCGACGGCCTCTCCGTTCCGGCCGAACGCCGCGTCCGCGAAATCTTCCGCGGCGGCAAGGAAGTAATGCCGAAAGATAAGTGAACAGTTTTCAGTTTTCAGTTTTAAGCAAAGACCCTCTTGCTTTTACTGAAAACTGAAAACTGAAAACCGATTATGAGTCCGAAAGAGCTGGCGGCGCATTATCAGGCGAAGGTGTTCGACTCGCGGGAGGCCGCGGAGGCGGCAGGCTTTGCCGTGACGGAGACGATGTCGCCGCGCAATGTCTGGAATAAGTCGAGCGCGGCGCAGGCCATCATTCACCGGCTCCTGGCCCGGAAGCAGACCGGCGAGGCCGCCGAAATCGGGCTCGTGCTCGAAGGCAACAGCGTCTCGGGCTGCTATAAACAGAACGAAGGAGGGAAGTAGAGCAAGGACGAGGAATTTAATCATTTGGTCATTGCTTGCTCTTGCTTCGGCTTCCAGCTTGCCTTTATGCATCAGGTAGAGATAGCGACAACCAGGGAAACGCTGCTCGACAGCCCCGAGATGGTGCTTAACATGGGGCCGCAGCATCCTTCGACGCACGGCGTGCTGCGCGTGATTCTGCGGCTCGACGGCGAGACCGTGATTGACCTCGACTGCGACATCGGCTTCCTCCATCGCGGGATGGAGAAGATCGCGGAGAATCGCCAGTATCCGATGATCGCGCCCTACTGGGACCGGCTCGATTACATCGCGGCCGTCTCGAACGGGCTGGTCTGGGTCGAGACGGTCGAGCAGATGATGGGGCTCGATGTGCCGATGCGCGCCCATTACCTGCGCACGATCCTGACGGAGCTGAACCGCATCTCTTCGCATCTTCTCTGGCTCGCCACGCACGCCCTGGACATCGGCGCTGTGACTGTCCTGCTCTGGGCCTTGCGCGAGCGCGAAGAGATTTTGAAGATTTTCGAGCGGCAGTTCGGGGCGCGCCTGACCTGCCATGCCTGGCGCATCGGCGGGATGCCAAACGACGCTTACGACGGTTTCGAGGCCGATGTCCGCCAGTTCGTCAACAACTTTCCGAAGCGCCTGGACGAGTACGAGACTGTGCTTTCGGAGAACCGCATCTGGCTCAGCCGGACGGTCGGCATCGGCGTCATCTCGGCCGAAGACGCAATTGCGATAGGGCTTTCCGGCCCGGCGCTGCGCGGCTCCGGCGTCGCCTGGGACATCCGCAAGGCGCGCCCCTACGCCGCTTACGGCGAGATGGATTTCGACATCCCGCTCGGCGAGAATGGCGACACTTATGACCGCTATCTGGTGCGCCTGGAGGAGATGCGGCAATCCCGCCGCATCGTGCAGCAGGCTGTAGAGAAGTTGCCGGACGGTCCCGTCAACGCCAAAGTGCCGAAGATCGTCAAGCCCCCGGCCGGTGACTACTATCACTCGATTGAAGGGCCGAAGGGCGAGATCGGTTGTTACCTCGTCGCCGACGGGACGGCCAGCCCCTGGCGCGTGCGCGTGCGCCCGCCTTCGCTCATCAATTTGCAGGCGCTGCGCCAGATGTGCATCGGCCACCTCGTCGCGGACGTGGTTGCCATCATCGGCACGCTCGACATCGTGCTCGGGGAAATTGATAGATGAGAACCCGTAAGTCAGGACTACGGAATTTAGCAGCAGAAGGATTCCGGCCCTTCATCCTGAGTCCTGTGTTCCGGCTCCCGACTCCTGCTTTATGGAAGTTGTTCGCCTGAAGGTTCAGCCGCTGACACGCGCGACGTTCGCGCCCTACGGCGTCTTGATTGATAGTCGCGGGTCGGTCGAGATTGACCTTGGCCGGGGGCAGCCGAGCCTGACGGGTGCGACCGCCGAGCGGCGTCCGCTGCGCTTCGATTTCATGGCGCGGCACAGGCAGACGATGCAGGTCTTCTCTCCGCTGGTCTCGTCGCGCTACGTGATTGCGGTCGCCCGGCCAAACGACGGGAGCGCGCCTGACCTGGAGAGCGTCGCGGCTTTTCTGGTGGACGGGCGCCTGCCCTACGCTTATCACAAGGGGACCTGGCACACGCCGCCTTTCCCGGTCGGCGAATGGGCCTCTTACCTGGTCGTTGATCGCGCGGGAACACTGGACGACGACTGGGAGCTGGTTGACCTGAAAGTCACACACGGGAGAGTCTTCGAGATCGAGTCATAAGCGATATGTCAATCCAAGCGGTGCTTGCGCCGATAAATTTCATAGACAATCTGCTGCTCAGGTTTTTCAGCCCCGAGACGGTCAACAACGTCGTGTGGCCTTTCATCCAGATCGGGGCGGTCGTCACGGCCGTCGCCGTCTATGCGCTCTACGCGACCTACGCCGAGCGCAAGATTTCGGCCTTCATGCAGGCCCGGCTGGGACCGATGCGGGTCGGCCCCTGGGGACTCTTGCAGCCGCTCGCCGACGCCATTAAGCTATTGACCAAAGAGGACTTAACGCCGGATAAGGCCGACCCCTACATCTTCAAGTTCGCGCCCTTTATCGCCGTCGCCGCGGCCTTCATAGTCTTCGCCGTGATTCCGTTTGCGCCCGACTGGGGCGTCATCACGGACGTTAACATCGGGCTGCTCTTCGTCCTCTCGGTTTCGAGCGTCGGCGTGCTGGCGCTGATTCTGGCGGGGTGGGCGTCGAACTCTAAATACGCCCTGATGGGGGGCCTGCGCTCGTCCGCGCAGATGGTCTCTTACGAAGTCTCGATGGGACTGGCGCTGGTCGGGGCTTTGATGTTCTCGCGGACGCTGTCGCTTTCCGGCATCGTCACGGCGCAGGCCGCGGACTCCACCTGGTACTTGCTCTATCAACCGCTCGGCTTCCTGACCTTTCTCATCAGCGGCATCGCGGAGAACAATCGCGCGCCGTTTGATCTGCCGGAAGCAGAGTCTGAGCTGGTCGCCGGTTTCCACACGGAATATTCAGGGATGCGCTGGTCGCTCTTCTTCATGGCCGAGTACGCGGCGATGGTCGTCATCTCGGCGATTGCGACGACGCTCTACCTGGGCGGCTGGTATTTCCCGGGCGTCTACGGGCTGACGGAGGCCAGAGGCTTTCACAATCTCTACGTCCTGGCCAGCCTCCTGGTCTTCCTGGCCAAGGTGACGGTCCTGCTCTACACCTATTTCTGGCTGCGCTGGACGCTCCCGCGCTTTCGCTACGACCAGTTGATGGACATCGGCTGGAAGTGGCTGATTCCGACGGCGCTCGTCAATATCGTGCTCACGGCCATCGCCATCTTTACAGTCCAGGCCGTCAACGGCTGGAACGGTTTTCAGACTATCGAATCAACGAGTCGGGGCATGGACCTGACGGGCACTGGCAAGGCGATCATCATCGCTTTCGGCTGGGGCGGCGTGCTCATTACGGCTGCCGTGCTGTCTACGATCAACTGGCGCTCGCGCGACTTTAACTTGAAGAAACAGCGGCGCGACATTCGCCTCGTCAACCTGCCGCAGGGCAAACCGGCCAGAGCGAGCGTTAAGGCCGAAGGATGAAGAGATGTAATCATTTCATCATTTACTCATTGAACAACTCGATGAATTATTAAATGAATCGATGACTATAATGAGCAAATGAGTGGATTCTTTCAGTTCTCAGGAGTAATTTATGCCAGCGGTAAGTGTTCCAAAGACGACGTTTATGCAGAAGCTGAAGCGCTTCTTTATGGTTGACCTGCTGCGCGGGATGGGGCTCACGCTGCGCTACAACATCGGCGCGTTGACGGACAGGGATGCGGTGGCGGGTAAGGGCATTTACACGGAGCAGTATCCGAAGCAGCGGCCCGAAGTTGCGCCGCGCTTTCACGGCGCGCCGCGTCTGAACATGGACCCGGAAACACACGAGACGCTCTGCATCGCCTGTAACCTCTGCGCGCTGGCCTGTCCCGAAGACTGCATTGACGTGATCGCGATGGACGTGGAGATTATCGTGGCGGGCAAGCCGCGCCGCAAGAAGGTGCTCGACGAGTTTATCTTCGACACCTCGCGCTGCATGTTCTGCGCTCTCTGCCAGGAAGCCTGCCCGACCAATTGCCTCGAACTGACGCAGGATTTCGAGCTGGCCACCTATTCGCGCGCCGGCTTCGTCTGGAACCGGGAGATGCTCGAACAGGGACGCGAAACCGTTAAGTACGAAGCGTAAAGACAGTTTTCAGTTTTCGGTTTTCAGTTTTAAGCCAAGACGATAGACCCGCTTGCTCTTTAAGCAGAGCCTCGCTTGCTCTTAACTGAAAGCTGAAAACCGAAAACTGAATACTCGAAAATCATGACTCTATCAGGCTGGGAAGCCGTCTTCTTCTGGATATTCTCGATTGCCGCGCTGATCGCCGGGCTGCTGACGATCATGGCGCGCAACGCCGTGCACAGCGCGCTCTTTCTGATTTCGTCGCTGGTTTCGGTGGCGGCGCTCTATATCCTGCTCGGCGCGGAGTTCATCGCGGGCGTGCAGATTCTGGTCTACGTCGGCGGCGTGATGGTGCTCTTTCTGTTCGTCATCATGCTGGTCAACGTCGGCGCGGAAGAGCGCGGGCGCGACCGTATCTTCAACGGCACAACGCAGGTCGTCGCCACCAGCATCTTCGCGCTGCTGCTCGTCTTCGGCCTGGTTTACGCGCTCAAGCAGGGCTACGACGGGCTGCAAAAGCGCGACCTCCCGGACGAGGACGTGCGCGCGCAGATTCAGCAGCAGCGCGCCGAGCAGCAGCAGCATCTGGCGGCCTCCGCGACGGGCACGGCCAGAATCACGAAGGACACAGAGCGCGTCGGCTCAAGCCTCTATCGCTTCGCCTCGCTGCCCTTCGAGATCGCCAGCGTGCTCCTGCTCGTCGCCATTATCGGCTCGGTCATGCTGGCGCGCACGATCAAGCAGGAGGCGGCCGCAGACGATCTCGACCCTGAAGTTCTGAAAGAAGCCATTGCGGAACATCAAGTAGAAGAGGCCAGAGAGGAAGAATGAAAGCCTGACTTCAAGCTCGAACCGGCCGGGCTTTCATCCCTCTCTTGCGCCTTCCTGCTTACTCTTAGAGCGGAGTCTTTATGAGCATCCTTTTAACTTCGGCCACAGCCCTCTTGCTCCAGGCAGGCGGCGGATTTCAGACCGTCAAGGAAGGCATACAGCACCCGGACCTGTCGAAGTTTCTGGTGGTCGGGGCGCTGATGTTCATCATCGGGATGGCGGGTGTGCTCGCGCGGCGCAACATCATCGTCATCTTCATGTCCATCGAACTGATTCTCAACGCGGCCAACCTGAACTTCATAGCCTTTTCGCGCTACCTGCAAGACATCGGCAGCCTGAACGCCGTCGCCGGACAGGTCTTTACGGTCTTTATTATCGTCGTCGCCGCGGCCGAAGCCGCCATCGGACTGGGCATCGTCATCGCGCTTTATCGCAATAAAGAGACGATCTGGATTGATGAGATTGACCTCCTGAAATGGTGAAGACAGTTTTCAGTTTTCAGTTCTTAGTTTTAAGCCAGGACGACAGCCCCGCTTGCTCTTTAAGCAGAGCCTCGCTTGCTCTTAACTGAAAACTGAAAACCGAAAACTGAAAACTAATATGCATAGATACATCTGGCTCGTTCCACTTCTGCCTCTGGCCGGTGCGGCCGTCAACGGGCTGCTGGGGCGTAAATTACGCTTTCCGGAGCGGCTCGTCGGAGCAATAGCCATCGGCTCGGTCGCGCTGGCGTTCCTGATTAGCCTGCTGGCGGTCTACTCCTACGGCTTTGGCGAGCGGGCCATCTGGCCCAAGCCTTACCTGACGAGCGACGACGGCGCGTTCGGCTACACCTGGATTCCGACAGGCGGAGTCGAGATTACGCAGGGTGCGCCGGAACGCGCAGGGGCGTTGCGCGCCGCAGCTCAGATGGGGCGGGCGGGCGAAACCGCCGGGGGAGAGGGTCATTCTCCGGCCGCCGCGAGAGAGGGTGCGGGCGCGACGGCCGCGGCAGCAGACCCGCCGGGTTTGGGCGAGCAGTCCGCCAGAGATAACAGACGCAACGAGCACACTGGACGCGGCTCTCTACTGGATGTCGAGTGGAGCTACCAGCTCGATGCGCTCTCGTCCATCTTCATGCTCATCATCACGGGCGTCGGACTGTGCATCTTCGTCTTCGCGACCGGGTACATGCACGGCGACACGGGCTTCTATCGCTTCTTCGCTTATCTGGGCCTCTTCATGTTCTCGATGCTCGTGCTCGTGATGGGCTCGAACTTCCTGATGATGTTCGTCGGCTGGGAGGGCGTCGGCCTCTGCTCGTATCTTTTGATCGGCTATTACTTTGACCGCAAGGAAGCGGGGGACGCCTCGCGCAAGGCTTTCATCACTAACCGCATCGGCGACTTCGGCTTCTCGCTCGCCATCTTTGCCGTCATCGCCACCTTCGGCTCCGTGCAGTATACGAGCGTCATGAACCAGGCGCAGTCCTTCCCGCTCGAAGCGCTCGGGTCATGGCACATCATGTCCTGGATTGCGCTCGGGCTCTTCATCGGCGCGGTCGGAAAGTCCGCGCAGATACCGCTCTTCGTCTGGTTGCCGGACGCGATGGCCGGGCCGACTCCGGTCTCCGCGCTGATTCACGCGGCGACGATGGTCACGGCCGGGCTCTACATGGTGACGCGGACCAACGTCATCTTCCAGCATTCGCAGACGATGATGCTGGTCGTCGCCGTCGTCGGGGCGGCGACCGCGCTCTTTGCCGCGACCATCGGCATTACGCAGAACGACATCAAGAAGGTGCTGGCCTATTCGACCGTCTCGCAACTCGGCTTCATGTTCCTGGCCTGCGGCGTCGGCGCGTTCGCCATCGGCATCTTCCACGTCATGACGCACGCCTTCTTCAAGGCGCTGATGTTTCTCGGCGCGGGCTCCGTCATTCACGGGATGCATCACGAGCAGGATATGCGGCGGATGGGCGGGCTCAGGAAGTACATGCCCTACACCTACATGACGTTCCTCGCGGGCTGGCTGGCCATCTGCGGCATCATTCCGTTCAGCGGCTTCTGGTCCAAGGACGAGATTCTCTGGCGGACGGCTTCGACCAACTACATTCCGGGCGGATGGATACTCTGGCTCGTCGCCACCGTTGCGGCCACCTGCACGGCATTTTACATGACGCGACTCGTCGCCATGACCTTCTGGGGCAAGGAGAGATTCCTCGAAGCCCCCGCGGGCGGCGAGGCCGATGAAGCGCACGCTCATGCCTTCGACGAAGGACTCAAACCGCACGACGCGCGCCTGGAATCCGCCGGAGACCGCCCGCGCCACGAGCCCGGCGAGCACGTCGGCCCGGTCGCGGACGAGCATGACGAGCACGCTCTAGATGCTCATGGCCATGACGCGACCGCCGGTCACGGCGCACACGGTCACGCCGTTCATCTGCCGCACGAATCGCCGCCTTCGATGTGGGTTCCGCTGGCCGCGCTGGCCGTCCTGGCGACGATTGGCGGCCTCGTCGGCATCGGCCCGGCCTTCACGGGCGGAGGCCACGCCAGAGGGAAGCTGAACATCGTCACCTGGCTTGAGCCCATCATCTGGAATCCGACCAGGGGCGCGTTCGGCGAAGGCTTCTCGGAGGGCGGAGGCAGCACGGTTCATCTTGAAGACGCAGGCCCGAAGACAGGAGGCGGCGCGCTGCTGGCTTCGAGCGAGCCGACGGCGGCGGGTGAGGCGGGGCACGCCGGGGCGGAGAGCGAGTCGCCCGCTCCTTACGGCGAGACGGGCTTCAACCTGGCGCACGCGGCCGAAAATGCGCTCGGCAGTCACAGGGCCGCCGAATGGCTGTTCATCATCATCTCGCTGCTGGTCGCGGGCTTCGGCATAGGGTTGGCCTATCTCTTCTACATCAGGAATCCGCGCCTGCCGGAGGTCTGGGCCGCGCGCCTGCGACCGCTCTATCGCGCGAGCTTTCACAAGTACTGGGTGGACGAGCTGTACGGCAAGCTCTTCACGCGGCGCACGATGGATGCGGCGCGGGGCGTCTATGCCATAGACTCGCGCGGGATTGACGGGGCGGTCAACGGCACGGCCTGGCTCGCGCGCTGGGCCAGCCGCATCACGGGCGGCTTCGACCGCTACGTGGTTGACGGGCTGGTCAACGGCATCGCGGGTTTCATCGGCCGCATCATGTCGCGGCTGATTCGCGCCACGCAGACAGGCTTTGCGCAGAACTACGCGCTCGTGATGGTGCTCGGCCTCGTCGTCGCCGTCGCGCTCTTCTTCGGCAGCGACATCCTTTCGGCAGTCGGATTGTTGAAACAGTAGGGGAGTTTTGAGTTTTCGGTTTTCAGTTTTAAGCCAGGACAAAGACCTTCTTGCTTTTACTGAAAACTGAAAACTCAAAACTGAAAACTCCAAACTCAGAACTTCAGACCATGAAAATTCCAAATCTTCTCTCCGTCATCACGTGGCTGCCACTGCTGGGAGCGATTATTATCCTCGCCCTCTTCAAGAAGAATCAGTCGGGCCTGATTAAGAGATTCACGACCGCCTGGTTCGGGCTGACGTTCATCGCGTCGCTGTTTCTCTTCGGCTACGACAAGGGGCTCGGCGGGATGCAGTTTCTCGAAGACTACCAGTGGATTCCGATCATCGGCGCGCGTTACCAGATGGGCGCGGACGGCGTGGCCGTGCTGCTCATCGTGCTGACGACGCTGCTCGGCGTCATCGCGGCGCTCTCTTCCTGGAAATACATCGAGAAGCGCGAGAAGGAATACTACGTCCTGCTGCTCCTGTTGCAGACGGCCGTTGTCGGCGTCTTCTCCGCGATGGACATGTTCCTCTTCTACCTCTTCTTCGAGGTCTCGCTGGTCCCGATGTATTTCCTGATCGGCATCTGGGGCGGCGAGCGGCGGCTTTATGCCGCGATCAAGTTCTTTCTCTACACGCTGGTCGGCTCGGTCGTGATGCTGCTCGGCGTGCTGAAGATGTACTTTCTGACGCAGGACGCGGGCCTCTCGGCCCAGGTTGCGAAGGCGACGGGGACGCTGGCCGCGATTGCGGGCAACGACGGCGCTCGCGCCATGCTCGATAATGCCGTCGGGGCGGCTGCGAGCGGCGCGGGCACTTTCAACATGATGTACATGCAGGCGATGGGCGCGGTCATGCCGATGGGCACGTTGCAGGTCCTGCTCTTCTTCGCCTTCGCCATCGGCTTTGCGATCAAGGTCCCGATGTGGCCGTTCCATACCTGGCTGCCGGACGCGCACGTCGAGGCCCCGACCGCGGGCTCCGTCATCCTGGCGGGCATCCTGCTCAAGCTCGGGACATACGGCTTCTTTCGCTTCAACCTGCCGATGTTTCCCGCAGCTTCGATGGACGAAAGCTACTTCGGCTCGTTCGGCGTCCGCAGCGTGATGATCTTTCTGGCCATCGTCGGGATTATTTACGGCGCGCTGGCGGCGATGTACTTCGTCGTCAAGAAGGACGGCGACGTGAAGAAGCTGGTCGCCTATTCTTCGGTCTCTTCGATGGGCATCGTCATCCTCGGACTGTTCGCGCTCAATCCGAACGGCGTCAACGGCGCGGTGCTGCATATGATTAATCACGGCATCTATTCGGCGGCGCTCTTCCTGCTGGTCGGCATCATCTACGAGCGGCGGCACACGCGCAGCGTCGCCGAGTTCGGCGGGCTCTCGCACGTCATGCCGGGCTACGCGACCGTCTTTCTCTTCATGGCGATGACGGCCATCGGGCTGCCGCTGCTCTGCGTCTTCATCTCTGAGTTTCTCTCGATGCGCGGCGCGTTCGAGGCTAATCCGTGGTGGGCGGGATGGGCCGCGCTCGGCATCATCTTGAACGCAGGCTACATGCTCTGGCTCTATCAACGGATGTTTTTCGGCAACATAGAGAACCCGAAGAACAGGGACTTGGAGGACATGTCCGGGCGCGAGTGGGCCTACATGCTGCCGCTCGTCGTGCTCTCGCTCTGGATCGGCGTCTATCCGAAGACCTTCATCGACTATATACAGAAGCCGGTCGCGGCCGTCGTCCGCCACGTTCGCCCCGATTACCCCGTCACGGGAGCGCCAGCCGAAACGCCCGCGCCCCCGCAGCGTGCGGCGAGATAGAAGGGATGAGGAATTGGTTCGTTGATTCATGTAGTCGTTGATTCATTCAACTGCTGAGCTATGGGCCAACCGGCTCAACGAGTAAATGAGTGAATTAACAGATGACTAAATGAATCAATGACTAAATGATTTAATTCTTCGAGACATCATGTTGCTATTTCTCCAAACATCTGCATCGGCGATGGAACTGTATAGCCTAAGCGACCTACAGTTAATCGCGCCGGAGATTATTCTGACCGTCTGCGCGTGCGTCGTGCTCGTGATGGAGGTCGTCCTGCCGTACCGGAAGAGCAAGCTGACCGGCTATTTCGCACTGGCCGGAATCGGGCTCGCCATCATCTCGGTCCTGACGCTCTTTCACAGCATCAGCGGGACGTACCTGCCCTGGAGGACGGAAGGCACGCTGCCCGACGTTTACGGCTTTTACCAGATGGTGCGGATTGACGGCTTCGCCATCATCTTCAAGCTGATCTTTCTGCTGGCGGCCGGGCTCTCCATCGCCATCTCGATGCGCTTCCTGGACATCGAGGGCGAGCAGCACGGCGAGTATTACGCGCTCGTCCTCTTTGCGACGGTCGGCATGATGTTCCTCGGCTCGGGCTACGACCTGATCGCGCTCTTCATCAGCCTCGAATTGATGGCGCTCACCTTCTACATCCTGGTCGCCTTCACCAAGCGGCAGAAGCGTTCCAACGAAGCGGCGATGAAATACTTCCTGCTCGGAGCATTCTCTTCGGGGATTCTGCTCTACGGGATGTCGCTGCTCTACGGCGTGGCGGGTTCGACCAATCTCGGCGATATTGCGAGCGCCGTCAGCGCGGCCCTCCATTCGCCGGACGCGACGGCCGTGGCGGCGACGCTGCCGCTGCGCCCGCTCCTGCTGCTCGGCATGATTGCGATGGCCGCCGGGCTCTTCTTCAAGATCGCGGCCGTCCCTTTTCACATGTGGGCCCCGGACGCGTATGAGGGCGCGCCGACTTCCGTCACGGCCTTTCTCTCGACCGGCTCAAAGGCGGCGAGCTTCGCTCTCTTCGCGCGCATCTTCATGGAAGCGCTCGGGGGGATGCGCGCGGACTGGGCCCCGCTGCTCGGGCTGGTCGCCGCCGTCACGATCATGGTCGGTAACTGGGGCGCGGTCACGCAGGAAAACTCGAAGCGCCTGCTGGCCTACTCTTCAATCTCGAACGGGGGCTACCTGCTGCTCGGGTTGATCGCGGCAAACGAGTACGGCTACATCGGGCTGGTCATTTATCTTTTCGTCTACACGCTGATGAACCTCGGCGCGTTCGGCATCATCATCAGCCTCAGGCGGCGCGGCATCATCGGCGATAACGTAGACGACTTGACGGGACTGGCCCAGAAATCGCCCTGGATGGCCATTATGATGACGGTCTTCATGCTCAGCCTGGGCGGCCTGCCGGTGACGGGCGGCTTCATCGGCAAGTATTTCCTCTTCGGCGGTCTCTTGCAGCGCGGCACGGAGGAAGGCAAGTCCTGGTACTACTGGCTGGCCGTCTGGGCCATTCTCAACACGGTCGTCTCCTTCTATTACTACGTCCGCTTTATCCGCGTGATGTATTTGAGCGACCGCGTGGCCGACGAGCGCCCGCTGACGTTCTCGCCCGCGTTGAGGACTGCGCTCGTCATCTCTCTGATCGGCGTCATCTTCATCGGCGTCTACCCGCAGCCCTTCATAGACATCGCGCAGAAGCTGCTCAAGCCGCTGACGGATGTCGTCGGGGCGGTCGCCTTCCGGTAGTCATGGGCGCGGCTGCCCGGCTAAAAGGCAGCGGGCTCTGAAAGACGAACGGCCCGGAAAGATGCCCGGCCCGTACCTTCCGCCCGCGATGAACCGTTCTCTCCTGCGAGAGCTATCCGCCGCCCGCCTTCTATGCTGGTCTTCTATCTCTTCGCGGGACTGTTAATCTGGCAAGCCCTGGTCTCGCTGCTCGGCGGGGTGCGCTATCTCTCCTACATCCGCCGCGAGCTTTCGAGAGAGACCCCGGACTTCACGCCCTTCGCCACCATCATCGCGCCGTGCCGCGGCCTGGACCAGGGATTGCGCGAGAATCTCTCCGCGCTTTTCCGGCAGGATTACCCGCGCTATGAGCTTATCTTTGTGACCGACAGCGATGCCGACCCCTCGCTGGAAGTCATCGAAGACGTGCTGCGGGAATTTAACGGCGCAGGCCGGATTGCTGCGCGGGTGCTCGTCGCGGGCCCCGCGACCGAGAGCGGGCAGAAGGTTCACAACCTGCGCGCGGCCGTCGCCGCGGCCAGCCCGGAGAGCCGGGTTCTCGTCTTCGTTGATTCGGACGCGCGCCCGCGCCCGGCCTGGCTGCGCTCGCTGGTTGCGCCGCTCGGGAACGACGGGACGGGCGCTGCGACCGGCTATCGCTGGTTCATCCCGGTCAGAGGCGGGCTGGCTTCACACCTGCGCGCGGTCTGGAATGCGTCCATCGCTTCGGCGCTCGGCGAGCGCGGCGAGAGGAATTTTTGCTGGGGCGGCGCGACGGCCATCCGGCGCGAGACCTTCGAGCGAATCGGGATGCCGGAAAAGTGGCGCGGAGCAGTTTCGGATGATTTCGCGCTGATGCGTGCGCTGCGTGCGGAGGGGCTGCCGATTCACTTCGTCCCTGCCTGCCTGACCGCGTCGCACGATGATTGCGGCTTCCGCGAGCTGCTGGAGTTCACCACGCGGCAACTGAAGATCACGCGCGTCTACGCCCGGCCCTTCTGGCTGATAGTCCTCTTCAGCAACCTGCTCTTCGTCTTGGTCTTCTTCGGCGGTCTCGCTCTCGTCATCGTGCGCGCCGCGCTCGGGCTACCTTTCGCGCCCGCGCTCGCGCTGCTCCTGGCGCTCTACGTGCTGGGGACGGCGAAGGCTTATCTGCGCTGGCGTGCCGTGGGCCTCGCGCTCGCAGCCTACCGCGCGGAGTTGCGGCGCGGGCTGGCGGGGCATCTCCTGCTCTGGCCCGTCACGTCGGCCCTCTATCTCTACAACGCGCTGGCGGCCTTAGTCTCGCGCCGGATAGAGTGGCGCGGGCTGGCTTACGAATTGAAATCGCCGACGGAAACTGTCATCATTGCGCCCGTTCACAGACGAAGTCTCGGCGAGACGGGAAAATCCTAGCGTGCTTAACAAAGCCAGCCAGCTCATTCAACTGATGCGTTCCACCCGGCGCGAGAAGCGGCTCGGCACTGTGATTCTTTTCGTCACCTCGCGGTGCAATGCTTTCTGCCGGACCTGCTTCTATCACGAGGAGCTGAACCGCCCCGGCGACATGAGCTTCGAGCAGTTGGAGAAAATCTCGCTGACGATGCCGCCGATTACGGACCTCTGGCTCTCCGGCGGCGAGCCGACCCTGCGCCGCGACCTGCCGGAAATCATCGAGACCTTCATCCGCAACAACGGCGTCAAGCGCGTCATCATTCCCACCAACGCGCTCGTCAAAGCGCGTGTTTACGAGATCGTCGACCGCGCGCTTGCCGGTCATCCGTCGCTCGACCTTTATCTGAACATCGCGCTCGACGGTTACGGCCAGACGCACGACCGCATCAGGGGCGTGCCCGGCAACTGGGAAAAGACGCTCGACTGCATCCGCGCCCTTTCTCCGCTCAAGGAGCGCTACGCCGACCGCTTTCGCCTCAACGTCAACACGGTCGTCTGCGCCGATAACTACAGCGAGATCGAAAAGCTCTCCCGCTATCTCTGGGAAAACTTCACCCTCGACGGTCATTACTTCAATCTTGTCCGCGGGGAGACGAAGGTCGGCGACGAGATCAAGCGGATTCCGCCCGAAATCCTGCCAGAGATGTACGCGCGCGTGGCGGCGTTGACCAAACGCTACGGCGACCGGATGTTTGCCGCGGACGACGCGAGCCGCCGCTTCGTCAAGAATGTCGCCTACGTCGGCGCGATCACGACGCACTACCGCACGCAGCACTCTAACTTCGAGCGTTCGACCGAGTGGCCTTTCCCCTGCACGGCGGGCGAGACGACGGCCGTCATTGATTACAACGGCGACGTGCGTGCCTGCGAGCTGCGCGAAAAATTTGCGACGCTCGCGGATTATGGCTACGACTTCGGCGCGCTCTGGTCCACGCAGGAGCGGCAGGCGGAGCTGGGCGCGATTGACGCAGGCAATGCTTGCTGGTGTACGCACGTCTGCTTCATACACGATTCGATGCGCCACTCGCGCCGCGCCCTGCTCTACGAGCTGCCGAAGAATTACGCGACGCGGAACCAATGGTAAGTCTTTAAATGCCCGGGGCCTGGAGTCGCACATCAAAGGACGGTTTCCGTCTTTTTGAGCCCTCGTTCCAGGCTTGAAGGCCACTGTTCGCAGAGTTTAGACTGTCTTTATGTCCGAGCGTGAAGAAGAGGGTGTGGCGCGCAAGAGCGGGTTGGTCTATGCCGCTGTTTTCTCTTTTGTGCTTTCGACCGTCACGCTGCTGGCCATCGGTTGGGGCCTTGACCGGTGGCTGGGGACGGGCCCCTGGCTGGTCGTGACGGGGATAGTGCTCGGCGCGGGCGTCGGCTTCTACCAGTTCATCAGGCTGCTCTCAAGGGTCTCCTGAGCATCGCGGGCCTCTTCTTAAGGCTCGACAATCGCTCGCCGTCGCGTGTAAAATCATCGGCTTTACTCATGAACGAAATAGCGAACAATGCGGGTACTAGTGCGTTTATCGATGCCGACCCGGCGGCGATGGAGCGGCGTCTGTCGCATTCCATGTACGTGGCCGTCGCCGTCGCCGTCGCCGTCAGCGCGCCCCTTGCGCCTTGGCGCGTGACGACCGGGCTGCTGCTCGGCGGCGTGCTCTCGATCTTCAATCATCACTGGCTCAAGACTTCGCTGGCGACCGTTTTCCTGGCGGCGGGAGCCCTGGGAAAGAGGCCGCGAATCGGCGCGGCGCGCTACGTCCTTCGCTACTTCATCATCGCGGGCGTCGTCGCCGCCGCTTACACCTTAAATATCGTTTCGCTGGTTGCCACGCTGGCCGGGCTCTGCTCTTTCGCCGTCGCGGCGCTGGCGGAGGCTTTCATGCAGATATATTTCGTCATCGTTAATCGAGAGGAAACTAGATGATGTTCTGGTTACTGAGCGAAGAGACGGCGGGAGCCGTCGCGGAACACATGGACAAGGCGCAGGGGCACGCCGAGAAGGCCGCGCATCACCTGCCCTGGATTGTCGAGAAGGTCAACCAGGTTATCGGCGAGCCCATCTATCAATTCGAGCTGAAGTACACGAAGCCGTTCTGGGACAACTTCTATGCGCGCTTCGGCAGTAACGCGGAGGGCGTACTGGGGCCTTACACGCCCGAGAACGCCGTGCCCTGGTACACGGTGATGTTCATCATCGCCTGTATCCTGAGCCTGGTCGTCATCCTGCTGCTGCGGCGCAAGCTCTCGCAGGACGAGCCTTCGGGCGGGCAGCAGACACTGGAGGTCGCCGTCCTCGCCGTCCGCAACCTGCTCGTTGATGTGGTCGGCGTGCACGGGCTGAAATATTTCCCGGTCGTCGCGACCTTCGGCGTCCTGATTCTCATCTCGAACCTGCTCGGGCTGTTTCCGGGCATGATGTCGCCGACGGCTTCGACGAGCGTGACGTTTGCGCTCGGCATCTCGTCTTTCATCTATTACAACGCCATCGGCATTAAAGAGAACGGAGTGATCGGGCACTTCAAGCATTTCATGGGGCCTGTGCTGGCCATCGCGCCGCTGCTTTTCGTTATCGAGCTGATTAGTAATCTGGTGCGCCCGCTCTCGCTCGGTATCCGTCTCTTCGGCAACCTCTTCGCGGACGAGAAGGTCGTCGAGAACATCGCCGGGCTCGCGCCGCCTTACACTTACTGGGTCATTCCCGTGCTCCTGATGCCGCTCGGGTTGTTCGTCGCTTTCATCCAGACCTTCATCTTCATGTTTCTTTCGATGGTTTACATCAGCGAAGTCTCGCACGCGCCGCACGACGAGCATGCCGAACACGGGCACGCCCACGACGAAGGCGAAGAGATTATCGCACCCGTCTTGACTTGAAGAGCGGATGACGGGTCTCCGGGCGTCGAATTACGGCGAAAACCGTTATTTCGACATCCGGCCCGCCATCTGCTGTACAGCGCCTTTGAGCGACGCGGGCAGACGCGCCCGCGCACGTTGAAGCGCCCCGCATGAGACAGCTCAAAGGGCCGAAGAAGGCCGAGCGCCGTCAAAGAGAGAGCGAAGCGCGAATCATAGCTTTCCGCAGTTGAAAGCCAGGCACAGTGCCCGCACGCAGGAGCGCCGTTGTACGAGGGGCGGCGAATACCGGAGGCAGGCGAAATTATAGAATGGGAAGCGTCTCTCGCTCTCGTCCGGCGGCCGGGCCGCTCCGACAGTCCTTTGAGCTACTTGCAGATTCCGACAGGAGAAATCGTGATGAGAAAAATGAGAATGTTGTTCTTCGCAGTGGTCGGCGTCCTGATGGCTGCCGCGCCCGCGCTGGCCCAGGCCGGACAGGTCGCCGCAGACAATGAGAGCAGCGTCGCCAAGTACGGGAAGATCGCCGCCGGTTTCGGTTTTGCCATCGCGGCCGGGCTGGGAGCCATCGGCCAGTCGCGCATTGCGGCGTCGGCGGTCGAAGGCGCGGCCCGCAATCCGGGCGCTGCCGGCCGTATCCAGATCATGATGATTATCGGCCTGGCCCTGATCGAGTCGCTCGTGCTCTTCGCGCTCGTCATCGTCTTCGCCAAGGTGTAGTTTTCAAACTCGAAGACTAAGGTCAGCGAATGCGGGTTGGGCCAGGCGGTCCGGCCCGCATTTTTATGTATGTTTTTAGTCGTTAAGCGTACTGCGCCAATACGTTAAACCCGCTGTTTGCCGGGCTATCTCACGATTTTGTGCTCTAACCTTGAATAGAACTCTCACGCGGGGTCGTGGCATGCTCCTTGCGGTTAATCCTCGACAACTGAATTTCTCTCCGTCTTTTAAAAATTATCTTCAGGGCGCTATCGGTTACTGAAGGAGGATGAGTCTGATGAAAAAAATAATCTTAGTACTTCTGATTGCACTAACGACCGCTTCGCTGGCGGCGGCCGACACCATCTACCTGCGCGGCGGGCGGACGGTGCGTGGCACTGTGCTCGGCTTTATCAATGGACGTTTCGCCGTCCGCCTGATGGGTGCGGCCGGGGTCGGCACACAGACCTCCGGGCAGGGAACCACTGGCCAGGCGAGTGACGCGGGCGACGTGGTCTTTATCCGGCCGCGAGACATCGAGCGCATCGAGATTGACGGCCGCTCGCTCGACGAGGCGCGCTACCTGACCCGCACGGTTCAGGTCGAGCTTGGACCAAACTGGATTGATACGGGCGTGGACGTGCGGCGCGGCCAGCGACTTCACGTGGATGCCTCCGGCACGATTTACGCCGGGCGCAATCGCATCACGCCGGGCGGACTGCGCTCGACAGACCCGAGTGCGCCGCTCCCGCGCGCAGCCGAAGGCGTGCTCATCGGCGCGATCAGCAATGACCCGAACGCCCCGATTATCGAGATCGGATTGAGCCGCGACTTTGTCGCAGACCGCGACGGGCGTCTGTACCTGACGGTCAACCGCTCTTCCTACACGGACGCTCGCGGCGCTTTCACCGCCCGCGTCAGGAGCGAGGTAGAGTTCAGGCAGCAGGCCAGCGGGCGCAACGACAACCGGATCGACGACCAGGCCGAGAACGAGACTTACGATTACGACCCGTTCGGGAACAACACGAACCGGACGAACAACGCGCCCGTTCGCTCACGCGAGACGAACACGGGCAATCAGCCCGGAACGAGCAGTCAGCCGCAGAATCGGTCGCCGCTCGAAAAGGTCATAGAGGTTCCCGGCAACTCGCGCGGCACCGACACGGGGATTGACCTGCGCTCCGGCGATAGGATAGTGATTAGCGCCAGCGGAAGCATTACGGCCGGTCGCCGGGCCGGGGTGGTCTCGCCCGACGGCGGCCGCGTCGGCTTCGGCGGGATAGCCGGTACATATCCGGTGGCCAACGTCGGCGTCGGCGCGCTCGTCGGCTACCTGCGTTTGCCGAACGGGCAGATGACGCAGCCCTTCGCCGTCGGCAGTCAGCTCTCCTTCACTTCGCCGACGGATGGCAGGCTGTTCCTGCTGATTAACGACGATAACTACGGCGATAACAGCGGCAGCTTCAGCGTCAGGATCGTTTACTAAGCGATGAGAGACTGGCGGCCAGAGTGTCAGAGGAGATGACTGTCAGGTCATCTCCTCTTTCATTTTTCGAGAGCGGCCGGGGCCGTGCGCCGGGCCGGGACGCCAGCCGCGGGGCGAAAAGAGAGGAGCTATTGGCAGCGGCCCGACCCTGCTTCCGCCTTTTTGGTTTTGGCATAATTCTATGGTCATTGCGCCGCGCGGAAACTGTGTGATACGCTCACATGCATGGATTCACAGGTGTTCATAGTCGAGGCTTAAGAGCAGATGAAGAAATGTCCGAAGTGTGGCAGGGAATTCGAGAAGGCGAACACTTTGTGTCCGGCTGACGGGACCGTTCTGGTGAAGAGCAAAGACGAACTGGTGGGCCAGACGCTCGCCGATAAATATCGCGTCGAAGAGCTGATTAACGAGGGGGGAATGGGGGCGGTCTACCGGGGCACACACATCCTGATGGACAAGACCGTCGCCATCAAAGTCCTGCATCCGGCGCTGGCCGCCGACGATAAGATTGTCGCCCGCTTCTCCAGGGAAGCCAGGGCCGCCTCGCGCATCTCTCACCCGCATGCCCTGAACGTCACGGACTTCGGCGAATCCTCCAACGGCGTCGTCTTTCTGGTGATGGAATACCTGAAGGGCGAAACGCTCAAGGAAGTCATTCACACGGACGGGCCGATGCCGCTGCCGCGCGTCATCGAAATCATCCGCCAGGTCTGCGGCGCGCTCGAAGCCGCACACGGCGAAGGCGTCGTCCATCGTGACCTCAAGAGCGATAACATCATGCTCGTTGATGTCGGCAGCGGCTCTGACTGGGCCAAGGTGCTCGACTTCGGGATTGCCAAGATTACGGAGAAGGTCGGCCAGGACCCCGGCCTGACCGCGCCCAACCTGATTATCGGGACGCCGCAGTACATGTCGCCCGAACAATGCTCACAGGCTTCGGAGATTGATTCGCGCTCGGACATCTATTCGCTCGGCGTGATTCTCTACGAGATGCTCGTCGGCCACGTGCCGTTCACGGGCGAATCGCCGACGGCGATTATGATGAAGCACTTGCAGGAGCCGCCGCCTTCCGTGCTCGAAGAGCGCCAGGATTTGAACGCGTCGGTCGGCCGCGTCGTCACACGCGCGATGGCCAAGCGCCCGGAGGACCGCTTCCAGACGGTCAGCGAATTGTCGGAGGCACTGGCGCTGGCCGCCGAAGGTAAAGAATCGGCCGTTGCCGCCGCTGCGACGACGGCGACGGGGCCCAACGCTCCTGATCGCTCGACCAACCGGATCGTCGTCCCGACGGGCTCTAACAAAGCGCCGCGCGGTACTTCAAACGAAGACCGTGATGAGGCGACCGTCGTGCAGTCCAGGCAAGCGCCCGCCAATGGCGACGAGCCGGAGATTTTCACTTCCGTCGAAGCCGCGCCGCAGGAGAGCTTCAATCCCTGGCGCATCATCGTCCCGGCGGTGGCCGGGCTCCTCGTCATCTTCGCGGTGGTCTTCGCCATCACACGTAACTCTTCGCAGCCAGCCGCTAACAGCAACTCGGCTCCGCTCGGCGTCGAACCCGGCAGCCAGCCCGTTCAACCCGCCCAGCCGCCCACGGGCAGGGGCGAGCAGAACATCGCTCCGAGTGTTCCATCCAGTTCTCCGGGAGAGAGTACGCCCGGCGGCGGCGAGACGGCTCCGGGCCGCAATGCGAATGCCGCGCCCGCCGGTAACGCCAACGCGGGTAATCCGAACGAAGCGCCGCGCAACCAGAATGCGGGCAATACCGGCGAGCCGCAGCCGAGCCCGACGCGAAAGAAGAATACTAACCAGCCGGGCGATACGCCCGAGCCGCAGCCGAGTCCGGCGCAGGACGACGGCCAGGCCGATGATGAGCCGCCACCAGCGCCGACGCCGAAGAGGCAGAAACAGCTGCCCAAACCGAACATTCAGGTAGACCCGACCCCGGCCCCGCCTTCGGGCAATACGGATACGCCCGACTCCTAAGTAAAGAGGAAGGGCCAGGGCAGTTCAGCGTCAAGAGAACGCGGCTCGCAGGAGAGGACGGCTCGCACAGGATGTGCGTCACTCTGTCATGCGAGCCGCGTTCGCGCTTGAAGCGCCTCGTCAATCATGCCTAGCATCTTCGCTTCGTCCTCGAACTCGACCTCTGTCCTGAGCACGTAGCAGGGAAGGTCCAATCGAAGCGAGCGGAGCTTGACGGCATCTTTCGCCGTCGTCAGCAGCGCCCGCGCGCCCAGCCGTCCGGCCTCCGCAACCAGCGCGTCCATCTCGCTCTGCGCATAGAAGTGGTGATCGCGGAAAGCCCGCGTGAGATTCAGGGTGTATCCGGCCAGGCGCGCCTGCGCGAAGAAGGCTGGCGGGTTGCCGACGGCGCAGAAGGCCGCGAGCGCCTGCGGCATCTCCACCGGCGCGGATGCGTTCGGCGTCTCCGCTAATAGTTGTGCTCCCTTGATGCGTGTCCGTGAGACCAAGACGGGACGCCCGCCGCTCAATCGCTCCACCTGCTTCCGCAAAGATTCAGTATCCTGAACCTGTTCGGCCCGCGTAATGACCAGGCAGTCGGCGCGTTTAAGCTCCTTGAGCGGCTCGCGCAGGCGACCGCGCGGCAGGAGCCGCGACCCGCCCCAGGGATTGGTCGCGTCAATCGCTACCAGATTAAGCTCACGCGCCAGCCGCAGGTATTGAAAACCGTCGTCCAGGACGAAGACGCTGCTCTGGAGGCTCTGTGCGGCCCAGCGCGCCGCCGCGACGCGGTCCGCATCGCTGACGACGGCCACGCCGCCCAGCGTTTCGGCCAGCAACAGCGGCTCATCGCCTCCCGTGCGGGCGTCGGCCAGAATCCTCATGCCGTCCGAGACCAACACGCGCGAGCCGGGCTTCTCGCGGCCGTAGCCGCGTGTCAGGATGCAGACACGCTCGCCGCGTTGGGCCAGTGCGCGCGCAATCCATTCGACGAGAGGGGTTTTGCCCGCCCCGCCCGTAGTGATATTGCCGACGCTGATGACCGGAGAGCTGACTCTTTGAACAGTCAGCGCGCCCGCGCGGTAGAGCGCCAGCCGTGCGCGCGTGACCGCTCCGTAGAGTGTTCCGAGGGGCGCGAGGATGATGCCTGTGTGGCCGCTCATGCCGAGAGTGCGCCGGGCCGCAAGCCTTCCGGGCGACCCGAATCGGGTTGTCCTGCGGCAGAGCTGAACAGCGGGGCGAGCAGCTTGACTGTGCGCTCGGTCGCGCCGCGATTCTCGTCCAGCACGGCCCGCGCGTGTGCAGCGATGGCGTGCCTGCGCGCCTCGTCCGAGAGCAGCTCATGCAAAACGGAGGCGAGCGCGGCGGGCGCTTGCTGCTCAGAAACCGGGGCGAGCTGCACCAGCGCGCCCGCTTCTAGGAAGACGCGGACGATGGCCTCGAAGTTCATCGTGTGCGCGCCCGTGACGGTACAGATTCCGGCGGCCGCCGGTTCGAGGATGTTGTGCCCGCCGACCGGCGCGATGCTGCCGCCGACGAAGACTACAGAGGCGAGCGGGTAGACGGCGCGCAGCTCGCCGATGGAGTCCAGCAGTATGGCCTCGCAAGCAGCGTCCGTTTGCGCCTCGCGTTCAGAGCGCCGCGCCCAGCCCAGGCCCGACGATTCGAGCAGAGAGGCTACTTCGGCGAACCGCTCGGGGTGTCTCGGCGCGAGCAATAGTCTGGCCGTGTCTCGGCCGGGCATGGCGCGCAGCAGCTTGAGTGCTTCGATGATAATGCGCTCTTCGGGCGCGTGTGTACTGGCCGCAACGAGCAGCGGACGGCCCGCGTCAATACCGAAGCGTTGACGCAGCTGAGCCGTCAACGCTTGCTCGCGCGGGGCTTCGGCGTCGAATTTGACGTTGCCGGAAACACGCACGCGTTCGGGCCGCAAGCCGAGCGCGCGGACCCGCTCTGCGTCCGCCTCGGTTTGCATAATCGCCAGCTCAAGGTCGTTAACGACGCGCCTGATGAAGCGCCGGATGAGCCTGTAGCGGCCGAAGGAGCGCCCGGACAATCTGCCGTTGACGATGGCCACGGGCACGCCGCGCTTACGGCATTCGCGCAGAAAGCCCGGCCATAATTCCGTCTCCATAATCAGGACCGCCGCCGGGTTGACCGCTCGCAGAGCGCGCCGCGCAGTCCATCCCCAGTCGAAGGGGAAGTAAAAGACGGCGGCCGCCTGCGTGCGGAAGATGTCGCGGGCGATGCGCTGGCCGGTCAGGGTAGTGGTCGAGACGACGAGCGTATGAGAAGGGAAGTTTTCGAGAATCGCGCGGGCCAGCGGGTGTGCCGCCTGCGCTTCGCCGACCGAAACGCAGTGCAGCCAGACGACGGGGCGTCCGTTGGTCTCAAGCGGCGGCAGCCTGCCCAATCGCTGGCCAAGACCCGTCACATATTTCCCGTGCCGCACGGCGTCGAAAATGAATCGCGGCAGGAGCGCGACGACGCCGAGGGTCAGGAGGACGCTGTAGAGAAAATACACTGTTCAGAGTTCAAGGTTCAAAGTCCAGGGCTCAAAGTTCGATCTCCGTCACAGACGCTGACTTTGAACTTTGAATCTTGAGCTTTGAGCTTACTTGGCGCGTTCCATGTAGCGTGCTTCCGAAGGGTCAACGCGGATGCGGTCGCCTTCGTTGACGAAAGGCGGAACCTGGATAGTGACGCCGTTCTCCAGCGTCGCGGGTTTGTTGACGTTCGAGACGGTCGCCCCCTTAAGCGAAGGCTCGGTCCTCGTCACCGTCAGCTCCATCGAGGGCGGAAGGTCAACGCCGATGGGCTGCCCTTCGTAAAACTCGACCTGGATTTTGAGGCCCGGCATCAGCCATTGAGCGGCGTCGCCCAGCTCCTCTTCGCTCAGGGCGATCTGCTCGTAGTTCTCCGTGTTCATAAAATGGTGCTGCGAGCCGTCCGAGTAGAGGTATTCCATGTCGTGCTGCTCAAGCGTGGCTTTATCAACCGTATCGGCGGAGCGAAAGCGGTGTTCAAAGGTCGAGCCCGAGCGCAGGTTGCGCAGCTTCGTCTGTACCATCGCACGCAGGTTTCCCGGCGTGTGATGGCGAAAATCAACGACCTTGCAGAGCTGGCCTTCAAACAGAATAATCATGCCGCGCCGAATCTGTGTTGCGGGAATCGCCATAAAAGAATCTCAGTCTCCGTCTTGAATTATCGCCTGCTGCCCCGGCGCACGCACTCCATGAGAGCAGCGCGGCGGGTCAGCAAACTGCGTAGTCTAGCCGCGAGCCGCGCAGTTTGTCCAGCGCCATGGCCGGGCGCAGCCCCCAGGCGGCGGCTCCGACAGCAGGGGCCGGAAACAGAGAGAGCGGGCGAGTATCCGTCGAAACGTCGGAGGGTGCATAACGTTTCGACGGCTGCTCGCCCGCTCTCTCCAGGAGCCCACCTACCTGACAGCTTATTACGCCCGAGCGTTTCTAAAGTTCCAAAACTCTTCGCGGCTCAGGCGGCCCTGGCGCGTGGAATCAGTCGCTGGCGCGCGACCAGCTCCAGCCAGTCCTGCGCTTGATGATAATAGGGAAAGCGTTGCTCTTCGGCGCGAAAAGCGTTGGTGTGATAGTAGCGCCTGCCCTTGATGAGCCGTGCCGGGTGCTTGATGTGCAGCATCTCGTGATAGAGCACGTATTCGACGAGCCACTCGGGCACGTCGGCGGCGTCCAGCGTTTTGCTGATGATGATGGTGTCGTGCGCGGCGTCGTGGTGTCCCAGAATCCGGCGCGTCCGGCGCTGCGACCAGGAGAGTGTGGGCCTCTCAAGCCGCCCGTCGAAGAAACGGCGGTTGAGACGCTGAAACATCTTGTCCAGGTCGTAAAAGCTGCCACGCGCGGAGGTCGTCATTTTGCGCCCGCGATTTCGGCGGGCGATGTCCGAGGCGCGCAGAATCTGCGGCGAATAGGCGTAGGCCCTGTAAACCCGCTCGTGGACCTCCGGTATCCTTTTGGCCAGGAGTTTCGCCACCAGGATGAAGGCCAGGGCGCGATGCACCTCCGGCGGGGCCGTCTTGAAGATGTCCGAGATACGGACGTAAACACGGCCCGAGCGCAGCCGAATCGTGTGATGCAGGCCCGCGTAAGGGTAAAACCTGACCTCTATTTCCGGCGCGGGGCGATTGCGTCCGAGCTGGCGAAAAGCATCGCTGAAAAGGCTGCTCAGATGACTTTCCGGCTGTGACATTGCTGAACCTTTCGACCTGGCGACTGCCGGTTCTCAAGGGCCTCCGGCCGCGCCCCTCCTTCACCGGAGACGCACGCCGCTCGAACCCTTAGGTGGAAGCCTGAAGTTGACCCACTGATATTAAGGGCGCATTGCCGGGGGCGTCAATCTGTTCCTCGGGGCGGGCGGCTAAGCCCTTGAAACGGCACTAAATGACCGCGTGCGTCAACGGGCGCTCGCCGGGAGCGAAATTCGGGGTATAAGGTAAATCCAATGATAAGAAGGGGTTAGCCTGTGCATGGAGGAGCGCAGGTGCGCTTGCGCGTGTTAAGTGTTTGCTGCGGTTGGAATTAGGCCGGGCCGGGCGCTCTCCGTTGAGGCACGCGGCGGTCACCGGAGAAAGTTTGCCGCCGTCTCGGATAATCCGTTATACTCTCATTGATGTCCTGTCCCCGGAGAGGCCCTGTTGGACGAATTAAAGAGTTCTTGACAGGCCGTAAGTCGCGGTGTTATTCAATTTTTAGCGGTCGGCGCGCTTTTCCCCGTATCCCCGGCCGCGCGCCACATTCTTAATTCTTAAAGTCAGATGGCCAGTCGCCTTTCAACCTTACAAACTCGGAATCCGAGAGCGACCGATTCGCGCGGACAGGCCGTTTTGTCTGCGATTATCAAGGAGCATCTGGTGACGGGCGAGCCGGTCGGCTCGCGGACTATCTCCGACCGCTTCGCGCACGCCGCCGGGCTCAGTTCCGCGACCATCCGCAACGTCATGGCGCAGTTGGAGGATGCGGGCCTGGTCGAACAGCCGCACACCTCGGCCGGTCGCATCCCGACCGACAAAGGCTATCGCTTTTATGTTGACCACATGCTCGGCGAAGCGCGTCTCTCGAAGGCCGATCTGACGGCCATCAATGCCTTTCTGCGGACTCTGGAATCGGACGCGGGCGGCGCGCCCGACCGCCTGATGGAGAAGACTTCGCACGTCCTGTCGGCGCTCTCGCAAAATGTAGGCATCGTTGTTTCGCCATCTCTAGCCGATAACCGATTGCAGCATATAGA
>DASVWH010000053.1:0-4106 GCA_036389715.1 Pyrinomonadaceae bacterium | reverse complement strand
CCAGTTGGTTGACGGCGGGCTGGTCGCCAACGTCCCGACGGCCGCCGTCCGTGCGCTCGGCGCGGACATCGTCATCGCCGTTGATGTCAATAGCGAGGGCGCAAAGTTTCTCGGCCCGCCGCGCTCCATCATCGGCGTTATCTTTCAATCAATGATGGTGGTCCAAAGGACTGCCTCGACACACCAGTTGCACGATGCGGATGTCGTCATCAGGCCGAAGACCGGGCACATTCGCTGGGACGAGGTCGGCCGTGTCGAAGAGCTGATCGCCGCCGGGGAGCAGGCCGCGCGCCCGACCATAGAGAGAATCAAACACCTCCTGGAACCCACGCCCAAGCCGCGCCTCAAGTGGTATCAACTGCGCCGCCGCAACCCTCCGCCAGTCGAAGATAAACGCCGCTTCTCGCCGCTCAGATAAGCCCTCCGCCCGCTACAGCCCGGGATAAATCTCTCGCCCAAGCGCCGAAGACTCCGGCTCAACCGCGGGAAAACTCCCCGGCTGTAGGCTTTTAGAACGCCCCTCCGGCCCTTTAAATTTATAAAACTGCACGAAAGCAGGACGCTGCTCTCCCGGCTCTCCTCGAACCCTGCCCTGCCTGAAGCCCTGTTCCGGGCCTAAGTGCTTTCTCTTGTGAGCGTCCGGGGGAAGGTGGCGCAATCTACGCGCGCTCTGGTCCGGGTGGCATGACCGTTGCTAGTCTGAGCGCAGTCAGGAAGTGCTATAGAACAGACGGTTTTCAGGGAGATAAGAAGATGAAAGAATTGGCCAACAACTTCATTCAACTGGCTGCCATCATCATGCTTTTAGTGACGCTCGCGGTTTCGACCGCAGCCGTCTCTCAGTGGGCCGGTGCGGACGCCGCCGATGAAGGCAGCCGCCAGCCGCAGACGCTGGTTGCGACCGGCACTAGATAAGAGCGGCCGTGCCAGCCCGGCACAATAAGAACTCGGGGGCGATTAGCCGTTTATAGAAGACGCACAAGGAATAATTTTTCTTAAACGGAGGCGCTCTCTAATCTGCTGGCGCTGTCCGCTGAGGCAGGCATGGCTATTGAGATAACATCCGTCCAGGAGCGCCGCCGCCCGCGCACCCGGCGCATCAAAGATGTCCGCGATGTCATCAAGCCCGCGCTCGCAAGGCGCAGGCGTAGGCTCATCTTTCGCTCCCTTCTAGCTTCCGTCCTCGTTCTCGTCATCGCCGTCACGGCCTTTTTCATCTACTCTTATAACTACTACGCAAAAATGGTTGATGCCCGGCTGGCCAGCGGATACCTGACGAGCCGCGCAGGGGTTTACGCCGCGCCGCGGACGCTACGCGCCGGGCAGTCACTCTCGCCCGCCTCGCTCATCGAACACCTGCGCCGCGCCGGTTACGTCGAAAGCCAGGCGAGCGATGTCTGGAGCGGCAGTTTTACGGCCCGCGAGAATATAGTCGAAATCCGTCCGAGGCGCTCAAGCGCCGCCGCCTGGCCTTCGGTCTTACAGGCCAAGTTCGACGGCAAGGGCCGCCTTGCGGAACTGATGGGCGACGGCGGCGTGACGCTCGACTCTTACACGCTTGAGCCGGAAATGCTGACGACAGACTATTCGATGAAGGCGGGCCAACGAGCCACGCTCGCCTTCCAGGACATTCCGCCGCAACTGGTGCGCGCCATCCTCTCCATCGAAGACCATCGCTTCTTTGAGCACGGCGGCGTTGACATCTGGGGCATCGGGCGCGCGCTGCTGCGCAACGCGGGCGACGACGAGATCGGGCAGGGCGGCTCGACCATCACGCAGCAGCTCGTCAAAAACACTTACCTTTCGCCCGAGCGCACCTTCCGCCGCAAGTTCGCGGAAGCCATGATCGCCTTCGCGCTCGAACGCCGCCTCTCCAAGCAGGACATCTTCGCGCTCTACTGTAACGAGGTCTACCTGGGCCAGCGACGGGCGTCGGGCGTGCGCGGAGTCGGACAGGCCGCGCGAATCTTTTTCGGCAAGGAATTAAAGGACCTGACGCTCGCAGAGAGCGCGACCATCGCGGGGATGATTCAGAGCCCCAGCCGCTACGCGCCCGACCGTCACCCGGAAGCGGCGACGGCGCGACGCAACACGGTGCTCGGCACGATGCTGCGCGACGGGGCCATCACGAGCGAGGAGGCCGCCGCAGCCGCGCGCGAAGCTCTCTCCGTCGCGCCCGCCCTGGACACGGACCAGGCAATCGCTCCCTACTTTTTGGACCAGGTCAATCGCGTCGTCGAAGCGCGCCTCGAACAACGCGGCGAGGGCGACGAGCGCGCCTTGCAGGTGCATACGACGATTGACCTGGAGTTGCAGCAGTTGGCCGAGACGGCGCTCCAGCGCCAGTTGCAGCGCCTCGATAAAGTCTACAAGAATCGTGATGCACGGCCGCAGGCGGCGCTCGTCGCGCTCGACCCGAAGACGGGCAACGTGCTGGCGATGGTCGGCGGGCGCAATTATGCCGAGACGCAGTTGAATCGCGCGACGGACGCGCGGCGTCAACCCGGCTCTGTCTTCAAGCCGATAGTCTATTCGGCTGCGCTCGAAGGCGGCCTCTCGCCGCTCTCGCTCTACAGGGATGCGCCGCAGGAGTTCACTTACGCGGGCGGCGCGAAATATCGTCCGGCCAATTACGGCGGCGGCTTTTCGATGCGCGACGTGATGCTGCGCGACGGGCTGGTCCATTCGCTCAACGTCGTGACGGTTGACGTGGCGATGCGGACAGGCTTAGAGCGCGTCGCGCACACGGCCGCGAGCTTCGGTCTGCCGGAGCCGGAGCCTTACCCGTCGCTGGCGCTCGGGACGACAGAGGCCACGCCGGTGGCGCTCGCCTCCGCCTACACGGTCTTCGCCAACCAGGGCGTCCGCGTCGAGCCGAATGTGATCGCGAGCGTGACGGATGCCTCCGGCGCGGAACTCATCCGCGAGCTGCCGCGAACGAGGCGGGTGATTAGCCCTGCGACCGCCTACATCATTACGGACATGCTCTCGGACGTGATAGACCACGGGACGGCACGCGCGGCGCGCGGCGCTGTCAGGAAGACGGCCATCGCGGGCAAGACCGGCACTTCGCGCGACGGCTGGTTCATCGGCTACACGCCGAACCTGGTGGTCGCCGTCTGGATAGGCTTTGACGATAACAAGCAGCTCGGCCTGACGGGTGCGGAGGCGGCGCTGCCAGCCTGGACGGAGTTCGTCAAGACGGCCGTCGAACTCAGACCGGAGCTTGGCGGTGAAGCGTTCGAGCGTCCGGCGGGTATCGTGACCGTCGAGGTGGACCCGGAGACGGGCCTGCTCGCAACCGCGTCGTGCCCGCAGCATGAGCGCATCGCTGTCCTCGGCGCGCTCGCCCCGAACCTCGAATGCTACACACACGGCGAGACGTTTCAGTTGACGGCCGCGGCGGACGAAGCGGAGCTTTCCGGCCCGGCCGACAGTGCGCCGATTCAACCGGACGATGCGCGCCTCGCGGGCGGCGATAACCCGCTCGGCAGGCGACCGCCGCCGCTGCCGCGCGCTTCGATCTCGGTCGGAAAGTTGGACCCGCCCGCCCTGCGGACGACCCGTGTGGAGACGGACGCGCGCGGGCAGCGGACGCTCGTCAACGAACCGCGCATTAGTCCCTCAAGGCTAGAAGCGCCTTAAAGTCAATGGCTTACAGGCCAGCGCGGTGCTGTTTTGAGCTTGGCGGCTTGCAACAGCGGGCAGAGATGCGTAATGTAAAAAGGGCGAACGATTGCCGTTGCGAATCGTTCGCCCTTCTTGTTTGAAGAAATACGGGCTCTGTGGGGCGGCGGCGCTCTTTCATCTTTCGAGGATGACCTGGGCGATGGCGTGCTCGGTCGTATGCGAGATGGAGAGATGGGCAGCGGTCGCGCCGGATTGCTCATAAAGCTCGCGGACGCGGCCGTGAAAGATGAGCAGGGGCGCGCCCGTCTCGCGCGAGGCGACCTCGATGTCCTGCCATGCGATGCCGCCGGTCCAGCCGGTTTGCAGCGCCTTGAGCGTCGCTTCCTTGGCTGCGAAACGCGCGGCGTAGTGTTGCGCCGCGGCAGCCCCGCGACCGTCGCAGTAAGCGCGCTCGCCCGCAGTGTAAACGCGCTCGA
>DASVWH010000052.1:0-19077 GCA_036389715.1 Pyrinomonadaceae bacterium | reverse complement strand
GCAGATGGCCTGGGAGTCTTCGCCCAGTTGTTTGAAGCCGGAGAGATAGGAGTTGATGATGAAGGTATGGGAGCTGTTCAAGGCGATGCCGCGTTTAAGGCTCTGTTTGGGATGAGCGTGAATGAAGCAGCGGTCAATAATGAGATGATGCGGAACCTGGTCGAGGCTGTTCTGCTTCTCTGAGCCGTCTCCCAGTGCGAGCAGGTCATAAACGAAGGCGGAATCGTCGGCCGGGGCGAACTCCAGGCCGATCAAGCGGTAATGATGCGCGCCCGCTTCCGTGCGCAGGGCGGCGCGGCCCTGGCCGGGCGAGACGAGCTTTGGCAGCAAGGCGGCATGAGCGGGAGAAACGCGCGCGTCCGCGCCGGGCAGGCTTGAATCAGGCGCGGAGGTCCGAATCGTGATCCAGTCTGAGTCCGTGCCCGAGCCGCGCTTGAAGGGCAGGATGAAAGAGCCCCTGAAGGTCGCCCCGGCTTCGAGCAGGATTGTGTCTCCGGCTCTGGCGGCGTTCAGGGCCTTCTGGAAATCGTCTCCCGCTTTGACCGTGATGCTCCTTCCTGTTGCAGCCCTCCCGTCATTCTCCTGACGCGCGGCACGGCGCGGCCTCTGTGCGAAAGCCAAGGCCAGGCACACGACCAGCAAAGCGCCCGTCAGGATGGGGTGCAGGGCCTTGCTATGCCATTTCGAGTCGGTCTGCTTCGTCATCAAAGGAGTTTGCCGCTTCAGCGATAATGCAGCCAGTAATAGATGAATTTCGGATACTCGGCGGCCACCGAGCGCCATCCGCGGGCGGACCACCACCAGGTTAAAGGCGCGGGCGATTGCTCTCCCGTCGGAGGCGCCTCAAGCCCGATCAGGACATTGCTTCCCTCGAAGAGACGCTTCAGCGTCCAGAGCGCGCGCCGCGAGTGATAAGGTGAAGTCACGAAGAGCAGCGAGCGCAGGTTTTGCGCCGCCGCATAGGTGCGCAGCAGCGCGACTTCGTGATAGGTGCTTGAAACCTGCTGCGGCAATATCTCTATGCTTTCCAGCGGCACGCCCGCCTTATGAAGCTCTTCCGCTTCGAGTTCGGCGTAGGTCGGATTGCGCTCCGCCGTGAAAGACCAGGGGCCGCGCAGCCCGTCATCCGTCAGGATAATCCTGGGCGCGCGGCCTTCCCTGTAAAGATGCGCCGCCCAGAGAGCGCGTTCCCGGTAAACCGAACCGCCGCTAAAGACGACCAGCGCATCGGCCCGCGCCAGCTCAGCGCGCGTGATGAGCGAGCGCGCAGCCGCCCAGGCTCCCAGCGACCAGGCGACCAGGACCAGCAGGGCGACGTGCAGCAGGCGATGCGCGCGCCCGGGCTTATCATGCTGTAAGAGATTAAAAGCCACGCTTCAGTCTCACCCGCCGGACCCTTTTACCAGCAGATTCCCTGGTACTGCCCGCGGCCGGGGCCATCGTCGAACAGTCTGACCAGGTCAATCACGATCTGGTCCTCCCTTAATCTAGATTCCAACGCTCGAAACTCTTCGGCCTTGTTGCCGATGACTAAAACGTCCGCGGCTTCGAGGACTTCTCCCATCTCGGCGCGCATCAACTGGGAGATGTGCGGAATCTCGCGCTCGATGTACTCCTTGTTCGCGCCGAAGAGACGCGCCAGCGAGACATCGCGGTCGTAAATCTCAAGCTGCATTCCCTTCCCGATGAGAGTCTCGATCAGGGCGACCATCGGCGATTCGCGCAGGTCGTCGGTCCCGGCTTTAAAGCTGAAGCCTAAGACCCCTATGCGTTTCTTACCCGTGCGCAGAATCATCTCGACGGCGCGCTCGATCTGCCCGCGATTGCTCGGCAGAATGGATGAGAGGACAGGCACTTCGACATCCAGCTCTTTCGCTTTATAGGTGATGGCGCGCAAGTCCTTCGGCAAACACGAGCCGCCGAAAGCGAAGCCCGGCTTAAGATAATAGGGCGAAAGATTGAGCTTCGTGTCCTGGCAAAACGCATCCATTACCTGATGGCTGTCAATGCCGAGGCCCTTGCAGATGTTGCCGATCTCGTTGGCGAAGCTGACCTTCAAAGCATGAAAGCAGTTGCAGGCGTACTTGACCATCTCGGCGGCCTTAATCGGGGTGACGAAAAGCGGCGCGTTGATTCCCGCGTAGAGCTTGCGGACGCTGGCGGCCACGTCCTCCTGGTCCGCGCCGATTAAGGTGAAGGGCGGCGCGTAGAAATCCTTGAGCGATGTTCCCTCGCGCAGAAACTCCGGGTTGATGCAGACGCCGAAATCGCGTCCGGCCTTCTTGCCCGAATGGGCTTCGAGCGTCGGGGCGACGACGCTTTCAATCGTGCCCGGCAGCATCGTGCTGCGGATGACGATGATGTGATGCTCTCCCTTTGTCTTGAGCGCAGCGCCGATCTCCTGGCAGACCCGCTCGACATAGGTCAGGTCCAGGCTGCCGTTTGCGTGGCTCGGCGTCCCGACGCAGATGAGCGAAATCTCCGAATCCCGAATGGCGGCCGCAGAGTCCGTCACTGCACGCAGGCGTCCGGCGGCGACCATCTCCCCGATCAATTCGCCGATTCCGGCTTCGACAATCGGGCTTCTGCCGCTGTTGATGATCTCGACCTTCGTGGCGTTGACATCAACGCCCGTCACTTCATGCCCCTCTTTGGCAAAGCAGGCCGCCGAGACACACCCGACATAACCCAGTCCGAAAACGCTCAGTCTCATTTTTCACCCTGGTTTCTCCGTGCCACCGATGGAGAGTTAAACGACAATCGTGCGAGACGACCGCCGCGAAGTTGCCGCGTTCTTAATCTGCGTCGTCAGAGAAAGTCCCCATCAATATCAAGCCCCTGACGGCCAGCTCCTGCGGGTCCACCTGGCTAAATCGCCCGTCGAGACGGAAACCGTTTTGCAGCATGGCCAGCGACGGCTCGTCCACCGCAAACTTTCGGCGAAGGATGCGCGCCCCCGCCTGCTCGAATAAATCCACGTACTCGTAGCCCCGTAAACGGTTGTGATACATGAACTTATTGCCCGCCCATTTCTCCCACTCGCGCTCGCTGAATTGCAGGAAGTTGACGGCCGTAATCGAAGCATCATCATGCGAAAAGTGGTCCGAAGGGTCTATGATGTGAAGGACCAATCCCTGCGGAGCGAGCAGGCGGCGCGCCTCGCTCAGAATGCCCCGAATGGCATCGGGAGGAATATGCTCGAAGACGGCGTGCGAGACGTGAAGATCAAAGCTTTGGTCCGAAAAATCGAGCCGGGTCGCGTCCGCCGGAGCCAGATACTTCGTCTTGGTCAAACGCAGGTAATCGGACAGGCTGCCGGAGAAGCCGAGCAACTGGCGGAAGCGTTCCTTGAAGCCCGATGCCCCTGCTTCCGGGCCGAACATCTGTGAGACCCGCTCCTGATTCCGGCGCACATATTCCAACGACTCCAGGACAAGCGCTTCGGAGAGATACGTGTTGAGGTCTACGGTCACGACCTGCTCCGCGCCGCAGAGCCAGAGCGCCGTCGGGACACAGACGTTGCGGCCCGTGCCCACTTCCAGAATGCGCTTGCCCGCGACTTCGCTGCCCGCAGACTTGACCCACTTGGCCATGCTCAGGCCCGCGTCAAACCATTCGAGCGGATTACTCCGCCCGCGCTTGAGGCTGCCGACAGTGCGCTGCATCGCATAGTAAACCCTGTCCGACATCGGCATGGCGGCCACGACGTTCTGTATTCTTGCCTTCCACTTCCAGTTCACTTCGTTAAACCCGTTCCCCTCTCTGCGGCGTAAATCATCTTCGCGGTGAATGGACCAAACCCAGGAGAAAGCTGCTGCCCCAGGCGAGATGAATGATGAGAAAGGCCAGGCAGATGGCCGGAATCAAGCGCACGTCGCCCGCCTTGCGTGCCAGCCGAAGGGCACAGACGCAGGCCAGCGAGCCATACACGACCAGCAGCGCCGCGAGCGCCACGAGCGACAACTTCCACCACACGCCGAGCGTCGCCAAAAGAACGAGAGAGACGACGAAGCCGGGCGCAACCAGCTGCCGGAGCCTGATGGACTCTGGATGCAGCTTAATCATCTGCGCCTTCCAGCGCCCGTAGCGGGAATACTGCGTCGCCAGGGCGCGAAAATCGGGCCGCGCAAAATAGACGCTATGGCCCGCCGTGTCCAGCAGGATGCGACCTCCCCCAAGCCTGACGCGGTAATGAAAATCGTAATCTTCATTTGCCAGCAGCTCTTCGTTGAACCCGCCAAGCTCCTCCCAGAGCCTCTTTCTGAAAGCCCCGAAAGGCACTGTGTCAACAACCTGCGAGGGCGAATTCGTGAGACGATATTTCGCATCGCCGATGCCGAAAGGATGCGAGACGGCCAGGGCAATCGCGCGCGCCGCAAGGGTCTGCGCCCCGGCCCGGATGCGCCAGGGCATCCCGACCACAGCGGCCTCTCCATCGCCCAACACCTCGACACAGCGCCGCACGTAATTCTCCGACGGCACGGAATGGGCGTCCATCCGAACGATGATCTCGTTGTGCGCTTCCCTGATTCCGAGGTTCAGGCCGACGGGAATGTAGCGCGCCGGATTATCAACGAGCCGCACGCGAAGCTCTGGGTGGCGCACCGTAAAATCCGAGATAACCTCCCGCGTCCTGTCCGTTGATTGGCCGTCAACCACTATGATCTCGTAGCGCTGGCTGCTGTACTGCGCGGCGAGATTTTCCAGGACTTTCCCGATGAAGCGCTCCTCGTTGTAACAGGGTATGACGACCGAGACGGACGGAGCATAGCCTTTCGCCAGGCCGTCACCGGCGCTCTTCGTGTGAGCCGCTGGATGCTCTCCCGCGGCCGCCGTCTCCCGCTCGGGCAGCGCCTGGGAAAGCTGCGCGGCTTCGCCTGCCTGCACGGGCTCCGCGCCGCGTGCGTCGGCTGCTCGCATCTGAAGGCCGCTATTCTGCTTCGTGCTTGCTCTCAATGGTTTCTCTTTGACCTCGACAGCCGTTCAGATTGCCGCCCGCAATTCCTCTTTGAAGTCCGCGTCCGCATTTTCCGCACCGCCGGGACGCACCGCGCGCGAGCAGATTTCGGCAAACTCCCTGGCGACTCTCCGCCAGCCGAACTTTTCCCTGACGGTCGCGGCGGCCCGTGCGCCCAACTCGCGCGCCAGGCTCTGATTGGTCAGGACGCGGACGACGCTCTCTGCGAAAGCATCGGGCGTATCGGCGAGCAGCAGTTCGCTGCCGTCGCAGACGGGCAATCCTTCCGCGCCGATAGTCGTCGAAATAATCGGCTTCTCCATCGCCATCGCTTCATAGATTTTCAGGCGCGTGCCGCCGCCGACGCGAATCGGCACGACGTAAGCCGCGGCCCGTTCCATGTATGGCCGCACGTCTTCGACGCGCCCGGTGACGATGATGGAAGGGTCTCGCCTGCTCAGCTCAATGAGGCTCGGATAAGGGTTGCGCCCGACGACCGTCAGCGTCACTCCGGGCACGGACGCTTTAATGCGCGGCATGATCTGCTCGGTGAAATAGCGGATAGCATCTTCGTTAGGCAGCCAGTCCATCGAGCCCGTGAAGACCAGGTTGTGCGGTTCCGTCTGCTCTACTCCGCGCGGTCGAAAATAATCTGTGTCAACGCCTGTCGGAACATCCGCGACATGCTCGACGCCGTACTCGCGCCTCATCAACTCGCTGTCATCGCGCGAGACGGCGACGACATAATCGAAGCGGCGACAGGCGGCGCGCTCGTAGGCGACGGCTTTGCGCCACTGGCCGTAAAGAAAAGCGCGCTTGACGGGGTTCTTTTGCACTTCGTAATGGCGTTTCCAGATCATCGCTTCGACGTTGTGCTGGAAGAGCACGGCCGGGCATTCGATGTCGCTTGGCATATTTATGCTCGACATCAGAAAGTCGCAGACGACGACATCGAAGGCTCCCCCTGCGGTCCGCGCGGCCACTTCGCGGCGCATCTGGAGGGAAGCGTACTTCTGCATGAAATAGGGCAGCGGTGAGACCAGGTTGCGCGCCAGCTCAAGGTAGAACCCGGCGGTGAACTTGGCCCGCGTCCGGTGCGCCACTGTGACTAGCTCGTGGCAGTATTCGGTCGCGCGTTCACGAGCATCCGTCGCCGCCTGCTCATCATCGAGCGTCAGGTAGGTCACATGGTGCTCGCGCTTGAGTTCGCGCAGCATGAAATAGGTACGAATCCTGCCGCCCTTATCGACAGGATGAAGAAGCTCGGTTTTAATCCAGAGGATGCGCACTTTTTTAAACGCTCGACCTTCGGCAATCAGCAATTAAAGGCAACGCTATATCGTCAGAGCGACGACGCGGCGACGAGTTCCGGCTGCACATCGCGCGCAGGCTCGTGCTCTTCGCCGTCTATGAAGCGGCGCTGCCACATCTCGAAATTAACGAGCGCCCATAAGCGCTCCGAGTGCTTCTCGCCCGCCTGGTGTCCATTGACCAGGCGGCGGACGAAATCCCCGTCGAAGAGCCCGCGCGACATCGCCCTCTCGCTCAAGACGTACTCGTCTATCACCGAGCGATAAGCCCCGCGAAACCACGCGCCGACCGGCACGGGAAAACCCATCTTGCGACGCGCGAGAATCGGCGCGGGCAGCAGCCCCTTCATGCTCTCGCGCAGGACATATTTCGTCGTCCATCCGCGCCGCAGTTTTAAGCGTCTGGGCAGGCGGGCGGAAAACTCCACGAGCTTGTGATCGAGAAACGGAACGCGGCTCTCGATGGACGCCGCCATGCTCATCTGGTCCTGCTTCATCAGGAGTTCGTGCAGGTACGTCTTCGTGTCGGCGTAGAGCATCCGGTTGAGCAGCGTGCCCGAGTTCGGACTTTCAAAATAGCGGTGCATCTCGACGTAAGGGTCAAGCGAGGCTCCGATGCGTTCCCTTGTGGCGGGCGTCAAAAGCTCGCGCTGCATGACGCGCGGAAAGACTGCGAAGTTGTCGAAATAGAGCGTCTCGATGTCAGGCTGAAGACAGAGGAAGGTGCGCGATAATTTCTGCCGCACCCTGGACTCCGGGCGCAGGCTCTCGATTGGGCCACGCACCGCCCGGCGCAGCGCCTCGTTCGTCATCCCGTAATAACGAGCGCCGAGCGCCAGGTTGAAGATCGTCTTGCGGTAGCGTTCATATCCGGCCAGCATCTCGTCGCTGCCCTCGCCCGTCAGGACCACCTTGACGTGCTCCGAGGCGAGCTGTGAAACGAAATAGAGCGCGACGCTCGAAGGATGCGCCAGCGGCTCGTCTTCGTGCCAGACCAGCTGCGGCAGCTTTCCGAAGAAGTCTTCCGGCGAGACGATGATCTCGTGATGGTCGGTCTTGAACTTTCGCGCGACCATCCGCGCATATTCCAGCTCGTTGGCCTCGCGCTCGGCAAACGCGACGGAGAAGGTCTTAATCGGATCGTCAACCATCTGGCTCATCACGGCGGCGATGGCAGAGGAATCAATCCCGCCGGAAAGAAACATCCCGAGCGGCACGTCCGCCATCAAGCGCAGCCGCACCGAAGTGCGAAAAAGCTCCGCCCACTCGGCGATGTAATCGGCATCGCTGCGGCGCTCGTTCTCTTCGTCGCCGTCCTCGAAATGAACGTCCCAGTACTTTTCGATTTCGATGCGCCCGTCGCGCCAGGTCAGCGTATGGCCCGGAAGCAGGCGGCGGACATCGCGAAAGAGCGTCTCTTCGCCCGAAGGCGAGTGGTTCGCCAGGTAATCGGGCAGCGCTGCGAAATTTATCTCCGGCTTGACGGCATTGGCCGCGAGCAGCGATTTGATCTCGGAAGCGAAGAAGAGCGAGCCGTCCTCGCAATGAACATAGTAAAGCGGCTTGACGCCCAGGCGGTCGCGCGCGATGAAGAGTTCGCCCCGGCGGTCGTCCCAGATGGCAAAGGCGAACATCCCGCGCAGGTGTTCGACCGCACGCTTTCCATGCTCTTCGTAGAGGTGCAGGATCGTCTCCGTGTCGCAGTGCGTTTGGTAGCGGTGGCCGCGCGCTTCCAGCGACGAGCGAAACTCCGCGTGATTGTAAATCTCGCCGTTGTAGGTGATGCGCAGCCGCCCGTCCTCGTTCGTCATCGGCTGGTGGCCGGCGGCCACGTCCACGATGCTCAGGCGACGATGGCCCAGCCCGATGCCGCCCTCGATGAAGAGGCCCGAGTCATCCGGCCCGCGATGCGTCAGAACGTCGCGCATCCGCTCAAGCACGCCCGCGTCTATGCGGCGTCCCGAGCGGCTCGATAAAGCTATTCCATTAATTCCACACATAATATTTCGATCTCGAAAATTCAGAGCCGGGATTCCAGATTCGCCGCCGTCGCAAAGGCCGTGACCGGCAGTCGTAGGACGTGGACGCCTTCGCTCGTTTCAACGCGCAACTCATCCCGGTCCCGCCGGGCGACGGCATAGCGCAGGCGCTCCTGCGCATTCAGAATCTCCTGCCCGTCCAGGTAAAACCTGCGCCCGCCGACGACCACCAACTCCTCCAGCGTAGATTCATCACCCGAGAATCGTGCCCAGGTCCACTCGAAATCGGAGACGATTCGCTCGGTCTCGACCGTCTTCCCGCCGCCTATCAACAGCAGATCACGCGCGCCGTCATGATGTACTTCAAAGGCGCTTCCCCCGGTCGCACGCCGCTGCCGCACATGGACTTGCGAGGCGCGCGCACTGCGCGGGATGAGGAAAGTGGTCAACACCTGCTCGCCTTCGCCCGTCGAGGTGAAGGTGCAGACGGGCGCAGGCTCACGCTCCGCATAGCACGACGAGACCCAGCCTTCCTCCCTGCGCCATGCGCCCTCGTTTCCGTAAGCAAAGATTTCAAGACCGGGTGCTCCGGCGGGTCTCTCGCGCACGGCGGCTCCCTCTCGTTCAGCATCAATGACCGGCCCGGCATCCGCAGTGAAATGGAAGTGCAGGCCGTAGCGATGCTCGCCGCTCGTCAGCACGCGTTCACGCATGACCCAGTAGTCATCCTTCAGAAACAGGACGCCGCGCGTATGCGTGGCGGGATTGGCCAGCCGCTCATAGCCGTCGTGCGCGCCCTCGAAGATGTCGAACCTTTGATGGGTGAACCACTCGCGCAGGCCCGCTTGTGCAGTATGCTCCCACTTGAACGCCCCGCCCGGTAAAGACGACGACGAATCATCTATGGTCAGAGTGTTGTGCGCGGCGGAGGCGCGGAACAGGTCTCGCATCTCGGACGAGCCGGTGTAAGTATATGTGCCCGGGTCAACGAGCAGCGTGCGACCGCGCGCGGCCAGATCGAAGGCGAGCGCGTCGGCGTGAGCGTGTGCGCCGCCTATCGAGCCGTGCGGGCCGCAATCTATCAGCAGGAAGTTGCTCTCGCCGGTCCAGCCGTCGCGCATCACGTAATACCCGCCGTCTCTAAAAGCGCGCGACGCTTCGACGGGCCGCTGCGCTTCCAATTGATCGAAGGAACGCAGCCCCCCGGAGCCGAGCAGCCAGAGGGTTTCCTGCGCCGCTTCTCCGGCAACATACTTGCAATCGGCGCGACCGAAGAGCGCGGCCGCGGTCGAGAGCGAAGCACGGAAGTCGTTCGCCGCGCGTTCTTCGAGCATGACGAGGCGGCCTCCGTCGTCATCGCCGAAGAGCGGAGTCGTGCCGTCTGGCCTCGTGATATACATCAGGAGGTCGGTCAGCGCCGTCAATTTATTCTCTAACCTGGCGTCGAGCTGCTCGCCGTTGATTTTCGCCAGGAGGTAAAGATGCGTGTAGAAATCGGTCGTGTAGCGGTGATAGTAGCTTGACTGCTCGAAATAGACGCCATCGGGTCTGACGTGGCGCTCAAGCTCGCCCGTCATGATCGTTAAGCCCGTCGCGCGCCAGCGCGCCGCCTCTCGCAACTCCGGCAACAGAGTTCCCAGGTAATAGAGCCCCAGGGCTTCGCCCGTCAGGTGTGTGTTCGGGCTGAAGTAGGTCGAAAGATACGTCTCCAGGTGACGCGCGTGGAGATACAGAAACTTCAGGATGCGCAGAAGAAGGGCGGGCGTCAGCGACGGGGAGTCCCTGAAGAAATAGAGGGCCCAGAGCCAGGAGATGGAGCGGAAGGCCACTTCCAGGCTGCTCGCCCAGTTGATGCCGACCTTCGGCGGGTTCGCATCCATCCATTCATTGATGTGCCCGGCGAAGGTTTGCGCATATAGCTCATCGCCGGTGGACCAATAGGCTCTTCCGAGGATTGTGAAATACTGGTGACGATTCAACTCCCAGGTGATCTTTTTATCGCCCGCCACCTCCGGGTTGAGATACTCGATCAGGCTCCAGTGAACGAGCGGCGAGCGCTTGCCCGAAACGGGCTCAAGATGCCAGTCTACCGGGTCGCCGAAGTGCAGGTCACGCAGCCCGAGCAGGTCGAAGCGTCCCTCCGTAATGCGCCGCGCACGATCAATCAGGGCTTCGCCGTTACGCCCCATGAAGCGACGCCGCCACTCTCCGATCGTCTCTTGCCGGTCGTCAAAGGCCGGGAAGAATCGCGGCGAGACGCGCGCCCGGAAATGGTCCAGCAGGCTTTCCGCCGAGCGCAGGGAAGAGTCAAGACGCGCTCCATCAATTAGCTTAAAGAAGGCTCTATCGCCGGGAACGCGCACCTGCCGTGAAAGCCCGCTTCGCTCCGCGCAGGCGGCGAGCGCCTGGCGGCCGCGCGTCCGCAGCTCGCGCGCGCTGCGTCCCTTGAGCTTCTTCAGTTTTTTCAGCGTTCCGGCCATAGAATTAAATGGGTAGAGTTCCCGCGCCGCCCCTTACCTGCTGACGACTTCCTCTCCTCTGAGGGCGGTCTTCTGCTCGCAGCCCACCTCTTTCTGACTACTTCCCGCCGCGCTTTGCTCCGGGCTCTCGGTCGCCTCACGCGCCATTCCATAATAGAGCTTGAGCCACTCGTCGCGGACCACGGGCCAGCCGTATTTGCGGCACTCGGCCGCTGCACGGGTCGCCATTCGTAGTGCCAGCTCGGGATTTTCCAGGAGACGAAGGGCGGCTGCGGCCAGCGCTTTGTGATCGCCCTTCGGCACGAGCAGGCCCGTCTCCTCGTTCGTCACGATGTAGGGAATGCCGCCCGCATCCGAGGTCACGACGGGCAGCCCCGAAGCGTAGGCTTCGAGAATCGAGAGCGGCATGTTGTCAATCTCAGATGCGTTGAGATAGATGTCGGCCGCGTCATACAGCTCGACCATCTTTTCGGGTGTCACCGAGCCGACGAACTCCGTCTGCTTGAGATTAAGCTTGCGCGCCAGTGCTTCGAGCTCGCCGCGCTGGCTGCCATCGCCCGCGACGATCAGGCGCGCAGTGCTCAAGCGTTGTTGAATCAGGGCGAAAGCGCGCAGCACACAAGCGACGTTGTAGTGCGCTTCGAGGTTGCGGTTCGACAGAAACACCGGGCGCAGCACGCGCCGCTCGCGCTGGCGAAAACGTCCCGTCTCCAGGTGATTGAAGATCGCGCGCGACTTCAGATTAAACCGCGCGAAGACATCAACCAGGTAGCCGGACGGGACGACGATCAAATGGGCGAGCCGGAGCAGCGGCAAAGCCGTTCGTCGCCAGCGCGTAAGATGGTCCTCGGCTTCGCCGCTGTGATAATTGAGCACGATCTTCCGGCCGTAGAGCCTGGCAATAAGCATCGCAGGCGTCGGCGCGAGGAGGAAGGAGAAGTAGGAGGCCGAGAAGATGTGTATGACATCGTACCGGCCGACGCGCGCCAGCAGCGTCGCCAGGTAGAAGACAGATGTGACGACGGTTCGAACGTACTTAATAGCCTGAAGATGTCGCAAGACGCCGGGCAGCCGCGGGTTAATCGGCAGGAATGAGACGGACAGGGACGGCTCTTGCTTCAAGCCATCCATCAAGCGCTCGGCCTGGACGGCCTGGCCTCCGAGAATGTCCATTGAAGGCGCGACGATGAGGACGCGCAGCGGCGTTTGGCCGCAAGCGCCTTGTGCTGCGCCCGCAGCCTCTCGCTCCTCGCCCGCTCTTCCCTTCGCCATCATCTTTGCCGTAGCCTCTCGCTTCATCTGGAAACTCGCTGGGCGTTTGCGCCGCTGACGCTCTTTGCGACGCCACGCGGCGCACTGCGCGTGCGCGCCAGCAGGCGCTCGTACAATTTCTCCGTGCTCTCAAGTTGGGCTTCACATGAAAACTTCTGCTCGACTTTGAGCTTCCCGCGCTGGCCCATCGAGCGCGCCTTCCCGGGCTCGCCGAGCAGGGCGACCAGGTGAGCAGCTATGGCCGCGTCGTCGCCGACGTTGACTAGGAATCCCGTCTCGCCGTCGTCAATCGCTTCGCTCGCTCCGCCGACGCGCGTGGCCACGACGGGGCGGCCCGCGGCCATGTATTCGAGGATTGAGTTTGAGAAGCCCTCTGCCTTTGAGCTGAGCACGCAAACGTCTGAGAGCGCCAGCAATTCGGGCAGTTGCTCGACGCAGCGTCCGGTGAAGAAGACATCCTGCCCGATGCCGAGTTCCACTGCCAGGGCGCGCATCCGGTCCGTTAGCTCGCCTTCGCCCGCGATGATGAAGGCCGCCTGCGGGACGGCGCGGCGAACGCGCCCGGCCGCGCGCAGGAATGTCGGATGATCTTTCACGTCATGCCGCAAGTTGGCGACAATCGTGACGAAGCGCCGATTCTCATCCTGCGGAAGATTGAGCGCCGCGAGGGCTTTAGCGCGATTGAAATCGCCGGGCGGAGCGACGCGCCTCATGTCCAGACCGTTATAAACAGTGACCAGCTTTTCTTCGCTCAAGCCTTCTTCGATGAGGTGGCGACGAACGGCTTCGGCATTGGTGACGATGGCGTGCGCGAGGTGATAAGCGCCGTGCTCGACCCGTCTCTGTGCGCTCGTCCGCATCCCGCCGGTCTCGCGGCGCGAGGCGATGCGGACCGGCACGCGGGCCAGCATCGCTCCGGCCATGCCGAAAATATTGGTGTAAAAATCGTGCGTGTGAACGATGTCTATCTTCTCCGCGGCCAGGAATGCGGCGAAGCGGCGAAGCTGCCTCAAGGCATTGAAGTCATAGAAGCTCGTCAAAGCGTATTCGGGAATCTCCCCGACATCGAGCCGCGCGGTCTCGTCCAGCAGCACGCCTTCGCGTTCAAGACAGGCGACGCGCACGCGGTAGCGGTCGCTCTCTCGCAGCAGGCGCGTGAGCTGCACGGCCTGCCGCTCGGAGCCGCCCTGATGAAAGCTGTTGATGAGTTGTAGAATGACCGGCTTCATGCTTTTGGAGCTACTTAAACCCTTCAATAACGAGCGTCTGTTTGATTGAAACCCGCGTCAGGCCACGCCCGCGGTCATTAACGTGTCAGTGACCGCCGGATGTTTGATAACTCCCGCGTCGTCAACGAAGATGCGATGCCACAGCTCGAACATGAAGAGCGACCAGAGCTGCATCGAATGATCGCGCCGCCCGCGGTGATGCTCGGCGAGCAGCAGGTCTACGTATCGCGGGTCGAAATAGCCGCGACCGCGGGCGCGAGACTCTCTCAGGGTCTCGTGAATGCGTTCGCGGAGCTGGTTGTTAATCCACTGCTGGATGGGCACGCCGAAGCCCTGCTTCGGCCGGTCCAGAATCTCGTCGGGCACGAGACCGCGCACCGCCTGCTTGAAGATGTGCTTGGTTTCGAGCCCCTTCATCTTCAGCGCAGCGGGAATGCGCGTGACGAACTCGATGAGCTTATGATCGAGCAGCGGGACACGCGCTTCGAGCGAAACGGCCATGCTCATCCGGTCGACTTTGGTCAGAATATCGCCCGGCAGGTAGGTCTTGCTGTCTATGTAGAGCATCTCGTCGAGCGGCTCACCCGTCTGCACGCGCAGGGCGTAGTCGTCAAAGCCCGGAAGCTCTCGCTGATGAGTGTCGAGGCGCTGCCGAAAGTCCTGCGCGTAGAGCGAGAGTTTATTGAGATTGGTGAAGATGGAGACGCTGTCGTGATAGCGTTCGAGCGGTTCGAGCGCGACGTTGTGAAGATAGTTGCGTCCCCATGCGCCGTGCGGCAGGCGGCGGCTGACGGGCTGCATCAGGCGCTCTCGCACGAAACGCGGCAGACGCGCAAAGCCGCTGCGCTGGCGGTCCGTCAGGTAGCGCGTGTACCCGGCGAACAGCTCATCGCCGCCGTCGCCGGAAAGCACGACCGTCACGTACCGGCGCGCGAGCTTCGAGACCATGTAGGTCGGGATGGCCGACGAATCCGCGAAGGGTTCGTCGAAGTGCCAGGCCAGCTCATCGACGATCTGACAAATATCCGGCGTGACGATGAACTCACGGTGCTCCGTGCCGAAGCGCTCGGCGGTCAGGCGCGCGTACTTCAACTCGTTAAAACTGTCTTCCTGAAAACCGATGGAGAAGGTTTTAACGGGCTGCGTCATGTGCCTGGCCATCAAGGCGACGACCGTGCTCGAATCAACTCCGCCGGAAAGAAAAGCGCCGAGCGGCACATCTGCAATCAGTCGCGCCCGCACTGCATCGTCCAGCAGCGAGCGAAGCTCTTCCAGATAATCGTCCGCACCGCGCGCCGTCGTCTCTTCGTAAGAGAAGTCCCAGTAGGATTCGATGGCGATGCGCCCATCCGTCAGGGTCAGGTGATGGCCGGGCGGCAGCTTGTGAATACCCCGGAAAATACTGAGCGGGTCGGGCACGTATCCGTAAGTCAGATAAGCATCTACGGCTTCCGGGTTGATTTCGCGCTCGACCGCCGGGTGCTGGAGAAGCGATTTCAGCTCCGAGCCGAAGACGAATGCGCCCGCACGAGTCTGCGTGTAGTAAAGCGGTTTTTTGCCCACCCGATCACGCGCGATGAAGAGCTTTCTTTGGCGCGCGTCCCACACTGCGAAGGCGAACATGCCCCGCAAACGGTTGACGCAGGCCGCGCCGTACTCTTCATAAGCGTGAACGATTGCTTCCGTGTCCGAGTGCGTCTTGAAATGATGGCCGCGGGCTTCCAGCTCCGGCTGCAACTCGCGGTAATTATATATCTCGCCGTTGAAGACAATCGTGACCGAGCCGTCTTCATTCGAGATCGGCTGGCGGCCTCCGGCCAGGTCTATGATCGAGAGCCGCCGCATGCCGAGCGCAACGCCGCCCTCCAACAGACCCATGCCCTGATCGTCCGGCCCGCGGTGCGCGATGGCACGGCACATCTCATCCAGGATGCGCCGCCGCTCATCGCTCGCCGTTCGTTGATCTATGAAACCTGCAATCCCACACATGTTGTTTCTTCAGCCTTTAGCCAAGCCACCTCGACGGCTGCGAGCGGGTCAGGAGCGGGAGCCCCGGCCCGTCGCTTCTAGCCGCGGGGCGTTGCGGCTCTCGTCATCAATCATGGCAGGCAGCGACTCGCCTTTGCGCGTCACAGGCTTTGGCTTCATGTCCCAGATGCCGCCGGAGAGCCTGTATAAACAGAGAGCATAACCCACCAGATAATAGAGATAGTAGTGATACGCAACGGAATCGAAGAAGCTGCTGACCAGATAGCCGACCAGCCCGGCCTGGAACGCGATGGCCGGATAATAGGACCGCGAGGTCTTGCGCGTCTCAAACTCGCGGCGCTCGATGAGCCGCAAACGCTTGAGGGGCGTGACGATCAGCAAGACGTAACAGAGCATCGCGGGTATTCCGATCTCCGAAGCGACCTGCGTATAAGCATTGTGTGTGACGAGATTTTGCGCCGAGACGAGGTGAAAGTTGCCCATCCCGATGCCGAGCAGCGGGTGACGCGCGGCGACGATAATAGACCCGTACAGAATGTCACGGCGAGAGATGGCGGACGCGCCGCCGCTCTCGTCACTGCTGGGGTCGAACACGGAGGCGAAGCGGTCCACCATCGCTCCCGGCATGAGCGCGAAGACGAGTCCGAACATGACCACGGCGAGCAGAGCGACGGCCAGGCGGTGCTGGCGGCCCACCTTCCACAGCAGAACCCCGACGGCGCAAATCAAACCCAGAAAACCGCCGCGCGAAAAGGTCAGCACGTTTGCCACCGCCATCAGGATGACGCACGCGCCGTAGAGCATCTTCCTGATGCCGCCGCGCGCACCGAGCAGCAGCCCGATGGCTATCGGCGTCATGATGACCAGATGCAGCGCCAGCTCGTTCGGGTTATCGAACATGCCGCCGATGATTCCGCCGACGCGCTCGCCCCCGACCCTCAGCCGTCCCAGGTGATAGTCGTTAATCACGCCGACGCTGACCACGCAGGCGACCGCCAGCGCCAGAAAGATCAGCCCCTTTAAGCGCCGCTCCGTGCGCGCGACGTTCACCATCACGATGAACATCACGGCGACCTTCAGGAACTCGACAAAGATGGACCAGGATTCCCCCGGATCAAGCGCCAGCGGAATGGAGAGCAGTCCGGCCAGGCAGAGCAGCAGGACGAGCGTGACTTCGCGCGGGCGCGTGGTCAGCGTGCCTTCGAGCGCGAGCTGCGACGGGAAGAAGATAACGAGCGTGCCGACGGCAATCCAGAAGGCCAGCGAGGTTAAAGACGAAAGGGCCGAGAAAAGCTCGTAAGGGCGGAAATAGAGGACGAAGGTGAAGAGGAAAAGCCCGGCGTAGCTGAAGGCATGGCCGCGCCTGGCCCCATGCTTCTCCTGCCTGGAGGCGGGCACAGCCTGCGGCCGCGAGAGGCTCAGAAGTTCCGTCTCGGAGGGCTCGTCGTTCGCGGCTTCGCGCTTGAACCAGTCGTCGTCGCGCTTGAACCAATCGTCCGCAGCGCCGGGCTCAGGGCCTCCCTGCATCCGGGCACGTCGCGAGCGCACGACTGCTTGATAATCCTCTGGATGACTGCTGTATCGCATTGATGGCACTCAAATGCTGCGACCAAAGACCGCCCGCCGTCGCAATCAAAGCGATGGTTAAAGGGGTCTTGCGCAAGGAAAGTGCGGGGCAATCGCACTTCCCTTGCGCCTCTGCTCGATGCCGGTCAAGCCAGCTTGGGCTTGCCAGGCATGGCGCGAGTCTGAGCAGTCTCTAAAGGCTTCGCGCGCCCGGGTTTTTCAGACCTCTTGGCCACGCACTATGCGCGAAGCGTCGGCGGCCCGTTCAAGCCAGGCCATTAAGCCATAACGCTCTCTTCATCGCCAACCAGAACCAGCGCGCGGACGCGCTCGCGCAGCGCCATCTCGAACCGGCGCGCCTCTTCGATCTCGGCGAAGGAGAGGGCGCGCAATTCCTGTTCGATGCGGCGGCGGTAATCGGAAACGAGTGAATCCGAGACGCCCAGCGTGGCCGCCACTTCGAGCTGCGTCGAATGGTCCGGGCTCAGGTAGCAATGCCAGAGAACGCCGAGCATGCGATTATACTGCTTGACCTTGCCGCGCACCGTGTCGTGCAGACCCTTCAGGAATTCGTCAACAAAGCCCGCGGCCTCGCGCTCCGATTCGCGGCGCATCAGCCCCTGCTCGGGATTATCGCAGGCGTCTACAGGCTCAAACTGGTTGCCGCCCTCTTCCGAGTCGTCTCCGCCGAGCGGGACGAGGTAAATATCCATCACCGGCAGGCGCGACATTACCAGGCTGCGCAGGGTCCGCACATCGGCCGGAGAATCTCCCGCCTCCAGAACCGAGATAATCAGGTCTTCAAGGTCCGAATTGCTGATGACGACCTGCGAATCGCCCGTGCAGCCGACCAGGCGCGTGTCGCGCTGGCGCACGGGAATCATGTGAATGCGCTGTTCGAGTTCGTGATGCTCGCGGCGCTGCTTATCCCTGGGCCATTCGCTGAGGCCGTAAACGCGGTCGGCCAGGCGGCGGTGCGGCTCATCGTCAATGCCGGAAGTATCGAAGCGGCGAAAGTTGGCGCTCGATTGAATGAGCGTCGAGATACGGCGCGCCAGGCGATAGGATTCGGGGTGGCGCTTGCGCAGCTCGGCCGTCAGCAGGTTCGTCAGCTCGATCTGCCCGATCTCGCACTCGATCTCGGAGTCGGTCATCTCGGTTTCCAGATAGTGCTGGAAGCGCGCCTTGCTGAGCAGTTGGACGAAAAGCTCCTGCGTCAAATCCGTGTAGGCATTGTGCGAGCCTTCTTCGACCAGCAGACCGGCGTTGCGAGAGGCGCGCACCAGCGGATGATGGCTGACGATGCGATGCAGCTCCGCCCAGAGGCGGCTGACATCGGAGCAACGCAGGCTCTCGATCCACTGCCCGCCCCTCGCATGGCGGTCTAACGCGACGCGCTGTGAGCGCGGCTCTTCCTTAATGGCGCTCATGGTTGAACCTTTCGGCTGATTTTCACTGGTAGATTTCACGGTATTATAGTTGTGGCAGTCGTGCAAGGCTAAAACCGGGAGTTGGCAATTTCTTTCTCTCTAATTTGACGCGCTCGCCGAAGAACCATTCACCGCTTCCGTCTTGAGTCCCATCCGGCCGCGGCTTGCCTCAGGCCAAAACAGGGGAACGCTCTTCGTAAGTCGGGGTAAGTCGGGATTTTTGACCGGAATGGGTCGCCCGCGGGCTCGCAAACCGAAAGGGGTAGATTGCTGTCATGGACGTTGGCGAGGCGTCGAATCCGGCTCCGGCTCATCACACCTGGGTCTCAACGCAGGTGACGGCTTTTTGACTAACGGCACGCCTCGACCAGAATTGAAGGGGATGACGGGTCGTGGCGACTGTTTTAGGAGGAGCCGCACACGATGCTGTGGCAATGACGGTTCGCCTATCACTTGAGAAGATACCGTTGCAACCCGCTGGCCTTCTTTGTTTAGGTCTGCCGGTCGGAGCCCGTCGCCACGATGACCGAAAAGGAGATAGTGGCACGGTCATCCGAGATCAAGGGACAAGGAGCGCGACTCCTTGACTACGGAAAAGATGTTATCAGCAAACCGCAAATTGAGCAACATCTTTTTACACAAACGCCAAAATATTGATATTGCACGTAAAAAAGGGGGTCGCCGGGGCCGGAACTTGTGGAAGCCGGGGGGTATTAACGCTTTATTTCGGTTGACCAAGTGAAGTGCCCACAGTTAGGGCCGAACCTTAGTGCCTCGCATGAAGAGCCCCTTCACCGGCCTTAGACGTGTGATGTTTCGTGGAAGGGTGACCCGAATTAGGTTGTCTCAGCATAAACAGTTAGGC
>DASVWH010000051.1:0-103449 GCA_036389715.1 Pyrinomonadaceae bacterium | reverse complement strand
ATGATGTGCGTGCTGACGACCTTGCCGACGCGCGCGGCAGCCGCGGCCCCCGCGTCTACAGCCGAGCGCACCGCCGCCACGTCCCCACGGACAATCGCCGTCACGAGCCCGGCATCAATCTTCTCATAGCCGACCAGCGTGACGTTCGCGGCCTTGACCATCGCGTCTGCCGCCTCGATCATCGCGACCAGCCCCATGCATTCAACCATTCCGAGTGCTTCCATGACGAGCCTTTCAAATTAGCCTGTTTGAGCGAGCGCCTGGGGCTATAGTAGCACGGAGCTGCGCCTCTCCTGCAATTGCGCTTTGTGAGCAAATCACAAGATTAGTATTGCAATTGGCGCAGCAGAAAGTTAAGCTGCCCGGCTGTGCATCTCCCCCGCCGGGTTTGCGCAGACTTCCCGGCGAGCTTCTGCGCAGAGAACCGCCTGGCCGCGCGCGCAGCAAGCACGTTCGCAACCTGTAGTCCTTAAGCCTCGGCGTGTTGCTTAAAACAGTGGGAGCAGGCTTTGCAGAATGCTCAAGGCAACATCGGTCAAGGATTCTACGTAGTAGTCATCCTGGCTGCTCGATGTGCCTTTGTCCGTCGAGCCATCGGTGGCCACCACGGTCGGCTCGGCTGGCATCGAAGCAGTTCCGGTGTGAATATCACCCGCAAAGGCGAAAATCGTCAGTCCAAACGTCAGGACGACGGCCGCGCAGAATTGGCGTAAATGGTTCATCTCTCTTCTCCAAAAGGTTAGGTGTGTTTTACGGTCAACAATTAAATCATTGCGTCAAGGCGGCGAATGATACCATATCGGGTAGAAATGAAGAACTTGCAAGAAATCCTGCAAGTAGCTAAAGCTCTTTTAATTTCATCGTTTAGGGATATACTGTATCAGGCGGGGCGGGAAAAAGCATGCGCTGTGTCACGTTGGTTGAAAGACTGACTCTCTTGCAAAATTCTGGCGAGTAAATAGAAAGGCATCCCTCACATGAGTTTAACTTCTCAACTGCTGCAAAGCATCAATGATTCGACCCTCGCTCCGTCTGAGCGGGCGGTGCTGCGCTGCCGTCTTGCCAGGGACATGGAAGAGGCCGGGAACTACGAAGCGGCGCGCGCCGCGATGGGCGAACTGTGGCAGCGCATCGGCGAACGCCCCGGTTTGGAAGGGCTCGACGAGTGGACGGGGGCCGAGGTGCTGATGCGTGCCGGGGCGCTGTCGGGCTGGATTGGCAGCGCCAACCAGATCGTCGGGGCGCAGGAGACGGCCAAAGACCTGCTCAGCGAGAGCCAGTCCGTCTTTCTCGGGCTGCGCGACACGGCCAAGGCCGCCGAAGCGCAGATCGAGCTGGCCTACTGTTACTGGCGCGAGGGAGCATACGACGAGGCGCGCGTCACCCTGCGCGATGCGCTCTCTCACCTGGGCGAGGGCAACTCCGATCTGAGGGCCCTGGCCCTGCTGCGCAGCGCCATCGTCGAGGCGACCGCCAACCGGCTCAACGACGCCCTGCACATTCTGACCGAAGCCATGCCCCTCTTCGAGCTCGGCGATAATCACGCGCTGAGGGGAAGATTTCACAACGAGCTGGCGACGACGCTCAAGAATCTGGGCCTGGCCGAGAAGCGCACGGACTACATTGACCGCGCGCTCCTTGAATACGCTGCCGCGAGTTTCCACTTTGAGCAGGCCAAGCACACGCGCTATTGCGCGGCGGTCGAAAACAACCTCGGATTTCTGCTCTTCAAAACCTCCAAGTTCAACGAAGCCTACCAGCACCTGGAGAGAGCGCGCCGCCTCTTTGCCGGTCTCAAGGACGATGTTCACGGTGCGCAGGTGGACGAGACGCGTGCGCGTGCACTGCTCGCACAGGGCCGCAACTCCGAAGCCGTGAAAGTAGTCAGGGCCGCCGTTCGGACGCTCGAAAACGGCGGCGAGCAGGCGCTGCTGGCCGAAGCCCTGACGACGCAGGGCGTGGCGCTGGCGCGTCTGGGACAGTATGAGACGGCACGCGTGACCCTTGAGCGCGCCGCGGAAGTAGCCGAGCTGGCAGGCGACCCGGAGGGGGCCGGACGCGCCGTGCTGACGCTGATCGAGGAATTGCGCGAGCGCATGGCGGACGACGAGCTGCGCGAGACATACAGGCGCGCCGATCAACTGCTCTCATGCTCGCAGCACACGGAGACGCTGGCACGCCTGCGCGCATGTGCCCGTCAGGTGGTCGAAGCCGGAAAGCCGCGCGAGGAGCGAGACGCGGCCCCGAGCTTCGTCTACGCGGCGGAGGAGACGGCGGCCTTACTGCGCCTGGCCAGGCGCGTGGCGGAAGCGGAAGGCGCTGTGCTCATTACAGGCGAGACCGGGACGGGCAAGGAGATGCTGGCGCGCATGATTCACGAATGGAGCGGTCGCGCCGGAGAGTTCGTCGCCGTCAATTGTGCCGCGCTTGACGAAACTTTGAGCGAATCGCAGCTCTTCGGCCACCTCAAGAGCAGCTTCACGGATGCGCTCGGGGATTATCCGGGCGCTGTTCGCGCGGCTGCGGGCGGCACGCTCCTGCTAAACGAGATTACGGAGATGAGCAAGCCCAACCAGGGAAGGCTGCTGCGTCTCATCGAGCGCGGGGAGATTCATCCCATCGGGGCGCTGCTTCCGGAGCGCGTCAACGTCCGCGTCATCGCCGCGACCGACCGCAATCTCAAGAATCGTGTGGCCGAAGGAGAATTCCGCGAAGACCTCTTCTATCGCCTGCAAACCTTTCACCTGGAGATACCTCCGCTCAGGGAGCGCACGGAAGATGTCCCGGCCATCGCGCGGCACTTCATAGACGAGGTGCGCAGGCGCGACGACAAGCGTGTGATGTTTACGCAGGCCAGCATCGAAGCCATGCGGCGTTTGCCGCTCAGAGGCAACGCGCGCGAGCTGCGCGCCGTCATCGAGCGCACATTCATAGAGGCGCTGGACGGCGCGGAGATTTCAGCCGCCGCCGTTCAGACGGTCGCGCTGCGGCGGACGCAGAAGGCCGGGATGGCCAATGCCTGGGAGGAATGCTCGCTCGAAGAAGAGGTCATGAAGTACGAGAAAAGCCTGATTCGTCAGGCGCTGGAAGCCGCCGACGGCGGCGTGACGCGTGCCGCGCGACTGCTCGGCATTACGCACCAGGCGCTGGCCTTCATCCTCAACACCCGGCACAGAGACCTGCTCTCGGTCAGAACGCCCGTCAAGCCGCGGCGGCGGAGCATCATCCCCGCTCACCTCGCCCAGAAGAAGCGCGCGAAAGCAGACGCGAAAGCATAGAGAATAAAGCTCGAAAGCTCCCTTGTCGCATCCGGGCCGGAGAGCGGGTTTAGGGAAACGGTCAACAACAAGGCCGGGTGAAACCTTTTTCACCCGGCCTTATCGTTTCTCTGATTCGCAGACGACGGGCGTACTTCATGGTCATCGCTTCACTTTCGCTTTTAAAGCGCCCGCCGGACCCTAGTTTCGTAGCGAGTGAATGGGGGCGGGGATGCGCCCGCCGCGCCGGATGAAATCGGCCGAGGAAAAGGCGCTGACCGCCATCACGGGCGCGCTGCCGAGCAGCCCGCCGAACTCGACCATCTCCCCGACATCCTTGCCCGGCACTGGAATGATGCGCACGGCCGTCGTCTTATTGTTCATCACGCCGATGGCCATCTCGTCCGCGATAATCGCCGAGAGCGTCTCCGCGGAGGTCTTGCCCGGCACTGCCACCATGTCAATGCCGACCGAGCAGACGCTCGTCATGGCCTCCAGCTTTTCGATGGAGAGCGCGCCGACGCGTGCCGCTTCGATCATGCTGGCGTCTTCGGAGACCGGGATAAACGCGCCGCTCATGCCGCCGACCGAGCTGGAAGCCATCGCGCCGCCCTTCTTGACTGCATCGGTCAGCAGCGCGAGCGCGGCCGTCGTGCCGTGTGTCCCCGTGTGCTCAAAGCCCATGGCCTCTATGATGTCCGCGACGGAATCGCCGAGCGCGGGCGTCGGGGCCAGCGAAAGATCAATAATCCCGAAGGGTATCTCCAGGCGACGCGCGGCCTCGCGCCCGACCAGCTCGCCCGCCCGCGCGAGCCTGAAAGAGATTTTCTTAATCAGTTCCGCTATCTCGTCCAGGGGCAGATCGCGCGGCGCGTGCTTGACGGCATGATTGACCACGCCCGGCCCCGAGACGCCGACGTTGATAACGGCCTCGGGCTCTCCGACGCCGTGAAACGCGCCCGCCATGAAGGGATTGTCTTCGACGGCATTGGCGAAGCAGACGAACTTGGCGCAGGCCAGCCCGTCCCTGTGCCGCGTGCGCTCGGCCATCTCCTTGATGAGCGTGCCGGTCCGCCTGACGGCATCCATGTTGATTCCGGCGCGCGTCGTCGCCACGTTGAGCGAAGAGCAGAGCCGCTCTGTGACGGAGAGCGCCTCCGGGATCGAGTCCAGAAAATCGCTCTCGGTGCGCGTCCAGCCCTTATGGACCAGCGCCGAGTAGCCGCCGATGAAGTCAACGCCGACCGCGCCCGCCGCTTCGTCAATCGCACGCGCGAGCAGCAGGTAATCGCCGGGCGAGCGCGCCGCGTCGGCAATCATCGAAGCGGGCGTGATAGAGATTCTTTTATTGGCGATGCGGATGCCGACCTCGTCGCCGATCTCGTCAACGGTCGAGACCAGGCGCGCCGCCGTCCGCTCGATCTTCCGGCGCACGCGCTCTGCCGTCCGCTCGATGGAATCCGCAGCGCAGTCGCGCAAAGAGAGGCCGAGCGTGACGGTGCGGATGTCCAGATGCTCCATCTCCGTCATCCGCACGGTCTGCAAGATTTCCGCTTGTGTATATTCCATAATCGAGTTCGAGGTTCAAAGCTCAAGGTTCAAGGCCCGTCGTTTTAACTTTGAGCCTTGAGCCTTGAGCCTCTTTAACCGAGCAGGTGGTTGAGAAAGAGAAACAGCAGCGAGAGCAGAAAGAGGGCGAGAGCGACGAGCACGAATCGCAGGCTCGGGTCATCGGCGGCCTCGTCCAGGACGACGTTTGAAGTCCGGCGCAGTTTCTCGACACGCGGCGCGAGCCTCTCTTCGACGGCTCCGCGGGCTGTGGCTTTAACACGCTCGCGGCGCGAGCTTGCCTCTTCGGTCTGCGCCTCTGGCCTACGTCCATCCTGCGCATGTTCATCGCCGCCCGCGTCGGCAGCGGCAGCGACTTCTCTTCCCGGCGCAAGGCCCTTGACGCTCTCGGCCGCATTCGGTGCTGCGGCCAGTACAGGACGGTCCGGCTCCGTCTCGACGCTGCCCTGCGCGGGCGGCTCCGGCATCACGGCCGGATGCTCGCCGGTATCTCCCCGCGTACTCATGGGCTTGCCGCACTGCGGGCAGAAGACCGCCCGCCCGCGCACGGCCGCGCCGCACGTAGAACATCGCCTGGCTATCTCTGGTTCAGACATAAAAAGTGATGGATGATGAACGATGAGTCATGTGCGATGGGTTTAAAGGCTTGTCCCTCGGTAGACATCACTCATATTCGATGCATCGCGTTGAAGAGGTCTTCGCGCTGCGCGTAGACGCGGACGCCGAGGCGGTCGCCCTCTTTGCGAAAACGCTCTTTGAGCGCGGAGGCGGATTCCTGTGCGCGTGACATGTCGGCGATGATGACCATCGCAAACTTGCCCTGCACGACCGTTTGATTAATATCTATAATGCTGCACCGGGCTTCGGCCAGTACCTGCGAGACACCGGCGACGATGCCCGGATGGTCCACCCCGAAGACGGAAACGATCAGGCGCGCGGCCGAGCCCGCCGCCTGCGACTCACGCTCGCGTGCCGTCGCCGAGCCGTCTTCACCCGCCGCCTCGCCAACACCTCCCGCGCCGCTCCCGTTAGTCACGACCGGCTCGATGGCGCGATAAATATCGGTCACCAGATGCTCGACCGTCCGCTCGTCCGCCCCTGCGCCCAGATGACCGTAAACCGCCCGTGTAATGCGATAGATAAGCTCTTCGTTTGCCATCAGTTAGTAAGCAGTGAGCAGTGAGCAGTAAGCAGTCGGCAGCGGAATAAGTTAATAGTGAGCGGTAAACAGTAAGTGCTCTTTCTTTTACTGCTCACTGCTCACTGCTTACTGCTCACTCTCTACGGTTTGCCGTTATCCCCTCTCAGCTCGCGCGCCGCTTCGAGGGCCTCTTCGGAGCGCGTGTCCTGTAAATCCATCCGGTCAACGATGGCGACGACGGCCGCTTCGATGGCCATCTCCTGGTTGCCGATGGCGGTGCGCGCGGCCTTGCCGTAAGCGCACATCACGACTTCTCCGATGCCCGCGCCGAGGCGGTCTGCGACGACGACGATGTTTTTGGTCGGCTCCTTGTCCAGGTCATACGGATGAACGATCAAAAAACGGACGCCCTCAAGATCAGGCGTCTTCTTGGTGGACCAGACTGTGCCGACAACTTTACCTAAAAACATATGTTTCGAGTTCCCGGGTTTGGAGCTTCGAGTTAAGCGGGCCTGTCAGGCGCGCGGCCCAAAACCCCAAACCGGAAACTTTAAGTTTTGGCGAACACTTCCGCCGGGTCGCCGAGGTCGCGCGCCGACGGAGTGATGATCGTCCGGGCGTTGACGTAAATCTTCTCGCCCTTCTGAATGGCGCGGCGCACGTCGTCTTCGCTGACGAAATCCACCGTCTTATGGCCGTTGCTGCCGTTCGCGCCCGGCTTCGCAGCACTCGGCGGAGCAGGAGCGGGCGACTGAGCGGGAGCGGGCGCGACGGACGATGGCGGCGGCCCACTCTGTGCAGAGGCCGAGCCGTTGCCGCCGCGCACGTCGACGGCCGTCGGCGCGGCCCCGGCCTGCGGCGCGGCTTCGGAGCGGTCGTACATGCTGCCCGCTTCGATGTCTATCACGGGCTGGTACTTCGCGGGCGAAGCAGAGGCATGAAGCGGCTCGTGCTCGGTCGAAGGCTGGCCGGAGCCGCGCCCCGAAAGGAAACGGTCAACGATGGCCGTAATCTCTTCGCGGCCGATGGCGCGCGGGCCGCCAGTGGAAGCGGGAGCGGTCCGCGCGGGCTGCTGCTGTTGTGCCTGCTGTGCGGGCTGTGCGGAGAGGGCCGGGCGCGCGCTCTTGACGGGCCGGGTCTCAAAGGCCACGCGCTTGATGTCCATCAGGTGCAGCGGCGAGACGTTGTCGGAAGTGACGTTACCGCCCCAGGAGCCGCAGCCCAGAGTCATCGAGGGCGGCAGCGCCGTCGAGAATCCGATTGCGCCGTGTGTCGTCGGCGAATTGACGATGACGCGCGAGGCGGGCATCTCGCTTCCGTAGGCGACCGCCGCTTCGCGCGACTGCGTGTGTACGCCTGCGGTATGGCCCATCCCGCCGTAGCTCAAAATCTCAAAGCAGCGCGCCGCGCCGCGCTCGATGCCGTCCTCGACGTAGAAGGCCAGGATGGGCGACAGTTTCTCCATCGAGAGCGGGTGTTCTCGACCCACTCCGCCGACATCCGCCATCAGGCAGCGCGTCCCCGGCGGAACGCTGAGGCCCGCCATCTTGGCTATCACTTCGACCGAACGGCCGACGATGGCCGGATTCAACGAACGCTGCTGCGTGACGACCACTTTAGCCAGTTGATCGGCTTCGGCCGCGCTCAGGAAATGCGCGCCCTGTGCACGGAACTGCTCACGGACGGCCTGCTCTACGGGGGCGTCGGCGACCACCGCCTGCTCGGAGGCGCAGATGGTCCCGTTATCGAAACATTTTCCGGTCAGGATGTCCTGCACGGCCTTCGCCACGTTCGCGGTTCTTTCGACAAAGACGGGGACGTTGCCCGGGCCGACGCCGAAGGCGGGCTTGCCCGAAGAGTAGGCGGCGCGGACCAGCCCGATGCCGCCGGTGGCCAGGATGACGGCCGTCTGCTTGTGCTTCATCAGGGCTTCCGTGCCTTCGATGGTCGCGGTCGTCATGCAGCCGATGGCGTCTGCGGGCAGGCCCTCCTTGATGGCGGCCTCTTTGACGACTCTGACCGTCTCGTTGATGCAGCGGGCGGCCGACGGATGCGGCGAAAGGACTATGGCGTTGCGCGACTTGACGGCGATCAGGCATTTGAAGATGGCGGTCGAGGTCGGGTTCGTAGACGGAATGATTCCGGCGACGACGCCGCGCGGGCTGGCGATCTCGACCACGTCTTTCGATTCGGAGACGACGCCGACGGTCCGCAGGTTCTTGAAGTAGTTCCAGACATCCTCGGATGCGAAACGGTTCTTGACCTCCTTGTCGGCAGCGATGCCGAAGCCAGTCTCTTCGCTGGCCATCGCGCCGAGCCGGGCCGCCTCTCTCGACGCAGCCCTGGCCATCGCCTCGCAGATGCGGTCCACCTTGCCCTGATCGAAGCGTGCCAGCTCGACCTGGGCGCGATGGGCCGCCTCGACCAGGTCACGCGCCTGCTGCACCGATACGAGGTCCTTATCAACTGACATAATGCACCTCACGAGCCGGTCAATGGTCAATCGTCAATCGTCAATCGTCAATAGAAAAAGCAAGACAAGAGACTTACGTTTCAGGTACGTGCTTTTATCCATTCACGATTTACCATTTACTATTTACCATTGACCATTAACCATCTACCTGGCTTTTTCCTTATTGTTCTCGCGCGCGCCGCCCGCCTGGAGCGAGCGTCCCTGGTCGCCTTCGCCGAGTTGGCCGCGGTCGCCGCCCCCGCCGCCGAGCGCGCGTTCGTCGGGGCTGAGGCCTGTCCGCCCGTTCTTGGGCAGGACGCGCTCGACCTCGCCGTGCGGGCGCGGGATGACGTGAACGCTAATCAGTTCTCCGACGCGGCGCGCGGCCGCGGCCCCGGCGTCGGTCGCGGCCTTGACTGCGCCGACATCGCCGCGGACGAAGATCGTCACATAGCCTGCGCCGATATATTCTTTTCCTAAAAGCTGTACGTTGGCGGCTTTGACCATGGCGTCGGCGGCTTCGACCGCCCCGACGAACCCCTTGGTCTCGACCATTCCGAGTGCTTCGAGAGGCATGAGCTTTTCGGTCCTCACTTTTCCTATAGTAGAAGTTAAAAACGAGCTGTCTGGTTGATCTAACGCCCCATCGTAGTCCTGTGCGCGGCAAGAATCAAGAGAAGCGCATCTTTTTGAGCGGACAAAAGTTTGACAACGTTTTCCACAGCACGTTATATTGCGCCACAAGGCGAGTTGAAGTTGACCTTTGAGATGAAGGGGCAAACCGCTTCTGGGCGTTGCGGTTAAAGGTCAGCCTTGTAAGGATTTCTTGATTAACTGATTCCCTGTCAACTTCGGGTTCAACTGAGAAGGGCTCTCTCTAGGGCGGAAGTGTATTGGTAATGGCAGCATCTTTTGGAGAACAGTTGCGACTCGCACGCGAGGCGCGCGGCGTTTCTCTCCGCGAAATCTCCGAGCAAACGCGCATCTCCATCCGCTATCTGGAAGCCATCGAAGGCGACGACTATAAGCGGCTGCCCGGCGGAATCTTCAATCGCAGCTTCATCAAGGCTTACGCCAAGCACATCGGCTTTGACGAGAAGGAAGCGGTCGAAGGCTACCAGCGGATGATGCGCGAGCAGGGCGATTCGGCCGACGACGTGGCCACCACGCCCTATCAATCGCGCGTCTACACGGACGGCAACACGCGCTCGCCCATCGTCACGCTGCTGCTGACCGTCCTGATTCTGGCCATTCTCTCGCTCGGCGCTTACGCGGCCCTGCACTGGTATCAACGCCGCGGCGACACCCAGACGGACAACGCGGCCCCGGCCACCAATGGGCAGTCCAATCCGGCCGCCGCCAATCCGAGCCCCGCGACTGCGACTTCTCAAACTGCGGCGACCGATGAGTTCAACGTTCAGGTCAAGGCCGTCAACGGGCTCGTCTGGGTCAGGGTCTACCTGGACGATTCCGCGCAATCGGCATTCGCCAACAACCTGGCGGCCGATGAGACCAGAGAGTTCAAGCCCGCGCGCAGCCTGAGAATCCAGTGCGCGAAAGACAAACCGGACTCTCTGGGGATAACCATTAACGGGCGTCCGGCGAAAGTCCCTGCCGATTTTAAGAAAGGCAAGCTCGCCGAGATACTCATCACAAAGGACGACTACCAACGGTTCTTACAGTAGTTACAGGTTCGGCCTTGAGCCCGCGCCCGGCAATGCGCGCCTGTGTGAAGGAGTGCCTGCTCGCAACCAGCCGCCAGCCAGCAACACAAAGAGCGCCCGCAACAAATCTGCGGGCATTTTTATTTGGTCAACGGTCAAGGGTAAATGGTCAACAGAGGAACGAACTTCTCCCGTCTATTCACTATTTACCATTTACCATTTACTATTGACCATATATTTAAGGAGTCAGATAAAAGCATCATGATTACGCCTGATATTCCAGAGGGCCTGACGTTCGACGATGTGCTGCTGGTCCCGGCGCGCTCCGACGTGTTGCCCAACGAGACCGACACTTCGACGCAGTTTACGCGCGGGATACGCTTGCAGATACCTCTCTGCTCATCGGCGATGGATACCGTGACGGAAGCCTCGCTGGCCATCGCCATCGCGCAGCAGGGCGGCATCGGCGTCATTCACAAGAACCTCCCCATCGAGCGCCAGGCCGAAGAGGTGGACAAGGTCAAGCGTTCGGAGTCCGGGATGATCGTTGACCCTGTCACCATCCGGCCCGACCGCCCCGTCAGCGAGGCGCTGCACGTCATGCAGAGCTACAAGATCAGCGGCGTCCCCGTCGTTGACGAAGACGGCCACCTCGTCGGCATCATCACCAACCGCGACCTGCGCTTCGAGACCCGCTTCGAGATTCCCGTCTCGGAAGTAATGACCAAGCAGCCGCTCGTCACCGTCCCCGTCGGGACGACGCTCGAACAGGCCAAGGCCGTGCTGCAAAAGCATCGCATCGAAAAGCTGCTCGTCGTTGACGGCGACAAGCACATCAAGGGCTTGATTACGGTCAAAGACATCCAGAAGGCCATCAAGTATCCGACCGCCGCGAAGGATGACCTCGGCCGCCTGCGGGTGGCCGCCGCCATCGGCGCGACGGGCGATTTCCGCGAGCGTGCGGATGAACTGGTCAAAACGCGCGTTGACTGTCTCGTGATAGACACGGCTCACGGCCATTCGTCGCGCGTCATCGAGGCCGTGCGCGAGATCAAGCGCCGCCATTCGGACGTGCAGCTAATCGCCGGAAACGTTGCGACCAGCGACGGGACGCGCGAATTGATCGAAGCCGGAGTTGATGCCGTCAAGACGGGCATCGGACCGGGCAGTATCTGCACGACCCGCGTCGTCACCGGCGCGGGCGTCCCGCAAATCAAGGCCATACACGATTGCGTCGAAGCGGCCAAGGGCAGCGGCGTCCCCATCATCGCCGACGGCGGCGTCAAGTTCTCCGGCGATGTGGCCAAGGCGATTGCGGCGGGCGCGGACGTGGTGATGATCGGCTCGCTCTTCGCGGGCACGGAGGAAGCGCCCGGCGAAGTCATCCTCTTCCAGGGGCGCTCCTTTAAGACTTACCGCGGGATGGGCTCAATCGGCGCGATGCGCGAAGGCTCGCGCGACCGCTACAGCCAGGAAGATACGCTCAACGAATCCAAGCTCGTCCCCGAAGGCATAGAGGGCCGCGTGCCCTACAAGGGGACGCTGGCCGACATGGTCACGCAGCTGATCGGCGGCCTGCGCTCCGGGATGGGCTACACGGGCTGCCGCAGCATCCGCGAGTTTCAGGAGAAGACGCGCTTTGTCCGCATCACCAGCGCCGGGCTGCGCGAATCGCACGTTCACGACGTTATCATCACCAAGGAAGCCCCGAATTATCGCCTGGAATAGAGACGCCGGACGCGGCCTTAGCCGGGCGTCTTCGTCGAGCCCGAGTATGCGCCCGTCTGCCTGTCGTGCAGCCTCATGAAGAGCAAGAGCGCGCAGATTGCGCCGACGAGCGCGAGAAACATATCCCAGTGCGAGTCCCAGATGTCGCCCTGCGTGCCGAGGAAAGCATTGCCCAGTTCCGGGCCGGAGAGCAGCGAGACCCACCACTCTATGAATTCGTAGAACGCGCCGATGGCCAGGACCAGCGAGGCCGTGATGAAAGCCATCCAGCGCCGCGAAGTCCTGACGTAGTCAAGCAGAACTTCCCTGATCGGAATCGCCATCAGAAAGCCGAGCATGAAGTGGGCCACGCGGTCGTAGTGGTTGCGCGAGAGCTGAAATTCATCGCGCAGCCAGTTGAAGGGCGGCGTGAGCGCGTAGGTGTAATGCCCGCCGTATGATTGCACGAAGAGATAGAAGAACATCAGGTAGCAGGCCAGCCGCGAGAATTTGAAGTAAGGATAGGTGATAAAGAGCGTCAGCAGCATTGAGAGCGGGAAGAAGTTTTCCAGCATCCAGTCGAGGCGGTCGAAGGGGCGTATCGCCAGTACGGTGAAGCCGACGGCGTAAACCGCCAACAGCACCAGCAACTCGCGCCGCGACGGCAAGACCTTCTCGCGCTCTGCAACGCCCGTTATCATTGCCGCAAATTAACGCTTCCGGCGAAGAAGAGCAAGCAATGAAAGTAAGGGATGAAAGACCGGGGCGCGATGAAGAATGAAAGAATGACTGCTCAGTACGCAGGCGGCATTGCCTGCAAGATTCAACGTTTCTCCTGCGCCTTGCCCTCCCGCATGAATTGCCTGACAGGTGTCGCAGGCGTCAGGCGCGGCGGCGAGCCGGGAACCCGCCGGGCTTGCTTATTGAAAGCGAATCTAAGGCGCGGGCGCGCGGCATCCGGCTTGCGATGTACCCGGCCCGGCGATGACCTAGAAGCCAGGACGCAGCAATGACGGCCAAGCAGAGCGTGGTCTTAATCTCGAACCCTAACGCGGGTCGCGGCGGCGCGCGGCGGGCGCGCGAAGTCTCGCACTTTTGCGAGCAGCTCAAGAGGCACGGCGTCGAGGTCGAGCTGCTCAACACGGCCGGGCCGGGCGATGCGACGCAACTGGCGGCGCGTGCGGCGGCCGAAGGCGCGCGTCAGGTCATCGTCTCCGGCGGCGACGGGACGATTAACGAGGCGCTGCAAGGATTGGTCGGGACGGGAGCGCGGATGGGCGTCTGGCCGCGCGGGACGGCCAACGTCCTGGCGCGCGAATTGAAGCTGCCCTTCGATGCCGGGCGAGCGGCCGAGGTGATAGCGCGCGGGCGGGCGCTGCGTGTGCACGTCGGCTGCGCGACGGCCGAGCGGACGGGCGAGCGCCGCTATTTCGTCCTGATGGCTGGTGTCGGGCTCGACGCTTCGGTCGTCCGGCGCGTCAACCCGCGCCTGAAACGGCGCTTCGGCGAAGCGGCCTTCTGGTACTCCGGGCTCGGACACCTGGCCCACTGGCGGCCCATCCCTTTTAGCGTCGAGATTGACGGCCGGACCTTTCCGGCCACGTTCGCCGCCATCGGCAAATCTGCTCGCTACGGCGGGAACCTGGCGATCACGCCGCGCGCCTGCCTGACGCGCCCGGACTTTGAAATCTGCCTCGTCGATTCAGACAGCAGGCTGCGCTATCTACGCCTGCTCTCCTTTGCGGTGCGCGGCGGCGCGTCAGCGGAGATGCCCGGCCTGCGCTTCATTCGCGCGACCAGAGCGCGCGTCAGCGGCGAGGCCCGGGTCCAGGCCGACGGCGAGCTCATCGGAGAGCTACCCATGACCTTTGAAATCGCGCCCTCCTCCATCGAAATCATCACGGCTTGAGCGCGAAAGCTCGCCGTTTCCTGCACACGCGTTGGGCCGAAGGGACGGAGCAGTCGTCAGCCTGCCCCTTGGGGGTCGGCTACAGGGCAGCTATAGTGAACAAAAGTTTAATTGTTCGGCGCCTTAAGCCAGGGGGAGAATGATATGTCCTTTTGGATAAGCAGAAAAGAGAGGGACGGGCATCGAAGTTTGTACCTGTTCGGCGTCCCAATCGAGTTGACGCTGATCCTTGCCGGGCTTGCCTGTGGGCTTGTCATCTACCTTTTGCGTTATCTCAACTCACATTGATTCCAACGCTTTAACAGCTCATTGGAATCCGGTTGAGCTTTGGCTAAAAATGTATTCGGTAATTCAGGAAGGCCCGCCTGAGAGCCATGCGGCGCGCAGCGAGCGTGCTTGCGCCGAAGCCTGAGGGGCCTCTTCGAGCCGGTAGGTGCTGGCCCCCGGCGCGTCCTGCCTGATGCTGGCCTGGAAGGTGCGGCGGTCGCGGCGGACGGTCAGGGGCACGCGTGCTCCGCGCCTGTATGCGTCGAGCGCGGCCATGTACTTCTCGCGCGTGACCCTCATATTTCCGACCGAGAGGATAACGTCGCCCTGTTTGAGCCCGGCATCTGCGGCGGCGGACCCGGCGCGTATGTTCTTAATCTTCACGAGGCGGTCTTCTCCTTCGTCGTCGAGGGTAAAACCGGCGGAAGCCTTAGCGGGCACGGGCTCTCGCACGAGCCGCAGTCCGACCGTCGCGAAGGCTTCATCATAAGGAGGCACTTCGACGCCGCGCACGTGGCGGGCGAAAAATTCCCGCAGGTCCCTGCCCGCCACACGCGAGGCAACTCGCTCGAAGTCTTCGCCCGTGAAGCCGCGCCCGCGCAGGTAATAGGTCGCCGCCGGACTCTTGAGATAAAACTCTTCGTACATTTGCCGCATCACGTCATCCAGCGAAGCCTGGCCGCGCGTCGCCCGCCTAATCAAGAGGTCCAGGACGAGCCCCAGGATTTCGCCCTTGTAGTAGTAGCTGACGGAAGTGTTGAAGAGGTTGGTGCGCTGCACCTCCGGCGCGCCGTCCAGGAAAGGCGCGACGAGGGACGATTCTTCGGCACTCATTAAACGGCTGCCGGGATTATTCTCTATCCCGCCGAGGACATCCCCGAATCTTTTCAGCAATTGCTTGTCGGTCCAGAGCCCCGCGCGGCGCAGCATCAGCTCGCCGTAATACTGCGTGAGACCTTCGGCGATCCAGAGCCCGCGCGTCTTCGCCGGTCGCGTAAAGTCCCAGGGGCCGAGTTCGATGGGCCGCAGCCGCTTGACGTTCCAGACGTGAAAAAACTCGTGCGCGGCCGTTTCCAGCGTGTCGCCGTAAATGCCCGGATCGGCGAGCGCGCCCGGCTCGATGATGTTCGTCGAGGTGAGGTGCTCCATGCCGTCGAGCGAGCGGTCGTCGGCGGCAAAGTGAATCATGAAAGTATAGGAATCGAACTCGGGCGCGCCCCACATTCCGGTTTCGGCCCGGACGATCTTTTCCAGGTCGCGCACGAGCGCGGGGCGCTTGCCGCCCTCCTCGCCCAGCGAGTGGACGACGACGTGATAGGTTTTGCCCCCGACGATGAAATCATCCTGCGTCCAGTTTGGGGCGATCTCGGTCGGCGTATCAATCAGCAGGTCGTAGTTCGGAAACTGCCACTCGCGCTGCCCGGCGCGCTCGGTCCTCCCGTTGACGATGCGCCAGCCCGCGGGCGGCGAGATGCTCAGCCTGACCGGGTCCTGCTTGTGATCTACGACGTACATGAAGAGGGAGCCGCCGTTGAAGCTCGCGTGCGTCTGGTCCAGTTGTGAGAAGGTCCCTGAAAGATCGTCTGCGAAGACCTTGTATGTCACGGTCACTGCGGGCATGCCGCGCGCCTCGACGCGCCAGGTCTGGTCGTCGAGCCTGGTCACGGGCAGAGGGACAATCGCGCACATCCGCTCGCCGCAGCTCGAAGACGCATGAAACTCCTGTACGTTCTTCGCAAACTCGAAGACCGAATAGCGGCCGGGCGTCCACCTGGGCATCTGAAAGTCCAGGTACTCATCCGCCCGGCCGCCCGTCGTCTCCACCTCAATCGCCACCTCGAAGAGATGCGAGGCAGGCCGCGACATCATCAAGCGGTAATTGATGGAACCGGGCGGCCGGGCGCTCGCCGTCAGGCAGCAGAGTGCGAGCAGGGTAAACGCGACGGCAGCGCGCAGGGCGAATCGTCTGGGGCGGTTAATCATCGGGAATAGCTCCAAAGGGTAAAGTGTGCGTGAGAAAGACCGGGGGTGGGGTGACGGCCCGGCGATTATCCGTATTTCGGGCGCACCTGTCAAAAAAAAGTTGACCGGCAGGAGAGCCGCTTTTGGCATCCGGCGGCCGGGCACTCGCGGCCCGTTTCCGCCTTGACGCTTCACGGCGGCGTCGTCTAGTTTTAGAGTCCGGTTCAGAAAGTCCAAAGCGCGGCGGCTGCATCGTCCCCGATTCCCATGAGCATAACCGAACGTCTCTACTACGCCGATTCACACCAGACGGAGTTTGAAGCACGGGTCTTGGCCGTGACCGAGCGGGTCAGCGGATGGACGGCCGTGACACTCGACCGCACGGCCTTTTATCCGACCGGCGGCGGACAGCCCAACGACACCGGAATGCTCGGCGGCGCGCCCGTCGTCGAATGCATAGAGGCCGAAGATGAGGTTATTCTGCACATCATCCAGGGCGGCGAGTTCAAGGTCGGCGCAACCGTCAGGGGCCGCGTAGACTGGCCGCGTCGCCTGGACCACATCCAGCAGCACACGGGCCAGCACATTCTCTCGCAGGCTTTCGTCACGCTCTTCGCGGCCGAAACGCGCGGCTTTAGAATGATGGAACAGGTCTCCGAGATAGATGTCGCGCTCGATGAGCCGACCGATGCGAGCATCGCCGCAGCCGTCCGGCTCGCCAACAGCATCATCTGGGAAGACCGCCCCGTGCGCGTTCGCCAGGTCACTAAGGAAGAGGCCGCCGGGCTCGCACTGCGCAAGGATTCGGCGCGCGAGGGCGAGCTTCGGATCATCGAGATAGAGGGCTTCGACCTGAGCCCCTGCGGCGGGACACACGCAGCGCGAACGGGCGAAGTCGGGCTCATCGCCGTCCGCTCCTTCGAGCGCGCGAAGGGCCTGACCCGCATCGAATTCGTCGCCGGAGGCCGTGCGCTGGCCGACTATGACCGGGCCAATCGGGTGGCGCGCAGCATCGCCGCCATGTTCAGCGCCGGACGCGAGGAAGCCCCTGCGGCGGTCGCACGCCTGTTGGAAGAGAACAAGCAGCTGACGCGCCGCCTGCGCTCGCTCGAAGAGGTGGCGGCGCGCGCCGAAGCAGATGAATTGTTGAGCCAGGCCGCGCCGGTCCGTGAAGGGCTCAGGCTCTGCACACACATTCTTGACGCGCGCGATGCAGAGTCGCTCAAAAGGCTAGGGCAGGCGCTCGCGGCTCATCCCGGAACGATTGCCCTGCTCGCCTCGCGCGATCAAGAGACGGCGCGGCTCGTCTTCGCGCGCTCGGCGGACGCCCCCGGCGATATGAATGCGTTGATGCGAGAGGCCTGCGCGATGCTGGACGGGCGCGGCGGCGGTCGCCCGGAGATGGCGCAGGGCGGCGGGCGCAAGCCTGAGAAACTGGCCGAGGCGCTGGAGGTTGCCACCCGCAGCCTGCTCGACGATTAAGGACGAGAGGGCCGTTGATTGAAGGCGCGCGGGCCGAGCAAGCGACTCGCGCGATTTGAGTGAAGGGCTCGCGCGCTCTTGACACCCGGCCCATGCTCTCTCTAATATTTCCAACGGTATTTGGGGCAGTAGCTCAGTTTGGCAGAGCGCCGCGTTCGCAATGCGGAGGTCAGGGGTCGGCCACTTCGTGGCGGCCGAGGCTCCACCAACAAGTTCAATCACTTACGGTCATCTTCGGATGGCCGTTCGTGTTTTGGGTCTCTTTCGCGGGTCTCTTTCACTTCAAATGCTTGCCAAAGCGACAGGTTGAAAGTTGAAGCCGCCTCCACGGAAGCTGCTCGCCTGCAATGCATCGAATTTTGCCGCTGCACTTCGGCGGCAAGATTATAGCAAGATTTTCAGAGCACCTCACTCTGAAATCCCCAGAGCGCAGTGCTCTAAAAAATCGGAGGTGTCTCTATGTCACAGGCCACAGAAACTAAGGCCAGCAGAAAAGCCCAAGAGAAAATTAACGAAGTCCTGCACGATGAATACGTGGTTGAGGCTGTTAAAAGAGGGATTATTGAAATTAAGGATAATAAAGTTACTTATAGTTTGCACCAGAAGAAAAGTTATCAGTGGAGCGACCCAGAAGAGTGGGTGCGGTGTCGCACGATAGCCTACCTCATCATCAAGAAGGGGTATCCGGCGAACCGGATTAAGACTGAAGTCACTGTCCCCCGACGAACGCCTAATGATTGGGCGGATATTGTTGTTTATTTGGATGACAGGTGCAAGGAGCCTTTCCTCGTTGTCGAGAATAAGCCGGAGAACACGTTAAAGAGGGATAGGGAACAAGGTATTGAGCAGCTATTTGGCAATGCTAATTCATTACGTGCGCCTTACGGCCTTTATGATGATTACTCTTCATCAACTTTTTTCGATGTAGCTAACTTCCCGCCGACCGAAAGGCGGGACAACGTTCGAGGGCAGAAGGATGCCGTTCCTGAGCAATACGGGGACGTTCCGATTTATCAGTTCGTAGCTGGGACGGAAAACGACATTAAGGCGGTCAAGCCCTCCACGCTTGAAAGCAAAATTAGGCGGGCACATTCAATTATTTGGGCGGGCGGAAAGCGTGACCCACTCACTGCTTTTGACGAGTGGTCTAAGTTGCTCTTTGCCAAAGTCAGTGACGAGCGGTCTATCCCGACGGGGCGGCCAAGAGATTTTCAGGTTGGTACGAAGGAGACAACCGCCACAGTAGCGAACCGCATTCATAAGCGGTTCTCTATCGCTTGCAAGGATGATACGACCATCTTTCCGCATGGGATACGAATCAATCTGAGCGATAAAAAGATTTTCGAGATTGTTAAGGTCTTACAGGATGTGAGTTTTGTCCGCACCGATGTTGATAGCATCGGAAGCGCATTCGAGAATTTCTTCGGTTCAGTCTTCCGTGGCGAATTAGGACAGTACTTCACGATGCGCCAGCTGTCTCGCTTTACAGTCGCGATGCTGGGCATCACTCACGAAGACCACCTTATCGACCCCACTGCGGGGAGCGGCGGTTTCCTCTTAGAGGCGCTACTACAAGTGTGGCATTCGATTGATGCCTCCTTTGAGGGGCAGGACGTAGCAGAAATTAACAGAATCAAACTAGATTTCGCCTTGCACAGGGTTTATGGCATTGAGATTCACGAGATTCTGGCGCGAATCTGCAAAATCAACCTGCTCCTTCACCATGATGGTCATACGAACATTGAAGGTGACAGGAGTTGCCTCGACGCGGTTTTCGCCCGCCCGCGCCTGAACCCGCCACAAGAGAAGTTTTCAAAGATTGTTGGGAATCCACCGTTCGGAGACGAGGTTCAGGAAGGCGATGACGACCACCTTGGCTCAAATACCTTATCTTCGTTTGAGATTGCCGCAGACCGGGATAAAGTTCCATCCGAACAAGTCATCATAGAAAGATGCGTTGATTTGCTGGAAGAGGGTGGAAGGCTTGGGCTAATTCTTCCTGACGGCATATTTAACAATCAGGGAGAACTATCGAATTGCCCTCGCGTCCGCCGCTTCCTTGTTAAGAACGGGGTAATAGAGTCAATTGTTTCCCTTCCTGACTACGCCTTTAGGAAGTCCGGGGCTCAGAACAAAACCTCGATACTGTTCTTCAGGAAGTTCAGAGACTCGGAAAAGTATCGCTTTGATAGGGTATATGCGTCCGCAATCGCTGACGGTGAAAGCGAAGGTGAGGCACTTGTCCGCGCTTTGGAATCAGTTAACTACAAGGTGTTTTTAGCCGAAGCTAATCATCTTGGTTACACTACGACTGGTGCCCCCTCAGACAAAAATGACCTGTACATCGGGGATACCGGCGGACGGCTGTCTAAAGACCAGTCAGGAACAATTCTGGGCGAATATCATAAGTTCCTAGAGAATCCTGACTCCTACGAGGGGCGTCTATCTCCTGATTGTATGGCCGTTTCCATAGTTGAAATGTGGAACGCTCACACAAGCCACCGCCTTGACCCTAAATACTTCCTCTTCAAGCGAGAAGAGCGCACGTCAATTCCAACAGGGTGGATTAGGGTTAAGATAGGCGAAGCCATGCGAAGGCGAGATAACGTAGTCCGCCCCGAAAGCGAACCGGACAAGCGGGTTAAGGTGATGACGATTTCTCAAACGGGCGATATACGCCCGCGTGAAGCTGGCAAAGGCAATAACCCTCCTGACTGGCTCGGTATGTATTTTGAGGATAGTTCTTCAACGTGGTTTGCGGCGGATAGTGGCGACGTGGTGTTTTCATCTATTGACCTATGGAAGGGGTGTATATCGGTAGTGCCAGAGGATTTCGATAGCGCCCTAGTGACAAAGGAATTTCCGATATATGAGATTACAGATGAGCGCCTCGACCCGAATTTCCTCTCTTGTCTGCTTAGAAGTAGGTACTACCAAAGGGCGTTTAGAGCTATTACGACTGGACACAGCAACAGACGCCGGACACAAGTAGCCGATTTCGAGGCTCTGGAAATATGCTTCCCGCCAGATAAAGACACGCAGAGGCAGCTTGTCAAAGATGTTATGGCCGCGAAGTACGGACAACGCGAAGCTCAGAACACTTTAAGAGAGGCAATGGCCGCCTTTAGCGATTTGATTGATGGCAGGGGTGATGAAGAGCTACCGGAAATCGAGGAGGGCGCGTCTCCTGAAGAGTAAAGCCGGATAAGGGCAGGGAGGTGCCCAAGTCTTTCACATCGCGGTAAGGACACATACTAAACAGGCTCCGGCAACTTTCGCCATTGGCCCCAATGTTTCAAGCCCCTGCCACGCAATGAGCCGTCTGAACTGAAGGCGGAAGGGGAAATAAGGAGCAAGGAGACGCTACCTCGATTCGTTAATGGACCTGAGGTGAGGGGTGAATTGACCCTACGTCGTCTGCTGCTCTCGTTCCTTTAGGAACTGCTCTATGTGTTCAGGGTACTTGTGCGAACCGCTCGGCCCACTTTCACGCAAGGAATCTGACGCTTCTGCCGTAGGGTCTTGATATACCTGGAGGTTTTTTCGAATTTTGGAAAGGGCCTACTGAACTTGACACTGAACAAATCCGCCCATTATCATCACCACTCGCGTGGGGCAGTAGCTCAGTTTGGCAGAGCGCCGCGTTCGCAATGCGGAGGTCAGGGGTTCGACCCCCCTCTGCTCCATCAATAATATTAATGACTGACGGCGGGACCGCTCCCGCCGTTTATGTTTTAGAGGCCGAGCAGGCGCTTGCGTTGCGCCGTCACGATGCGGTAACAGGAGCAGGAGACGGCCTCCAGCTTTTGCCTGTTGAGGATGGATACTTTGCCGTAAGCATACTTGATGAGATTCGCGCCCTTGAAGAGATTGGCGGCCTCGGTCACGCCCGTCCGGCGGATGCCGAGCATCTGGGCCACGAACTCGTGCGTCAGCGGAAACTCGTCCGAATTGGCGTAGTCCTGGCTGAGGAGCAGCCAGCGCGCCAGGCGCTGCTCCGAGTTGTGAAAGCAGATGCACAGCGTGGACTGTGAAATCTGCGAGATGAAGGTCTGTGCGAAGCGTTGCAGCAACACTTGCAGCTCGCCCCCGCGCTCGGCGGCTTCTTTGAAGATGTCAACGTCCAGGGCCAGCGCGGCTGACGGCAACTGTGCGACGTAGCGGTGCGGCGTGATCTCTTCGCCGAGAAAAACAGAGAGCCCGACGATTCCCTCTTTTCCAATCATGCCCAGCTCAAGGCTCCCGTTGCCCGTCTCCCTTTTGGCGATGACCGAGATCAGCCCTCGCTCCGGGAAATAGACCTGGCGGATGGGCTGGCCCGCTTCGTAGAGCACCTCCCGCAGGAGAAAGCTGACGGGTCGGAGCGCGGAGAACAGTTCCCTGTATTTGCGCGGCTGGAGGGAGGACAGAATCCGGTTCTCTACTGCTGCGGACAGAATCCGATTCTCTATTGCTGTTGAGGCTTCTTGGACAGACATTGGCTTCTCCCGTGCGTTTCACACTGTGGTGAATACAGCAGACGGCACTGGGGTCGCTCTTCTAACGTCTGTCCGAATGTCGCGTGATGGATTCTCAAGAGGAACTGAATTCCCCTGAATGTAGCTTCAGTATAGAACTAATACCCGAAAAGCGAAAGGAGGCCCGGCCCGTTCGTCTCTCTCAAAGCAGGCCCGGAGAGAGCGTTGCGGGCCGTCTGCAAACGGGGAAGGCAAGGAGCGCGCCGGGCATAATTGTTACTGCGCGGCGCTCGTGCCGCGGCTCTCCGGCAACGGCGTGCGCGACGAATAACTATTGACTCGCCTCATCGGCTAGTATTAAAACATTAGTGATTTGCCAATCCGCATACAGCAGTAGGGGGAATTAATCATGGCTTCCAAGTATCTGAGCGCCTATCGAATGATTGCTCTGGCGCTCGTTTTTTCCATCGCGCAAGTCTACGTCATGGCTGGCCCGATAAAAGCGCTCAACGACCCGAGAACACCGAACACCCCGGCGACGGCCCAGCCGACGGGCGACCCGGCGACCTCCAATACTCTGGAGCTGCTCGCCGCCAACAGGGCGGACTCCGGCCCGGCCATCTCTTCGGAGACGACCGACGGCACGACGGCTAAAGAGCGGATGGGTGCGCTCGGCAGGCTCACGCTGACGCCCAACCCGACGCTGGCGCGCGTCTTTGCCAGGCAGAATGTCGAGACCAGACTCGCTGCGAACAACAACTTTTTGAAGAGCCATAGCAGCCTGGTCGCCATGCTCAAGATGCCCAAGGCGCAGACTTCCGGCGGCAACACGCAGGACACCAGCGGCGACGACAACGACAACTCCGGCGCGCGCAGCGCCGCCATCGCTGCCGCCATCATCGGGGCCGGACTCGTGGTCGCCTTCATCGGCTTCAGGCACGACCGGAACAACAACGGCGAGAACGGACAATAAAGGCACGGCTTACGCCTTGACGGAGGGCGGCGAGCTTTGAAAACTCGCCGCCTCCGCTTTTCAGCCAACCTCCAAACTGCTCCTTCGCAGCACGCTCTAAAACTGCTTACTCTCCGGGCACGGGCTCGCGGGGCCAGGGCCGCTTCCGGCCGCAGTTCGACCGGAAACGAATGCGCAATCGAGTGGGCTGCCTTTGAAAGACGGAACTTTTAAAGGCGGACTTGACGGGCTGCCGGTTGAGCTGAGGGGAAGCGCCCGGCGGCGGACGCTTCCCCTCAGGCCGTGCCGGGCAGACCGGGCGCGGCTCGCCCTTTGTTGCCCGGCTCCTCTTGAAAAGCAACCTCGCCGTCCGGTCCGAGCATCCATCGGCTCAATACATGGCTCTCCCGCTTGCAAAAGTGTACTCGTCTTTGCTAAACGTCGGATGCTCCCTTTATCCGTCCGAGTCCTTAGAGAAAGCGTTTATCTCCGGAGGAGAATCATGAACCGCAAAATCATCTTCGCGCTCGTCGCCCTGCTGCTCTGTCTCTGCCTCGGTCTGACGGCGTTGGCAGACACCATTCGCCTGAAGGATGGCAGCGTCATTCGCGGCCAGGTCATAGGCTTCAAGGATCAGCAGTTCACCGTCCTCATCGGGACGGGCGGGCGCGGCCGCCGCAGCCGCGTCACGCTCTACATGGAAGACGTGGAATCCATCGAATTCGATTCGTCCGGGATCGCCGCCAACGACGATACGGACGCGGGCGGCAACCAGAGCGTCCCCAACATACAGCCGCGCCCGAACACGTCCAGGCCCGCCGCGCAGCCCCCGGCCTCGCAGCCGGACATGGACGACACGCCGCAACCGGGCGGCAGGCAGACGACGCCCTCGCAGGCTTCCCCGACCTTCTTCCAGATCAACGCGCGCGTGCGCGGCGACAATGCGTCCAACGGCTGGACGAATAGCGGATTGGTAGTCAGGCGCGGCCAGCGGCTGCGCATCCGGGCCAACGGGCAGATCGCGCTCGGGGCGGGCCGGACCTCGACGCCGGGCGGCGTGGCGACGCTGCCCGACAGGGACAAGCTGATGCGCTCCGAACCGACCGGCGCGCTGATCGCCGTCATCGGCGATGATAACGACGACTTTATCCTCATCGGGCGCAGCCGCGAGTTCATCGCGCAGCGCGACGGCGTACTCTTTCTCGGCGTCAACGAAGGGAACCTCAACGACAATACGGGCTCATACGAGGTGATTATCGAAGCCGAGGCGATGGGGCGCTAGGGGGAAGCGTCGGCGGCTTCACAAGGGGACCGGAACGGCAGGAGCGGCACCGGAGGCCGGATGGAGAATGCCCGCGCTCGAAGCGTGCGGACGGGCATCCGCCGTTCGGCCTCCGGCATCTGACTATTCTTGACCATGCGAAGGGCAAGCGCCTAATATTCCGTTATCGAAAACATTTGGATTCCCCCCTCTTTTTACAAAGGAATTTTTGACCATGAACCGTACCAGCTGCTCCCGTCGTCTCACTGTTCCGGCGCTCTTGCTTATCCTCATCCTCGGGGCCGCGGGCAATCTCAACCTGCTGGCTCAATCCAGACGCCAGCCGCCCACGACGAATCAGAAAAAGAACAAGCGCCCCGGCGAGGGCGGGCAGCAGCAGGAAGAGGAGAAGCAGGAGCCGCTCCCGCCGGATGTCGTCGGCAAGCCGCAGGAGGCCGAGAGGCTGACGGTGACGACGGCGCTCGTCAACGTTGACGCCGTCGTCTATCACAAGAAGAGCAACCAGATCATCACCGGCCTGAAGAAAGAGAACTTCGCCATCTTTGAAGACGGCGTGCGCAAGGAGATTACCAATTTCTCGACGCCGGAAGCACCGATTACGGTCGCGATGGTGGTCGAGTACAGCAAGCTGAGCGCCGGGATAGGCTATGTCGGCAGCGGCGGGATGGAGGCCGGACAGAACGAGGTGCTGCGCCCGATGGCGATGTTCCTCTCGCAGTTCGTCAGGCCGCCGGAGGACTATGTTTCCGTCATCGCTTACGACATCCGCCCGACGCCCCTGACGGATTTCACCAACGACCCGAAGCGCATCAGCCAGGTCATCAACCTGATGCTGAGAAACAGTCCGGCCTTCCGGGACTCGAACCTTTACGATGCGATCCGGTTCACGCTCGTCGGCGGTAAGGGTGACGCGGTGGTCCTCGACCAGTCGAAAGAGCAGACGGCCGATTACGCCGGGCTGGCCGCCCTGACGGGCCGCCGCAAGGCCATGATTATGATTACGACCGGCATTGACACCTTCAGCAAGACCAACTTCGACAAGGTGCGCAAGATCGTGCAGAACTCCGGCGTGCCCATCTACATCATCGGCACGGGGAACCTGTTCTTCAAGAAATACGGCGACGAGCTGGCCCCGACCGACGACATCATGGGGAATCCCGGCCGGATGACGTTCCTTCAAGCGCAGAGCGCCCTCACCACCTTCGCCAAAGAGACGGGCGGCATGTACCTGCCGGTGACGTTCCCCGGCGAGGTTCCGACCGTGCTTAAAACAATCAACAGCCTGCTGCGCAACCAGTACAGCCTCGGTTACAATCCGGGCGAGCAGCGCGACGGCAAGCAGCACAAGATCGTCGTCAAGGTGGATGTCAACGGCGACGGGCAGTTAGACGATAAGGAGTACATAGTGCAGAGCCGCCAGTTCTACAACGCGCCGAAAGGCTGAAACGGTCGCGCATCAACCAGCTGTAAAAGCCTCCGGGCGGAGAGCACTTGCCGACAGCAAGGGTTCCCCGCCCGGAGGCTTTTACAGCTCAGCTATTTGCAGCTTCCGGCGCGCCCGTTTCAGACGCCGTAGAACCGCAGTCGAAACTCGTCGTTGAAGGCGTGCAGCTCTGCGCGGCGGCCCGCGAAGAGCCGCGAATGGTGCAGCAGCGCGGGCAGCCCGCCCTGCGCAAGCGTCAGCCCGTAGGCCGCACTTTTGAAGATTGCCGCCAACTGCGGATTGAGCCGCTGCGGAATGCCGTAGCGGATGGCCTTCTGCGCGACGGGCGCAAAGCCGACGCTGCGGCGAGGGTTAATCAGCTCTATCGAGCGGTCGAAGATGTGAAGGCGCGTGACGAAATCGCGCAGCGCCAGGTCACGATGAATGAGCGCATTGGCGACGCCTTCGCCGACCGCGCCCCTGTGATAGTTGGCGCGCGCCGCGACGGGCGCATCCGTCACTTCCGCCGCCGGAAAGCTGCGCGGGCGCGTCTCCCATAAATCGGCGTAGCGCCCGATGAAGCGCAGCGCCGCTTCGTAGAGCGTGTGCAGGTTGCCGGAGAGTTGTGTGCGCTCGACAATGGCCGCCTGCGTCGTGTCGCCCGCGAAGCGCGTGGCGACGATGACGGAGCGCGGCAGGAGTTCGGCCACGCGCTCGTCTCGCCCGAAGAGGAGCAGCCCGGCGACGGTCGGGATGGTCTCGCTCCCGCTCGTCGCGGCCAGCAGAAGGTCTCGCTCCAGCACGTCTTTCGTCGGATAGCCCAGAACGCTCGCCTCGTCAAAAGCATCGCCTTCAAACTCCTTGACGAAGCTCCACAGATGCGCCTCGTCTATGTCGGGCAGGGAGGAGCCGTTGGCCGGGACGTTTTCGTAGCGAAACGGGCGGGCTTCGTCGATTAGCGAGGACAGCTCTTCGCGCGACGCCTCGCGCTTTTCCGAGCCGATGCGAATGTAGAAGCGGCCGTCGCGCGTCCGGTAAGGGCGCGCCTTGCCGAAGACATCGAGCGCGACGATGCGCCGCCCGTTGTCAAACGCGATGCGGTCAATGAAGGGCACGAGCGGCGGCTGAATCTCTTCGCGGCAGATGCGGACCAGCTCGTCCTGCACGCCCTCTGCGTCGTCCAGGCCCTCGACGCGCAACTGGTCGTTGACGCCGAAGACGATCACGCCGCCGCCCGTATTGGCCAAGGCGACGATCTCCTGCGCGACCTTCTCCGTGTTCGAGAGTTTGACTTTGAGTTCGAGGAAGGTATCTTCGCCGCCGCGAACGAGGCGCATCAGCTCCGTGCGGGAGGTCTGCGGCGCGGGGCTCGAAGAGAGGAACTCCTGAAAGGAGCGCTCCGTGACGGGTTCGTGGCGCTGGTTGCTGCGAAATTTTCTGCGAGCCATTTGTGTCTGGACGGGGCTGCATCAACCCGCCCGGATGCGTTTTCGCCGGAGGGCAAAAAAGCATCGCTGGAATCCGAGAGCCGGGAGGAAGGAAAGAGATTTAATCATTTAGCCATTGATTCACCGATTCATTTCATCATTGACCGAGCTGCCGGGTTAATGACTAAATGAATCAATGATTACACGATGAAATGATTAAATGCCCTCATCCCTGCGTTTCATTCCGTCCGCTGACGGCCTCAAGAATTTCGTATTCGCTGCCGGAGAGCGCCCGCCCCTGTGCATTAATCAGCAGGCCGTAGAGAGCGAGCGCGACGGCGGCGAACAGCGCCAGTGTAACATACTTGACAACCAAACTATGCGTCAGGTAACCGGCCAGCGCGGCGAGCACGGGCGGCAGCGCCATCCCGACGACGAGCGGAATCAGCAGGAAGGCCGTCACCCCGGAGGCGTTCATCCGCTTGCCGAACTGCAAGGGCTTCGGAAAGCGCATCGAGAGCCAGTTGCCGATGAGCGAGAAGAGCGCCGCGAAGAGCAGAAAGCAGAGCGCCGCGAAACAGAGCGCCGCGAGCGAGAGATCGTGAAAGACGAGCTGGTTGATGGACAGCAGCACGGTGCAGAAGAGCAGGGCCAGAAAAGTGATCGCGATATTCTTGCCGACGAGAATCGAGCGCCGGTTGACGGGCGAAAGGATGAAGGCACGCATCCCGCTCCCTTCATAGGCGAAGAGGTTGCACGCCAGCGACGAGAGAATCAGAAAGATGTAGAGCACGCCCGCCGCCACCAGCAGCCCCTCGCCGTATGCGGCGAAATCGTTGGCGTAAGAGACGGCCTCGGACGGCAACGCATCCCGGCCTTGAAACTCGCGCGCAAAGCGCCTGCTTTGCATCAGCCTGACGCCGATCAGCACCAGCGGCATCAACGCCATCATGCGCAGCTGCGCATTGCGCATCGCATAGCGCAGCTCCTTTTCGACGACGGCTGAAATCTGCGCGGAGACGAGCGGCAGCCGCCATCCGGTGTACGCGGCCGCGCTGCCGGGAGCGCGAACCCTGGCGACGCTGCGCTTCTCGCCGCCCGCGCCGAGCGCCGCGCGCCGCGCGATGAAGTAAGTCGAGAGGACGAGCAAGACTGTGTAGGCGGCCAGCGTCAGCATCGCGAGCGCGTAATCGCCGCCGCCGCCTTCGCGCAGGCCGTCCACCAGAGCGACGGCAGCCGCGCCGGGCGGCGTCCAGCGCAGTCCTCCGAAAGAGGCCGTGTTGCGCGCCAGTGACTGCGCCAGTTCACCCAGCAGGACTCCGCCGAGCCCGACCACCACGCCGATTAGGGCCAGGACCGTCTCGCCCCGCGTCCGCCTTTTCTGCATCAACGCGCCGACGGCGGTCGAGAGCCATTTCGCCAGCGCTATGCCGCAGATAATGGCAAACGCCGCGGCGGGCAGCGCCAGCAGCAGGTTCTCGTTTCCGAAGCCCGCGCCGATGGCGACGGCCAGCAGGATCGGGATGGCGAAGATCGAGCCGAGGCCGGTCAGCTCGCTCATGAAATCTATGGCGAAGAGCTTGCGCAGCGAGATGGGATAGAGCAGCAGCCGTCCGGCGTCGAAGCGGCTGCCGCCGCCGAGGCTGAGCGGCACGGTCGCCCACATCAGGTAGATGACCGCGAAGATCGTGAAGACCAGGAAGCGAGCGGGCGGGGCGAGGTCTTTGAGCACTCCGGCGGAGGTCTGGCCCGGCGGCAAGCGCGTCAAACGATAGCCGATGTCCGGCGTTAAGACCTTGTAAACGACGAACCCGAGCGCCAGCGCGATGACCAGCGCGAGCCCGAGCGCCGCCAGCGTCCCGAGCATCGAAGCGACGCGGCTCAGGACGGCCTTGCGCGACCGCATCGTATTGCGGAAGAGCGTCCACTTTAACCAGATCAGCGCGCGCAGTTGCTCCATAGGCCCCTCACCCGTCTGGAGTCTAGAGAGTCCGAAGTCTGTAGTCAAAAGCCGCGCGGGCCGGGCCGGGCAGTTCGAGCCTTGAGAGAAGAGCTGTGCGCGCCGTCAAGCGCCTGTCGGGTTGACGCCGGACTTTTATTCCCTCACGCTGTCGGCCGGGCCAGACGATGATGACTCCAGACGACGGACCATTGCCCCCAGCCTTCGCCGACGCCTATGTCGGGCTCGGCTCGAACCTGGGCGACCGCGCGGGGAATCTGCTGCTCGCCGTGCGCGGGCTGCTCGACGCGGGGCTCCCGATCGTCCGCCTCTCGTCCATCTACGAGACAGAGCCCGTTGACGTGCCGGACCAGCCCGCGTTCCTCAACATGGCGGCCCACCTTCGGGGCGCGCTGCCTGCGCCCGAACAACTGCTCGCGCGGCTGCTGCGCATCGAGTACGCACTGGGGCGCAGGCGCGTGCGCGTGCGCGGCCCGCGAACCATTGACCTGGACCTCCTGCTTTATGCGGACGAGCAGCGCGCGACCGAATTCTTACAACTCCCGCACCCGCGCCTGCACCAGCGCCGCTTCGTGCTCACGCCGCTCGCCGAGCTTGCCCCGGACCTTCGGCACCCGGCGCTCGGGCGCAGCATTAAAGAGTTGCTCGCGGAGACGACGGACGATTCGGCAGTCAGGCGCTGGGAAAGCAAAGGATGAGCAGCAGGGGCGAAAGCCTCTCAGGCCGCGCGGAGCCAAGGGCGGTGATTTGAGCCCGGGGGCGGCGCTGCGTTTCCCCTCACGGCTGCTCCCAGGCCCTTGCTTTCGGTTGCGGGCTCACGGCGCGCTCGCCTATAATTGCTGCCTTGCGCCCTCGTACCTTGAGACTTCAATCGAAACGGGATGAGCGGCGGTCGCGCGGGGCGTGGTTGCCGCGCAGGAGTGTGCAGAAAGGGTAAGAAGATGGCTTATCTCAAACCGCAGCGTCCTGAGAAAGTGACCGCGCCTTCCTTGCGTGCGAGCAAGGAGAGAGGCGAACGGCTGGTCTGCCTGACCGCCTACGATTACACGACCGCGCGGATCGTGGACGAAGCAGGGATTGACATCGTGCTCGTCGGCGACAGCATCGGCAATACGATGCTCGGCTACGGCAACACAGTGCCCGTCACGCTCGACGAGATAGTGATGCACACGCGCGCCGTCCGTCGCGGGGTGCAGCGCGCGCTGCTGGTCGCCGATATGCCTTACGGCAGTTATCACACGGGCGCGGATGACGCCGTTCGCTCGGCGCTCAGGCTAATCAAGGAAGGTGCGGCCGAAGCCGTCAAGCTCGAAGGCGGACGCAAGCGCGCGCCGCTGGTCAAGCGGCTCGTAGACGAGGAGATTGCGGTGATGGGCCACATCGGGCTGACGCCGCAGTCGGTCAACAAGCTGGGCGGCTATCGCGTCCAGGGCAAGACGGCCGAGACTGCGCGTGCGCTGCTCGACGATGCGCGGGCGCTCGAAGAGGCTGGCGCTTTTGCCATCGTCCTCGAAGTCGTCCCGCGCGAGATTGCGAAGCTCATCACGGAGAGCGTTTCGGTTCCGACCATCGGCATCGGCGCGGGCGCGGGCTGCGACATTCAGGTGCTCGTGATACACGACCTGCTCGGCCTCTCTTTCGGCAAACAGCCGCGCTTCGTGCGCCAGTACGCCAGCCTCAGAGAGACGATGACGGACGCCATCAGCCGCTTCGCCGAAGAGGTGCGCACAGGGGCTTACCCGTCCAACGAGGAGGGTTACGGCCTGCCCGCGGAGGCCGCCGCCGAGTTGAACATCAAGACGACCGAGAGGGACACGGAAGTCGAAAGGTAAAGAGCAGTTTTCAGTTTTCAGTCTTTAGTTTTCAGTAAAACGCGTTTACTTGAGCCCGGCAGGCGCATCTTCGGAGATGGCTTGAAACTAAAAACCGAAAACCGAAAACTGAAAACTGTTTTATGGAAATCATCAATCGCCGTCAACGGATGAGTTCGGTGGCGCGCAAGGTGCGCCGCGAGCAGGACCAGACCATCGGGCTCGTGCCGACGATGGGCGCGCTGCACGAAGGGCATCTCTCACTGGTCAGGGAAGCGCGCCGGATGTGCGACGTGGTGGTCGTCTCGGTCTTCGTCAATCCGACGCAGTTCGGCGCGGGCGAGGATTTCGAACGCTACCCGCGCGACCTGACGCAGGACGCCGCGATGCTCACCGACTACAACGTGGACTACATCTTCGCGCCCTCGCCCGAAGAGATTTACCCGAAAAACTTTTCGACCTTCGTGACGGTCGAGGGCTTATCCGATCAGCTGGAGGGAAACTCCCGCCCCGGCCACTTTCGCGGCGTTGCGACGGTGGTCACAATCCTGCTCAACATCGTGCGCCCGGACTTCGCCTTCTTCGGACAGAAGGACGCGCAGCAGACGCTGATTATCAAGCGGCTGGTCCGCGACCTGGCCTTCGAGACGGAGATCGTCATTTTGCCGACGGTGCGTGAGGATTCCGGCCTCGCGCTTTCGTCGCGCAACGCCTACTTGAGCGAAGAGGAGCGCAGGGCCGCCGCCGTCCTCTATCGCGCGCTGACGCGGGCCAAGGAGGCTTATGCCGCGGGCGAGCGTTCAGGCTCGCGGCTGGCCGAAGTCGTCCAGGCGACGTTGGCAGCCGAACCGCTGGCGCGCGTCGATTATCTGAGCGTCGCGGATGCCGAGACGCTCGAACGCCTGGAGAAGCTCGACGACCGGACGGTGCTCGTCGCGCTCGCCGTTCGCCTCGGCAAGACGCGCCTGATAGACAACGTCGTCCTGAACCGCAAGCGGCAGACCGGCAGCCTGACGGCGGGGATTTAAGAGCCAACGGCAGACCCGATTAACGAACGCTCCCCGAACAGCTCTCTCTTCATCTCAAAATCATTGTCGCGGTGTGAAATTTGTGAACTGATATGTCTGGAACTAAACGAAAAGCTCATCTTGAATTTACCTTGAACGGCGAGCAGGCGGAGGTCGCGTTTGCGCCTCACAAGACGCTGCTCGAAGTGCTGCGCGAAGACCTCGGGCTGATGGGCACTAAGCACGGTTGTGAGCTTGGCGAATGCGGGACGTGCGCTGTGCTCGTAGACGGGCGCTCGGTCCTCTCCTGTCTGGTGCTCGGGCTCGACATGGAGGGGCGCACGGTTGAAACCGTCGAAGGCATGAATGAAGGCAGCCAGCTTCACCCTTTGCAGGAGACCTTCGCGGACACGGGCGCGGCGCAGTGCGGCTATTGCACGCCGGGCTTCCTGCTGGTCGCCAAAGAGCTGCTGAAGTCCAAGCCCAACCCCTCGCGCGAAGAGATTAAGGAAGCCCTTTCAGGCAATCTCTGCCGCTGCACGGGCTACATCAAAATCTACGAGGCGGTCGAGCTGGCCGCGGCCAGGATGCGCGGCGAGGAGTGGGAATTACCGCGCGAGAGCGTCTACGGATACGAATAAGGGACGGGCACTGAAACTGTGATGAACAAGAACGGAAAAGATAAGCACGGCAAGCCGCTCAAAGTAGTCGGCAAGCCTTTTCGCAAGGTGGACGCGCGCTCGAAGTGTACGGGTCAAACCAGGTTTGCAGACGACATCGTGCTGCCCCGGATGCTCTTCGCCAAGCTGCTGCGCAGCCATGAGCCGCACGCGATTATCAAGAGCATAGATGTCTCGAAGGCACAGGCGATGCCGGGCGTCTACGCCGTCATCACGGGCAAGGACCTGCCCATCTCTTACGGCATCCTGCCCGTCAGCCAGGACGAGCACGCGCTCTGCATCGAGAAGGTGCGCTTCATCGGCGACCCGGTCGCGGCCGTCGCCGCCATTGACGAAGACACGGCCTTTGACGCCATCAACGCCATCGAGGTCGAGTATGAGAAGCTGCAAACCATCACGAGCATCGAAGAGGCCGTGATGATTGACGAGCCGCGCATTCAGGATTACGGCGACGGCGGCAACATTCACAAGAAGGTCTCGCTCGAATTCGGCGACATGGACGAAGGCTTCGCCGCGGCCGATCACGTCCGCGAGGACATCTTCTTTTACGAAGGCAACACGCATCTGCCGATGGAGCAGCACGCCGCCGTCGCGCACTTTGACCCGGACGGCAAGCTGACGCTCTGGAGTTCGACGCAGACGCCGCACTACGTTCATCGCGCGCTGACCAAAGTGTTAGAGCTTCCGGCCAGCCACATTCGCGTCATCGCCACGCCCAACGGCGGCGGCTTCGGCGGAAAATCGGACCCCTTCAATCACGAGGTGGCCGCCTGTAAGCTCTCGATGATGACGAACCGGCCCGTCAAGATTACGCTGACGCGCGAGGAGGTCTTCTACTGTCATCGCGGCCGCCACCCCGTCCTGATGAAGGTCAGGACGGGCGTCAAAAAAGACGGCGCGATCACGGCGATGGATTTCCAGTCGTTTCTCGACGGCGGCGCTTACGGCTCTTACGGCGTGGCCTCGACCTTCTACACGGGCGCGCTCCAGACAGTGACCTACGAAGTCCCGCGCTACAAATTCAGGGGCGTCCGCTGCTTCACCAACAAGCCGCCGTGCGGCCCGAAGCGCGGGCACGGCACGCCGCAGCCGCGCTTCGGCCTTGAGATTCAGCTCGACAAGATTGCGGACGACCTCGGCCTCGACCCCGCCGAGATGCGCTTGCGACACCTGGTCAAGCCCTTCTCAGTGACGGCCAACTACCTGCGCGTCGGGACGATGGGACTCGGCAAGTGCATCGAGAAGGTGGTCCAGGGCTCCGAGTGGAAGAGCAAGCATCGCAAGCTCCCCTTCGGCAAGGGCGTCGGGATAGCCTGTAGCTCCTACATCTGCGGCGCGGGGCTGCCCATCTACTGGAACAACATGCCGCACAGCGGCGTGCAGTTGGGGCTCGACCGCCAGGGCGGCGTGCGCGTGCAATGCGGCTCGACCGACATCGGACAGGGGTCTGATTCCATCCTCGCCTACATCGTCGCGGAAGTGCTCGGCATTGACCCGTTCGACATTCGCGTCCTGACCGCCGACACGGACCTGACGCCCGTTGACCTCGGCAGCTATTCGAGCCGCGTCACACTGATGACGGGCAACGCCGCGCTTCAGGCCGCCGAGCGAGCGCGAGAGCTTTTGACGATAGCCGTCGCCGAAAAGCTCTCCGTGCCGATTGAGAATCTCTCGTTCGCGGAGCGGCGCGTCTTCGATGTCGAGAACCCGGACGTGGGCGTCACGTTTGCCGAGGCGGTCGTGCTCGCCGAATCGAAGTTCGGCACTATCGGGACGGTCGGCTCTTACACGCCGCCCGCCTCGCCCGGCAAGTTCAAGGGCGCGGGCGTCGGTCCATCGCCCGCCTACAGCTACTCTGCCGCGGTCGCCGAAGTTGACGTTGACCCGGAGACCGGCTTCGTCACGGTCGAGCGCGTCTGGATCGGCCACGACATCGGCCAGAGCATCAACCCGATGCTCGTCATAGGGCAGGTCGAAGGCGGCGTCTACATGGGCCTCGGCGAGGCGCTGATGGAAGAGATGACCTATCGCGCCAACCGCAACGTCGTGCACAAGTTTCCGAGCCTGCTCGAATACAAGAGCCCGACGACGATGGAGATGTGCGACGTTAAGACTTACCTGATTGAAGACGCCGACCCGAACGGCCCGTTCGGCGCTAAGGAGGTCGGGCAGGGGCCGCTCTTGCCCGTCATGCCCGCGGTCGCCAACGCCGTCTACGACGCCGTCGGAGTCCGCATTGACGAAGTGCCGATTACACCTGAAAAGGTCTTGACGGCGCTGCGAGAGAAGGCCAAGGGCAGGGACGGACGCTTCGGGCCGAAGTCGGTCCCCGACATCGAATGGCCGCAGCCGCTCAAGGTCCAGCCGTCGTCGGAAGGCGGCGACGGACGCGAGATGCCGCGCGTCGCCGTGCATTCGTAAAGCGTCGGTAAAGGTATGGGAAAGGCTATCAGTGAGATTTGAGTGGGATGATGAAAAGGCCGCCAGCAACCTGGAGAAGCATGGCGTTAGCTTCGGTGAGGCAACAGAGGTCTTTTATGATCCGAATGCTCTTGAAGGTTATGACACGAGACATTCGATGAATGAGGCTCGCTTTTTCATCATCGGTCTATCAAGCCGTCGCCTTCTTTATGTGGTCTATGCGGAACGCGAAGGCGAGACGATTCGCATTATTTCCGCCCGGCGTGCGGTTCAGAAAGAGCAGGAAGATTATGAGCAAAAGAGAGACTGAAGAAGGCTTTGCTTTTACCGTGATAGATGACGATGGGGAGGACGTAACCATCGAAGTTTCGGAAGAGGACTATCGGCGCGAGCGGGCGTCGGGCGTTGCAGAGGAAGCCTTACTTAAGCCCGGACGCTACAAGATGAAACGCGGCGGCTTCCTGTCACGTCACCCGGAGTTGAAACTTGAGGAGAGAAAGAGGGCGTGACGCTCGCCGGTGACGGGCGGGAGAGGGCCGCGCGTCGCCGTGCACTCGTGAGATTAAGGGGTAACTAAGAAACGTTATGATGAGACTTCCGAAATTCGCTTACCTCGTGCCGCGGACTATCGCGGACGCGGTTAAGATGATGGGTGATGCCGGGCCGCAGGGGCAGTTCGTCGCGGGCGGGACCGACCTCTACCCGAACATGAAGAGGCGGCAGCAGACGCCGCGGACGGTGATCTCCGTCACACGGCTCGGGGACTTGAACAGGATTGCCGGAGACGGGCAGACGGGCCTCGTGATCGGCGCTTCCGTGTCGTTGACGGACATCTGCGAGCATGTCGTCGTCAACCGGGATTACCCGATGGTGGCAGAGGCGGCGCGGCTGATTTCCACGCCCGTCCTGCGCAACATGGGAACAATCGGCGGCAATCTTCTGCTCGACACGCGCTGCAACTACTACAATCAGAATTACGAATGGCGCAAGGGGATAAACTTTTGCATGAAGAAGGACGGCGAGGTCTGCTGGGTCGCGCCGGGCAGCGCGAAGTGCTGGGCCGTCCAGTCCTCCGACCTCGTCCCCCTGATGGTAGCCATCGGCGCGCGCCTGCGGTTCGTCTCGACCTTGGGCGAACGCATGGTGGACGCCGCGGGCGTTTACAACAACGACGGCATTGACTACCTGCACAAGAGGCCGGACGAGCTGCTCGCGGACATTCACCTGCCGCCGGTCAGCGGCTGGCGGGCGACCTATAAGAAGCTGCGGCGGCGCGGCGCGTTCGACTTTCCGGTCATGGGAGTGGCGGCGCGGCTCGACATGGCAGACGACGGCACGGTGACCGCTGCCAGGCTCATCCTGGGCGGCATCGCGCCCGCTCCGCTCGAAGTGCGCGAAGCGGCCGCCGCACTGGTCGGCCATCAACTCGACCGCGAGCGCATCGAGGCCGCAGCCGAAGCCTGCTACCTCAAAGCGCGCCCGCTCGATAACACGGACTTCATCATGAACTGGCGCAAGCAGATGACCCGCCCCTACGTCATGCGCGCCCTCGAAGAGCTGCAAAAGCAGTGAGGAGTTTTCAGTTTACGGTTTTCAGTTTTCAGTTTCGGGCCATCTCCGGGATGCGCCTCTTAGGTTCACGAAAGCAGGTAAGCGCGTTTTACTGAAAACTGAAAACCGAAAACTGAAAACCGATTTTGAGCCAAGTCGCTGCCATTCTCTTAGCCGCCGGGCGTTCAAGCCGGATGGGGGCGTTCAAGCCGCTGCTTCCCTTCGGCGAGCGAACGGTCGTCGAATCCTGCATCAATAATCTAAGGGCCGGTGGAATCGAGGAGATAGTCGTCGTCATCGGCCATCGCGCGGAAGAGATGAGGGCGCGGCTGTCCGGGCTGCGGGTCGAGATTGCCTTCAACGCGGAGGACGGCAGCGAGATGAGCGTCTCCATCGCGCGCGGCGTCGAGCGAGTCTCGGACGGGACGGAGGCCGTCTTCATCGCCTTGACCGACCAGCCCGCCATCCCTGCGGAAGTGATACGGCTCCTGGTGTCTGAACGCGAGCGAACCGGAGCGCGCCTGGTCGTGCCTGAGCACGAGGGGCGGGGCGGGCATCCGGTGCTGCTCGACATGGGTTTGCGCGAGGAACTGCTGACCCTGGACCCGCGGCAGGGGCTGCGGGCGCTCTTTAACCGGCACCGCGGCGAAGTCCTGCGCGTGGGCGTTGCGTCGCCCTACGTTGCGCGTGATATGGATACGTGGGATGATTACCGCGCTCTCTACGGCGAGCTTTTCGGGGTTGCGCCGCCCGGCGAGAGTTGAGCAGCGGGCGGTCTCGGGACGGCTGCTCAACGCCGCAACTCGCGGGCCGTCATCCAACCGTAAACCCGCGGGACTCATCCAATTGTTCGACGGGTAGCCTGTAGCCCTTCAGGATTCAAGCGACGGACAGCCTGCGTTGTAAAGTGAGCGGCTGGAGGGGTTGCTGCCGGGGCAGGGCCAAGAGGAGAAAAAGATGTTTTTGAGAAGCCGCAAGGCTCTAATCGCCGCGACGTTATCCATCATGCTGGGAGCCACGGCCGTGCTCTTTGCGCCGCGTGCGACCGCCCGGCCCCGGCAGGCGGCCGAGTTCTCTTTACGCTCGATTGACGGGCAGACGGTTTCGTCCGACAGCCTGCGCGGCGAGGTTGCCGTGCTGGCGTTTGGCGCTTCCTGGCTGCCGCTCTCGCGGACGCAGCTTCAGGGCGTGCGGAAGCTGGCCGACAAGTACAGCGCCCGCGGGGTGGTGGTCTACTGGGTGAGCACCGATTCCGAATCGCCGAAATCCAGGAACTACGCCTCGGACGAGCAACTGCGCGAGTTCGCACGCAAGTACGGGTTGAGCGTCACGGTCCTGCGCGACCCGGAGGGGAAGGTCTCCAAGCAGTTCGACGTTGACCAGCTTCCGGCGCTTGTCATTCTGGATAAGCAGGGCAAGGCTTTCGGGTCGCCCATCGGCGGGCTCGATCCTGCCGGAAACCTGGTCGAACAGCTCGCGCAGCCGCTCGACGAAGTGCTCAAGAGACCCTGACGAACTGCTCGCAGCAGCTTCACAGGCCAGAAAAAGGTGGGCCGACAACGGAGGCCGCGACCCGGATTCGGGTGGCGGCCTCTCTGGTTTCTCGGAACGCCCCTGTCGTCTGACGGCCCTTTCCGGCCCGGGCGCGCCGCATCTCGAATCCTTCTAAATCCTGGCGGCGAGTTCGTAGACGAGACGGACGGGCAGCCCGACGACGTTCCAGTAATCGCCGCGTATCTCTTCGATGAAGAGCGCAGCCTTGCCCTGCACGGCGTAGGCCCCGGCCTTGTCCAGCGGTTCATCGCTCGTGACATACCAGTCAAGCTCTGCGTCGGAGATGTCTGCAAAACGCACCTCCGTCTTTTCGTGAGCGGTGATGCGGGCAGCCGGTTCCCCGGCGCGCACCAGCGCCACGCCCGTCAGCACGTCGTGCCATCTGCCGCTCAGGAGACGCAGCATCCGGCGCGCATCGGCGCGGTCGCGCGGCTTGCCCAGTATCTCCGTGTCAACGACGACGGACGTGTCCGCGCCGAGCACGAGTCCGGCGGTCAGCCCTGCGGCGGCGGCAGTGGCTTTTTCCAGCGCGAGGCGCTCGACGGCCGCCGCGGCATCTTCGGCCGGGCGCAGCGTCTCGTCCACATTCATCGCCAGGGCCCTAAAGGGCCAGCCGACGGCGCGCAGGATTTCCGAGCGGCGCGGGCTCGCCGAGGCCAGCACCAGCGGCTCTCGCCTGACGGCGTCGGTCCCCGGCGGGTCGGCCCTCGCTTGTCGCTCACGCTCTTTTTCCATTACACTTTCGGCGGCCCCGTTGATTCGTCAAGAACTTATTTCATTGAATCATTACTTTGATGTTTCAATCAACCGCCGAATCAATGCCGGGATAAAATTCGATGGATGCTCTAATCCGCACATTACCGAAGCTGCTGCGGGCGGCGGGCGAGACCGAGGAAGTCCTGGAGGCTGCGGCGCTGGTGGCCTGGCGGCGGGTCGCGGGCGAGGGGTTGCGCGGGCAGGCCGTGCCGTTTCGTCTCTACCGCAAGACGCTCATCGTCTCGGTCGCCGATACGACCTGGCAGAAGCAGTTGGAGGCGGTCAGCGGCCAGCTGCTCTTTCGCATCAACTCGCTGCTCGGGCAGGCGGTCGTGACCTTCATCGAATTTCGCGTTGACCCAAAGACGGTCAATGCGGAGCGGTCGGCCATCGAGGCCCGGAAAGTGGACCGCGAGGAGCAGGAGCGCCGCGCGCTGCAAAGCGCCGAGGGCAAGGTCGCGCTGGCGGCCGCCGCGATTCACGACGAAGACCTGCGCCGCCGCTTTCTGCTCGCCGCCGGTAGCTGCATTGATCGCAGCCAAACTGAGTGAGGAGAGTTTTCAGTTTTCAGTTTTCAGTTTTCAGTTAAGAAGGCAACTCTAATCGAGCTTCAAAGATAAGCTCTTGCTTGAACCTGAAAACTGAAAACCGAAAACTGAAAACTGAAAACTGCTTATGCCCATCACAGAAGCCGATATTGAGAAGATCGCCCGGCTTGCGCACCTGGAGATGACGGACGAAGAGCGCCGCGCCTTCACGTCGCAGATAGCGGGCATCGTGGCCTACGTCGAGCAGTTGAACGAGCTCGACACGAGCCGGATAGAACCGGCGCTCGGAGGGTTGACGCCCGAGGGCGAGCGGACCGATTCAGCGCGCGAGGACGGGGCGCGTCCCTCGCTCGGCCAGCAGCTCGCGCTGGACCAAGCGCCCGATCCCGCGTCCGGCCATTTCCGCGTGCCGAAAGTCCTGGCCGGGTCCCCCGAAACGGAGAATTTTTAAGCTCAACAGCGACGCTTCCCGCGCCTCTCGCGTCCGGCCCCACCGCGCCGGGCGCAGACGCGCCGCAGGCGACGCCAGCGGAACCTCTTATGACGGCAGAAAACAGCATCGAACAGTTGCGCGCGCGTCTCTCGCAGGGGCAGACCTCGGCGCGTGCGATCATTGAATACGCGCTCGACTCCGCCGAGAGGCTCAACGGGACGCTCAACGCATTCTTGCAGATTGACCGCGGGGGCGCGCTCGGCCGCGCGGAAGAACTGGACGCGGCGACCGACGGGGCGCGGGCACAAATGGCAGTGGCTGACGCGACCGGAATGCAGTGGCCGCGCGAGGCTGCCCTTGAGCCTAATTTAATCGGTCAGGCGCTGGCCGGTATCCCGGTCGTGCTCAAAGACAACATCTGCGTGCGCGGGCTTCAGGCTACGTGCGGTTCGCGGATTCTGGCCAACTATCACCCGCCGTACAACGCGACGGTCGTCGAGCGGCTCAACGCGGCCGGGGCCGTCATCATCGCCAAGACCAACTGCGACGAGTTTGCGATGGGTTCGAGCAACGAGAACTCAGCCTTCGGGCCGGTCAGGAATCCCTGGGACACCGCGCTCGTGCCGGGCGGTTCGAGCGGCGGCTCGGCGGCTGCGGTCGCGGCTGGGATAGTCCCGGCCGCGCTCGGCTCCGAGACGGGAGGCTCGGTTCGCCAGCCCGCGTCGCTCTGCGGCATCGTCGGCTTCAAGCCGACCTATGGACGCATCTCGCGCTACGGCCTGGTCGCCTTCGGCTCGTCGCTCGACCAGATAGGCATCTTCGGCCGGGAGGCGCGCGATGTCGCGGCCGTGCTCGGCGTGATTGCCGGGCGCGACGCCAACGATTCGACGACCGCGGATGTTCCCGTCCCGGATTACCGGGCCGAGATTGCGAACGGCGCGCAGGGAGCGCGCATCGGCGTCCCGCTTGAGCTGCTGGGCGAGGGAGTGGACGAGGAGGTGCGCGCGGCGGTCGAGCGTGCGATAGAGGTTTACCGCGGGCTCGGCGCTGAAATCGTCGAGGTCGAGCTGCCGCACGCGAAGTATTGCATCGCCGTCTACTACATCATCGCGACGGCCGAGGCATCGTCTAACCTGGCGCGTTACGACGGCGTGCGCTACGGCTTTCGCGCGGAGGAGTCGGGGACGCTGCGCGAGATGTACAGCCGGACGCGCGACGAAGGCTTCGGCGCGGAGGTCAAGCGGCGCATCATGCTCGGGACTTACGTGCTCTCGTCCGGCTACTACGAAGCCTACTACCGCAAGGCGCAGCAGGTGCGAACCCTGATCCGGGATGATTTCCGCAAAGCCTTCGAGCAGTGCGACGCGATAGCGACGCCGACCACTCCGACCACGGCCTTCCTGCTCGGCGAGAAGGTGGACGACCCGCTGGCGATGTATCTCAACGACATTTACACGTGCACGGCCAATCTGGCGGGGATTCCGGGCATCTCCATCCCGTGCGGGCTCTCCTCGAAGGGCCTGCCCATCGGCCTCCAACTGCTCGGGCCGCACTGGTCGGAGGGCACGCTGCTGCGCCTCTCGCACGCTTACGAGCAGGCAGAGCCCTTCAACGCCAGGCCGCGCGTCCACGCCGCGAGAGCCTGAGCCTGGCATGGAGTCCGACGCGGCCGCGGCTCGAAAGCACTGGAGTCGGGCGGCTTGAGAATCTTGAGGGGAGGCGGCAACCAGCTCGTGAGAAAGTAAAAGCGGCGAGTTCCCGGGAACTCGCCGCTTTCGTCTCTATTACGCACTACGCCTGACGTCCTCACACCGCCCGGCGCTGACGGATACATTCAGCACCCGCCCATTGTGCCGCGCATTCTACGCCGCACTAAAATCCACGTCAATACCTATTTTTTGCAAACCGGGAAAACGTCTGAAAGAGGAGCGATCAGCGATGGAAGTGTAATGATTCCTGCGGCATAGGGCTAAGCCCGGCGCTCAGCCTTTCTCTTTGAGCCTGCGGGCGGGCTCTCGCTCCCTGTCTGGAATAAGGTCGCCCGTGAAGATTTCGATGAATCCCTTGGCCGCGCCGATGACGGGCGTCACGTCCAGGCCGACGTGCAGCGCGCCGCGCACGAGGCCCTTGCGCCTGACCTCGCCGCCCGCCAGGCTGAGCGCCAGCAGCGAGCCGACGACCGGCAGCGGCTTGATAAGGCGCTTGGCCACGCGCCACCCGCCCGCGCGCAGCATCCTTCTCTTGAGACTCGCAGCCACTTTGCCCCTTCCCTGCGCCCCGTCGTCTGCCGAGACCCGGACGCACCTCTTTGATTGACCCGCCCCGCCGGTGATTCACCCGCTGCGGATTAACAGCCCCGCCGCTCATTGTAGCCGCAAGGCGGCCGAATCATCCAGAAGTTTCTCGAAGGCGGCGGGCGCGCCCCTTGAGCGCGAGCGCAGTTCGTGTGATAGCATACTCCGTGTTCGACCAATCGAAAACAGTCCGCCGCTCAATCGCAAAGAGATGGTTTTCAACGCACGCCGCTTAGCCTTCGCCGCCGCATTCCTGCTGCTGCTGTCGCTTCTCTTTTCGACGGCCTGTCAATCTTCCGGGACGCGCGCACGGCGGCGGCTGCTCATCTACACGCCGCACGGCCAGGACATGCTGCGCGACTTCATCAACCGCTACAAGCAGGCCGAGCCGGACGTGGACGTGCAGTTTCAGGACATGGGCGCGCAGGAAGTGCTGGCGCGGCTGCGCGTCGAGCGCAACCGCCCGCAGGCGGACCTCTGGTGGGGAGCGGCGCACACGACCTACCAGACGGCGGCCGAAGAGAACCTGCTCGCGCCCTACCGTCCCTCCTGGGCAGACAAAGTGCCTGAGTCTTCGCGCGACCCGCAGGACCGCTGGTACGGCACTTACGAGACTCCCGAAGTGATCGTCTACAACACGGAGCTGGTGCGCGCCGAAGACGCGCCGCGCGATTGGGACGAAGTGCTCGACCCGAAGTGGCGCGACAAGGTCTTGATTCGCAATCCCATCCCCTCGGACTCGATGCGCGCGATTTTCGGCGCGATGATCTGGCGCTTCTCGCAGGGAAGCAACTCTCCGCAGGCGGGCTACGACTGGCTGCGTCGCCTGGATGCCAACGTCCATGAGTACACGGCCGACCCGACCCTGCTGATGCAGAAGCTCGAACGCGGCGAAGGCGTCATCAGTCTCTGGAACATGCCCGACATCTGGCTCTACCGCGACAAGAAGAACTTTCACCTGGCATACGTGATTCCCCGCAGCGGCACGCCCGTCATCACCGACGGCATCGCCGTCATTCGTAACTCGCCCAACCAGGAAGAGGCGCGCCGCTTCTACGAGTTCGTGACGACGCCAGAAAGCCTCTCCTACGCGGCGCGCACCTATTACCGCATCCCGGCGCGCACGGACCTGGACCGCTCGCAACTGCCGCCGTGGATGAACGAGCCTTTTACGCGGATGCCGCTCGACTGGGACTTGCTGCGCCGCGAGGGCGGCGAGTGGCTGCGCTACTGGGACACCGAGATTCGCGGGCGCAACAGGAATTGAGCCTGAGAGCAAAGCAAGCGCACGCTAATTTGCCGAGACCGGCCGCGGATTTCGCTCAAGGCGCTCTCTCTCCGGGGCCACGCGCCTGAGCTTTAACTGTCGCCCAATCATCAAAGGCATAAATCAGCATTGCTTTTCCAACCAGACAACAGGAGATCATCGCTACATGCGAAAAATCGGTAATTCTCGTTTAACTTCTCTCGCCGTCATCCTGGCCCTCTGCATCTTTGCGGCGGCCTGCAACAAGGACGGCGGCAACAACTCCAACAGCAACACGGCGAACGTCCGGCCCAACAGCACTTCGACCTCAACGTCGAGCAGCACGACGACGACTGCGAACGCGAACGTCGCGGCCAGCCCGTCGCCGAGCCCCGCGACGAGCAATGCCAACATCGGCGGGCAGAGCAGCGGCGGCGGCGGCAAAGCCTCCAGCCCGGAAGACGCCGCGCAGAGGCTCTACAAGGCTTGGCAGGCGAAGGATCGGACGGCGGCAGCGGCGGTCGCCTCGGAAGCTGCCGTCGCCAAGCTCTTCAAGGAGACGGGCGGCGGAATGCAGTTTCAGGGCTGCAATGAAGAGGAGGGCGCTCAAATCTGCGGCTACTACTATGAGGGGGGCGGATTAATCATGCGGGTCGGCGGCAGCGCGTCGGCCGGTTACCAGGTCCAATCGGTCGAGTTCGTCGTTGACTGAAAACAGCTCGCGGCGTGATGAAAAAGCTCTCGCCGTCGGCCTCCATGATTCAAACGGTACTGTTGATTCGAGGTGACTGACGGCGAGAGCTTTTCAAATATCTTTCCCGAAACGCCCGCCGCTCGACGGGGAAGCGCCCGTCGAGCGGCCGCTTACCGGGGCGGCGCGAGGCATGGTTTGTCGGCGGCAACGTCGGCGGCGCGGCGCGCCTCCTCGTTGGCCGTCGCGCTCGGCATGATCTTGTCTGTCACGCAGAGTTTGCTCGGGGTAATCTTGGCGACGGCCAGGTAGGAAGTGACCTTGGTGGAATCTTCCGGGTTATCGCTGGCGTCCAGGCGAACGATCAGGGCAATCGGCACGCTCTTGCCGTTTCGCCGTGCGATGCGCCACTCCGCCTTCTTGCCGACCGAGCTAAAGCCGCTGCTAATCACAGTCCATAAATCGAGCGGGTGCTTCTTGCGCTTCGCGTCAATGACCGTGATTGACTCGCGCGCATCGCCGTATTCGAGTTGCAGGTTATAGCCGCCATAGCCTGCGCAAGCCTGCACGGACGAGTCGCGTATCACATTAACCGTCTTGCAGTTCGAGAGCGAGGTGTAAACGCTGGTGATGGCGGCGGGGCTCGCCGCGGCGGCCGTCAGGGCCAGTGCCGAGACGACCGTGAGGACAATAGCAAACGTTCTCTTGGTCAACATTAGGGGTTCTCCTTCTCGCCGAAGCGGCCTCCAAATTATTGTTTTAATCGAATCCCGTCAATCAAAAAAATTCCGGCGGCGTGCGGCCTGGGGTTTTCCGCCCCTCAGACCTTTGGCGACGGATGATGTAACATAGCAGCCTCTTTTCCAAACGGTGTCGAAGGAGCAACAAGAGGCTTGGCCTTTCTCTCTCTGCGAAATATCTCGAAGAGCTACGAAGCGAACGCCGCCGTCGCGGACCTCTCCCTGGCGGTCGAGCGCAAGGAGTTCTTCGGGCTGCTGGGGCCTTCGGGCTGCGGCAAGACGACGACGCTGCGGATGATCGCCGGGCTGGACTCGCCCGACGCTGGCCGCATCGAATTCGACGGCCGCGACATCACGGGCCTCTCGCCCGAGCAGCGCGGCTTCGGGATGGTCTTTCAGAACTACGCGCTCTTCCCGCACCTGAACGTTTACGAGAACGTCGCCTTCGGCCTGCGCGCGCGCAAACGTCCGCAGGCAGAGACTGCGGAGCGCGTCGCGCGTGCGCTGGCGCTCGTGCAGCTTCCCGGCTACGAGCGGCGGCAGGTGACGGAGCTTTCCGGCGGGCAGCAGCAGCGCGTCGCCATCGCCCGCGCCATCAGTATCGAGCCCGCGCTGCTCCTCTTCGACGAGCCACTCTCGAACCTGGACGTGGCGCTGCGCGAAGAGACGCGCGCCGAGCTGCGCGAGCTGGTCACGAAGCTCGGCCTGACGGCCGTCTACGTGACGCATGACCAGGAGGAAGCCTTCGCGCTCTGCGACCGCATCAGCGTCATGAGCGAGGGCCGCATCCTGCAAACCGGAGCGCCGCGCGAGCTTTACGAACATCCGTCACAGGCCGCCGTCGCGCGCTTCCTCGGACGCAACAACGTCTTTCGCGCCGTGCCTCTCGGCTCCGCAGGGGACGGCGCGGGTGAGTTTAAGACTCTCGAAGGAGATCACACGCTCAGCGTTAGCGTCGAAGCAGCCGGGCCCGCCCCGCTCGCTCAGCCCTGCCTGCTCGCCATTCGCCCGGAGCACCTGGTCATTCTCGCAGAGGCTCCCCGGAATGCTTTGAACGTCATGCAGGCCGTCATACGTGAGATTGACTTTGCGGGCGCGACCACAGGCATCAGGCTCGACGCTGGCGGCCTCTTACTCGAAGCCCTGGTCCTCGACCCCGAAGGCTTCGTCGCGGGCGCTCCCTGCCTGGTCCAACTGCCCCCTCATCGAATCAGCGTGCTGGCCCAATGAGAGACGAGGAGAGGCCAAGAGACACCCGAACGCCCGAGCGCGGGCGCGCTGACGAACGCTCGGCGCCCGAGAATGCGGACCTTCATGCATCGCCCGCGCCCGCTGTCTCCGCTTCGCCCGCGCACACTGTCTCCGCGTCGCCGCTCTCGGCGTCACCTGCTCCTCTCGTCTCCGTATCACCTGCTTCTACCAGCTCCGAGCCGCCTGCTGCGCAGGTCTCCGTGTCTGCGCCGGGCGGCGTCTCGGCCTCTCTCCTTCGCCGCATCAAAGCTCGCGCGCGTCGCCCCTCTTCGATCATTCTGCTCTTCGTAGTGGCCGTCGTGTTGCTCTACGGCGTCGTCTACCCGAACCTGCACGTGCTGACGGCCTCCTTCGACCGGGGCGGCCGGTGGTCGCTAGACAACTACCGGGACTTCTTCTCGCAGCGCGCGATGCTCGAAGCCGCCGGGTCAAGCATCCTGCTCTCGCTGCTGACGGTCTGCTGCTGCGCGCTCGCGGGAGTGCCGCTGGCCTTTCTCTTCGAGCGTTACGCCTTTCCCGCGCGCAGGCTCTTCGCGGCGCTGGCGGCGCTGCCGCTGGTGCTGCCGCCGCTGGTCGGGACGATTGCCTTTATCTTTCTCTGCGGCGAGTCGGGTATCCTGGCGCGGCTGGTCCAGTGGATGTTCGGGCTCAAGGGCGCGCCCTGGCGGCTGCGCGGCTGGCCCGCGCTGCTGCTCTTTCACACTTATACGATGTACCCGTTCTTTTACGTGCTGGCGGGCGCGGGCCTGCGCCGGATTGACGCCGGGCTGGCCGAAGCCGCGCGCAGCCTCGGGGCGAAACCGGCCTTGGTGCTGTTGCGGGTCACGCTGCCGCAGTTGACGCCCTCGCTGATTGCCGCCGCGCTGTTGACCTTCATGACCTCGATGGCGTCCTTTAGCGCGCCGCTGCTCTTCGGCGGCGACGTGCGCGTCCTGACGCTCGAAATCTTCAACGCGAGGCAGCGCGGCGATGCGGCGGCGGCGCTCACAGAGACCGTCATGCTCGCCCTCATCTCAATCGTCGCGCTCATCTTTTTCCAGCGTTACGAAGGGACCCGGCGCTTTGCCGCGGCCGCGATGAAGGGGACGACGAAGGCCCGCACTCCCGTCACGAGCGGCCGGGCCAGGGCCTTTGCCACCCTCTCCGGCCTGCTTTTCACGACACTGCTCGCGCTGCCCGTCGCAACGCTCGTCCTCGTCAGCTTCGCACGCGAGGGTCAATGGACGACGCAGGCGCTGCCGCCCGCCTACACGCTCTCCAATTACACGCGCATCCTGACCGAGCGCGATTCGGCCGAGGTGATTCTTAACAGTCTGACGATGGCAGGGCTGGCCGCTCTCTTTGCGCTCGTCTGGAGTTTTTGCGTCTCGGCTGTGACGGCCAGGAGAAGGACTCGCTGGCGGCGGCTGGTTTCGCTGCTGGTGCTCGTCCCCTGGGCACTGCCGGGGACGGTCGTGGCCGTCTCTATCGCGGAGGCTTACGGGCAGGAGAACGCGCTGACGGGCTCTTTCATTCTCGTCGGCACGTTCTGGATTCTGCCCGTCATCTATTTCCTGCGCTTCATGCCGCTGGTCGTGCGCGCCGTGCAGGCCAGCACGGAGCAGATTGACCCTGCGCTCGAAGAGGCTGCCGGGTCACTGGGCGCAAACGCCTGGCGGCGATTCCGGCGCGTGCGCCTGCCGCTGGTCTGGCCGGGCGCGGTGGCCGGAACGCTGCTGGCGTTCGTCATCGCGCTCGGCGAATACGTCGCCAGCATCCTCGTCTACGTCCCGCGCAACCAGCCCATCTCGATCAAGATCGCATCGGAGCTGCGCAGCCTGAATCTCGGCACGGCCGCCGCCTATGGCGTCCTGCTCATCGCCATCATCGCCGCCGCCATGTTCCTCGCCGGACGAATGGAGAAGGGCGAGCAGAGCGTCAAGCGCAAAGCGGCCAGAGCAAGAGAAGTGTAAAAAGGCAAAAGAAGAGGCGCTGCCGCACAGAGCCTCTTCCCTTTCCCTCTGACCCTCTTACTTTTCTGCACTGACCCTTGCTTTGGCGTCAGCCTATGATTTGAACTTGTCCTTGTTCTCTTCCTGAATCTTGCCCGCGCGCGCGGCGAGGTCTTCCCACTCTTTTTGCAGCTTCTCGACGCGTTCGGTCGCCTGTGTGAAACGTGTCTTGAGGGTATCGGTGTCGGTCACGGCCGGGTCCATCACGGCCTTCGGAATCTCTTTGGCGACTTCCAGGTGCTCGGCATGCTTGCTGAACTCCTGGGACTTGAGCGAGAGATACTCCTTGAGCTTGGCATCAATGTTGGTCTTGCTGCCGTCGTCGAATTTCTGCGTCGCTTCGCGCAGCCTGGCGATGCTCTTGTCCAGGAGGTCCATGACCTCCTGCGCCTTGCCTTTAAGCTCGTCGCGGTTTTCGGGGAAATTGCCGAGCGCGGCGATCAGTTGGTCGTTCTTGGCGTCGGCTTCCTGGGCCAGTTTCTGACCCTCCTGGACGGCGGCGTTGCCTTCGTCAATCAGCTTGTTGGCCTTGCCGGTATCGCCGCACGCGACGGCCAGCAGCGGCAGGGTAATCATCAGAAAGAGCGTGTAAAGTTTTCTGCGGGGGTACATCTCTAGCCTCCTACTCCAATCAAAAGATAGAATCCAAGCGCGAGAATATAGCATTTTTACGGCGTGAAGGATACACGCCGAGCGAGGCGCGCGGGCGCTACGGGTTTTGGCCTCGCAGATTGTATAGTGAGGCTGCAACCCGCGCCGCTCGTCCGCTTCGTCCAATCGTCCGGGGCGGACGGTGCTTTGCGCCCCTTAAGGTTATGGCTATCTTCAATTGTCTCAAATGGCCGGAGATGCGCGGCGTCGCGCTCGAACTGATCCGGAGCATGCAGGAGGGACACGCCCGCGGGCGATTCTCGATTCCGGTGCTCGACTTTGCGCGTGTCTTTGCGCCGGGCGCGCCCGCCTCCGAGTTGGAGAAGGTGGCCGGGCGCGGCGATATTCAATTCACGGCCGACGGCGCGAGCGGCGGCGTGTTTCATCTTCCAGAGGGCGCGCGCTCGACCTTCGATCTCGGGCGCGAGGGGCTGGTCATGCGCGTTCCGACGAGGATGAGCGGGCGCTACGAGATTCGGACAGAGGCATTTCGGATTCTCTTCAAGCAGGGGGAAGAACTGGAAGGCTGCAAGCGCCTCTTCCTGCTCGTCTGTAATCGCATCGTCAGCGTCGAGGTCTCTTCCAGGCGTGTTGACATTCATCTGCCGACCAGGTGGCTTGACCTGTGTGTGGAGTTCGAGTGAACACAGATAGATTTGATGGGTTCTCAAATTCAAAGCCAGCGGCGCGGCGCCCGGTCCGGCGCGGCCTGCTGGCGCTCCTCTTTTCCGCGCTCGCGGCCCTCGCGCCGCTCGCGCACGGACAGCGGCAGCAGCCTGCGCCTCCGCGTCCAGCGGGCGAGAGCACAGCCGATGCCGCGCTCTACCAGGCGCTGCTGGATTTGAATAATCCCTGGACGGTGATGTGTGTCGCCGCGCACCCGGACGACGAGGACGGCTCGACGCTGACCCTGCTGCGGCGCAAGTATGGCGTTCACACCGTGACGCTCTTTTCGACCTACGGCGAGGGCGGGCAGAACGCCGTCGGGCCGGAGCTGTACGAAGAGCTGGGAGCAATTCGTGCGCGCGAGACCGAAGAGGCCGCCGCCATTCAAGGCTCCGAGCCCTGGTTCCTGGGCCTGCGGGATTTCGGTTTCTCGAAATCGGCGGAAGAGGCTTTTCGCGTCTGGGGCCATGAAGAGGCCCTGCGCCGGATGGTCCTCAAGATTCGCCAGCTTCACCCGGACGTAATCATCACCAACCACGACACGACCAGCGGGCACGGCCATCACCAGGCCACGGGCCGTCTCGTCCTCGAAGCCTTCGACGCGGCCGCCGACCCCGCGCGCTTCCCCGAACAGCTCAGGGACGGCATCAGCACCTGGCAGCCGCAGAGGCTCTTCGTCCGCATCTTCTCTGAGCGCGGGGCGGCGGGCCCTTCGTCATCGAACGAACCGGAAAGCGACGGCGCGACTATTTCCCTCGACACGAGCGAGCGCGACCCCGTGCGCGGGACTACTTACGCGGAGCAGGCGCTCCGGGCTCTGCAACGCCACGCTTCGCAGGGGCCCTGGCCGCAGACGCTTCCGCCCGGATGGATGCGCGTCATCCGCTATCGCCTCGTGCGCTCGGCAAAGCAGTCGGCGGCGCTTCCGGCGGGCGCGCGCACACTGCTCGACGGCCTCCAGTTGCCTGAGCAGGTGGCGACCGCTCTGGCCGCGCCGAAGATTCAGAATCGCCCGCTGACGGATTTCATAAGCGACCGCACTCGACTCTTTCATGCGTTGGCGGGCGCGCGCATCGGCGGGTTTGGACGCGCAACGCCCGGCGATGCGCCGCGCTTCCGCTTGATGACCGAGCGGCTCAACCTGGCGCTGGCCGCGTTCGGCGGAATCACCCTCACGGTCACGCCGCGCGATGCAGTGGTCGTGCCCAATTCGTCCACCACTCTGTCCATCAATATCTCCAACAGCGGCGAGCAGAGCGCGCAGGTGGAGGTCACGGGCGTGGCGGCTTCGGGCTCCGGCCGGGGATGGCCGAACCGGCCCTTAAACGTTGAGCCGCATGGCGTTATCACGCTCACGAAAGCCCTGAACATTCCCGGCAACGAGAGTCTCACGCTCCCGCATTCCGCCCATCTCTACGACGCTCAAACGTTCGGCAAACGATTGGAGGTAACGGCCCGCGTGGAGCTGAACGGCATCAGTTTTCCGCTGGTCGCCGCGACGCGCGTTGACGTTGCGCCCGCCGTCGAGATTACCGGCGCGAGCCCGCCGCTGCTCGTCCTGACTCCCGGCAATATCGCCCGCCCGCAGCCCCTGTTCCTTCGCCTGGTCAATCACCAGCGGACACGCTTCGAGGGTTATCTGGGCTCTGCGAACCGGGCGGAGCGCGCGCAGCCTGCCGCCAGCTTCGCGCTCCGCCCCGGCGAGACGCGCGAGGTAACCGTAAGATTTCCCGCTCACCTGTTAGCCTCTTTGCAGGCGGGCGGGGTTGCGCCCGGCAAGGAGATGCCGCTGGCGGTCTGGTCCGACCGCCTGGCCGCGCCCGTGACGCGGATAAACATTCCGGCGATTTATAGCGATGCGCGCGTCGCGCCCGGCCTGCGCGTCGGCTATGTGCGCAGCTTCGACGACACTCTGCGCGATGCGCTCTCGGCGCTCGGCGTCCAGAGCAGGGAGTTGACGATTGAAGAGGTGCGCGCGGGCAAGCTCGACGGCTACGGCGCAATCGTGATAGACAATCGCGGCTACCAGGCTCATCCCGAATTGATTGCGGCCAACGCGCAGCTGCTCGACTACGCGCGGGCGGGCGGGACTCTCATCGTCTTCTATCACAAGACCAACGAGTGGAACCCGGACGCGCAGAAAGGCCGCCCGCAGCTTGCGCCTTATCCCATCACGCTCGGCAACTCCCGCATCACGGACGAGACCGCACCCGTCACTTTCATCGAGCCGCGACACCCGCTGCTCAACTTTCCGAACAGGATTACTGAAGATGATTTCAAGGGCTGGATACAGGAGCGCGGGCTTTACTATCCTGAACAATGGGACGAGCGATACAGCGCGCCGCTGGCCGCGAGTGATGCCGGTGAAGCGCCGCTCCGGGGCGGGCTGCTGGCCGCCCGTTATGGTCGCGGGCGCTACATCTACACGAGCATGGTCTGGTACAGGCAGTTGCGCGCGGGCGTGCCGGGGGCTTACCGCGTTTTCGCTAACCTGATTAGCTACGGGCGCGCCGATGATGCCACGGCGAAGTGAGCCCGCCCCCCGGAAGAGCATGAGCAAATCAGCAACGAAGAAGCGCTGCATCCCGGCCGTCATCTGTCTTCTGGCGCTCTCTTTCCTGACCCCGGCGGCGGCGCAGAAGAAGGAGACGGGAAGGCTGCTGCCCGTCAGGCAGGACGGCAAGTGGGGCTACATCAGCCGGACGGGAGAGCTGGTCATCGCGCCGCAGTTCGATGATGCCTGGGAGTTCGCAGAGGGGCTGGCTTACGTCAAAAACGGCGTCAAGCGCGGGTTGATAGACAGGGGCGGAAAGCTGGTCGTTGACTTGCAGCAGGTGGATTTCGTCGGCCCCTTCTTCGCCGAAGGGCTCGCGCCCGTCCAAACCGGCGGGCGCAATCCGCGGCGAGGCTTTATAGACAAGAGCGGCAGGCTCGTCATCGCCCCGCAGTTCGACGCCGTCGAGAATTTCGAGAACGGGCTGGCGGTCGTGATGGTTGATCGCAAGTACGGCTTTATAGACAAGGCGGGGAAGGTCATCATCGCGCCGCAGTTCGACAAGGCTTTCGCTTTTCACGAAGGGCTGGCGCTGGTCGTCGTCGGCAACAGGCACGGCTTCATAGATAAACGCGGGAAGATAGCCATCGCGCCGCAGTTCTACAACGCTTTCCACTTCTCGGAGGGGCTGGCCAACGTCAAGATCGGCGAGAAATACGGCTACATAGACAGGAGCGGAAAGACCGTGATCGCGCCGCGTTTCGATTTCACGGGCAGCTTTTCCGAAGGGCTCGGCCCGATCATCCTCGACAACAAGTTCGGCTATATAGACAAGACGGGGAAGGTCGTCATCGCGCCGCAGTTCGACTGGACGCAGGGCTTCTCTGAAGGTCTGGCCGTAGTCAAGCTCAAGGGCAAGTATGGCTATATTGACAGGACCGGCGCTCTCGTTATCGCGCCGCAGTTCGACAACGCCTGGCCCTTCGGCGACGGGCTGGCCAGGATTTCAACCGGCGGCCGGCAGGGCTACATAGATAAGACCGGCAAATATATCTGGAAGCCGACGAAGTAGAAAAGGGCGCGGCCCTTCAGGCACAGCGCGGAAAGCCCGGAGAGCTGAGAGGGGAAGAGGAGAACGGCTGGAAGGATAGTTTCCCTTCGCCCTTTCCTCTTCCCCTCTCGACCTTCAGGGCTTCCCGAGGCGCATTCTCAAAACGACGAAGTAAACAGAATCGAGTTGAAGAAGAGCCGTGTGGTCGTGCGCCAGATGCCGCGAAAGTTCGGCTCTTCGGCGTAGAGGACAGTGTGCCCGCGCCCGAGCGGTTCTTCCATGACGTAGGCCGTGCCGCGCAGCAATCGCTCCGTATTGTTCGGCCAGGTGAAGCCGGAGATGCGCAGCGGCCGCGTGGCATCCGGCGAGAAGATAACGGCGTTCGTCCCCTCCTTCGAGGGGCGGAAGAAGTAGCCGGAGTTGACGAGCACCGGCAGCGTCGCCTCTTCGTAACCGAAGGTCAGGTAGGTCGTGCGGTCAATGGTTGCGCGCATGACAGCGCCGGGGACGGCCTCCGGCACTCTGCCCGGACGCGCCGAAGGCGAGGCAATCGGCGGCAGGGCGGGCGCTGCGCCCTCCAACTTCTCCGTCTGGTCTGCCTCCGTGCGGCGCTCCTCGGTCGCGGTCTGCCCGCCACGCCTGCCCTTGCTTGACGAGTCGGAAACCCCTGCCTGTGTCCGCTCGGCCGCGGCCGCCTGCACTGGTGAAGACGGCGCGGGAGCCTGCTCCGTCTCGGCGGCTTCGCCAGCGCCCTGGTCCTTCTGCTCGTCTTCGTCCGAGCCGACGAGGCGCGATGAAGTCAGGTTGACATCCTTGAGCGCGGCGAAGACGGCCGCACCCTTGATGCAGACGAGCGTCCCGCCGCGCTGCGTCCAGCCGCGCAGCGTCTCGATGCCGCTCTTACCGAAGGCCGCGAAGTAGCGGTCGGGCGAGCCGTCCGGCATGATGATGACGTTATAGCGGTCAAGCTCGGCGCGCCTGATGTTGGCAATCGTCATCGGCGTAAAGTCAACGCCGTAGCGGTCGAACATCCACCAGAGCGCGCCGTAGCTCGTCTGGTCCACCGGATCATCTGCGATCATGATGATGCGCGGCGGCTTGAGCGTGACGACGTTCTCCGAGCCGATGCCCGTCTCGCCCGTTTCGTGAAAGCCTGAATTGACGGGCCAGACGACAGCGCCCGTCTCCGAAGAGAGACGCGCCATCGCTTCGTGCAGCGTTTCCGGGTTACGCGAGACGCGCACGACCAGCGTGCCGCGCGGCCACTCGCGCCCGCCCGCGCTCAGGGTTCGGGTCGCCGCGCCCAAACGGAAGCCCTCGCGCTGCAAGCGATAGGCGAGCGCGGGCGCTTGATTGTTATCGTAAGGAATGATGTAGGCAACGGCGGCCCGCCCGCCGTTGATGCCTCCCTTTGCCGCTCCCGCGTCGGAGAGGCCGAGCGTCCCGCGCTGCACCCCGGCCGCATCCTCCGTCCAGTAGGATTCGACGCCGAACGCCAGCGGAAGCGACCAGGCCGTGATGTCATAAAAGCCGTACTCCTCTTTTGAAGCGCCGCGCCCGCGCCTCTCGTTGCGGGCAAAGCGCGCCAACTGTTCGCGGACGAACGCCGCATCCTGATCCGTCGTCGGCTCAAGCAGGGCCTTGGCCAAACGCTTCTGCGGCTGCGCGAGATCAACTATGTAAGAGCCGACCGGAAATTCGCGGGCCGCGCCCGTCGCACCGGCTGCGAGATAAGCGTGCGCGCTCTGCGAGCGAAAGGGAGCGCGCGCCACGCCGACCTCGATGCCTGCGCGAAGCAGCACCTGAACCAGCTCCGCGGCATTGCCGGGGTCTCTGCCCGGCACGAGCACGATGCGCTTCATCCTTTCTCTCTGCGCCTCCTCCATCCCGCTCCGCTTGAAGTCGTAATAGTCACGAAGCCTGGCTTCGCGGTTGCGCGCCGCCGTGTCGAGCGTCGTCAGGGAGGCGACGTAGTGCTTGGCGATGGCCGAGCGCAGCGTGACAATCGTTTCGTCCTCGCGCTTCCACCTCAGGCCCTTGAAGCCGCCGCCGTCCGTCTCATACGTCATCCCGATTGCGCCGTTCAAGCTCGGCCAGGAATCCCAGTAGCCCGGGTAGAAGAGGTCGAAAACGTCGCGGACGAAGAAATCCCAGTTGCGCGCGTCGAACTGCTCTGCATTGGCGCGGCCGAACATGGCCAGCCAGCGCGCCGTCGCTTCCTGCGGAAGATTCGGATTGACGGGCAGCGCCGCCGGAGGAAAGAAGAACTGCGCGGGCTGCCCGTGATGGTCCACCAGAACCTGCGGATTCCATTCGAGATAAGCGCGCTGCATGTGATGCGTCTCGATCTGTGTCGAGGCGATGTTGTCGCGGTTGAGATCGAAGCGAAAGTGATTGAGGCGGCCGTAGACCGACCAGGGCTCGCGGTGTTCGCTGGCCAGGGGTTCGGGGTTGCCGACGGCGTTCGAGTTGTACCAGGAGACGAAACGCTCGTGCCCGTCCGGGTTCTCGCAGACGTTGACCAGCACGACGCAGTTCTTCAGAATCTCCAGGGTCGCTGGCTCGTTGGACGCCGCCAGTTGATAGACGACCTGCATCATCGCCTCGAACGAGGCAGACTCGTTGCCGTGAATCGTGTAGGCCATCCAGGCGACGAGCGGCGTCGAAGCGATAATCCGCTCTGCTTCGGCCGCAGTCGTGTTGCGCGGGTCCGAGAGACGCGCGAGGTTGCCCTTGATCTGGTCCAGGCGGCCGATGTTTTCCGGCGAGCTGATGGCGACCAGGTGCATCATCCGGTGCTCGTTGGTCTCGCCGATGTCCAGGACGCGCACGCGCTCCGGGGCGGCCTGGGCGATTCTCTCTATCACGCGCTCCATCATCGCGTAGTTGGTGTGAAAGTCGCCGACATCGAAGCGCAGCACGCTCTGCGGGCGCGGGACTGTTTCGCGGTAGGGCCCGCGCGTGTAGAAATCGAAGCGCGCCTCACTGCGCTGGGCGTTAATGGTTGAAACAAGGAGGAGCAGAAGAGAGACGAGCGCGGCGAATCTGCGTCGAGTTGACATACTATTCAAGCGGGCTTTCGGTTTTCGGATAAGGTAGAGACGAGCGCGATGTTACCGCGCCGGGGCTGTTTCTCAAAGCAGTGAGCGGCACACGCATGCTATAGTGCGGCCGATGACGAATGCGACAGGCCAGGAGAGATGCCCGCGCTGCGGTCAGGGCCGCTTGCGCGGCTGGCTCGAACTCGACGACGAAGAGCGCGAGGTCGTGCGTCGCCTGCACGGCTCCGCTCTTTACACCCCGCAAGAGCGCGCCGCCACGCACAGGTGGTGCACGCACTGCTGGCACGAATTGACGGTGAGCCGCCGCCACGACGCATGACGGCTCACGGCCATTGCTGCGACAGGTGACCCGGCGAATTGCTTTCCCGCAAATCAAACATCCATCTTCAGGCTAACGGTCCGTGTAGATAATCTTGCCTGCGCGGCGCACGGTGATGGCAGGCTGGAGAGGCACTATCGAGAATTTGAGCTGGGGCGTGATTTCCACTTCGTAGACGACGCTTTCGCCATCCTCCGTGACGTTAAAAGTATGACGGCCTCCCCCGACCGTCCAGCGCACGGAGACCTTACTGTCGTCGTAGTAGATGACTTCCCTTCCCGTGACGCCCAATTGAATCTGAATCTTGTGATCGTTGTACATGATAGTCTGCATGGTTTAGCCTCCGCGTAGTTTGGAATGAAGATTGAGGTCAACGCGCGGTCCTCCTAACAGTAGGAGCGAGCGAATGGCACTAAGGAGAAATCCGCCGCCGCGCCGCCGCGGTCAGACGGAAACTGGTGCAGGCTCGAACGGTTGGTTGCGTGAGGCCCGCGAGGGTTTAGGCGCTCATCAGAACAGATCAGCCAGAGATAAAAACGGCGACAAGATAAGCCTGTTATGGTCAGAAGTCAATAAAAACCGGCATCTGGAGAGTAGGTGCCGAGAGGATGCAATGAAGTGTCCGGCAGCGTCCTCTCGGCCAGCGCCCTCGCCGCGGCACGTCATCGACGGCTGCTCTTGAGAGTGATGCGGTCGTAAGCCGCGCGCGTGCTCTGCATCTCGACGGCCAGGGCTGCGACCAGCGCGTTGGCCGAGGCGTAGCCGAGCTTGCGTGCGATGTCGCGCAGCGACGGGTGGTCGGCCGCGGGCAGGCGCGTCGAGCGCCCGACGATCAGGCGCAGGTGATGGTCCAGCCGCCGCAAAGTAGCATAGCCGTCATTCATGGCCGCGTAGTCTTGCGCGGCGAGCGCCCCTGCGTCATGCAATCTCGCCAGCATGGTCGGCGTCGAGCGATCGGCGCCTTCGTCCCGCACGTCGTGAAGCAGTTGCAGGTATCGCGTCGCGAAATAAACGTCGAGCATCCCGCCCGCGCCGTACTTGATGTCCGTCACTTTACCGCGCCGCCCGGCCCTTTCATGTTCGAGCCGCTCGCGGACCCTCCGCGTCTCATTGCGCAGCGCCTCCGGGTCGGATTCCCGCGCGGCGCGGTGAATGATGGCGCGCGCCTGCCCTTCAACTCTCGCGCCCAGTTCGAGGTCTCCGGCCGCCGCGCGCAGCTTGACGTAGGCCAGCCATTCCCAGGCCACCGCGCGCGTCCTGAGATAGTCCGTGAACGCGCCCGCGCCGGAACATGCCGCGCCGTTTCTGCCGTCGGGCCGCAGCCGCAAATCCACGCGGTAGAGGTGGCCCTCGCGCGTCATGCCCGAGAGCGCGGCGACGAGCAGCTCCGTGAAGCGCGCGTAGGCTTCGGCCCGTTCGAGCGTGGGGACGGGCGAGGGCGCTGCGTCGTCGTAGACGAGCACCACGTCCAGGTCGGAGCCGTAATCCATCCCGCCGCCGCCGAGCCTGCCGAGCCCCAGCATGGCCAGGTGCGCGCACGGCGCATCGGTCTCGCCGTAGCGGCGCGCCAGCTCGCGTCGCGCGATGAGGCATCCGGCGTCGAGGCTCGCGGCGGCCAGTTCCGTCTGGCGGCGATTGGCTTCGCGCATCGAAATCGCGCCCGCGGCATCGAGCGCCCCGGTCTCGACCAGCAGCCCGGCCCAGGCACGGCGCACGGCGCGCATCTCGGCCCTGTAGCTGTTCTCGCCTTCGACGGCCCCTTTGAGAATCGAGCGGTAGTCACGCGCCGGAGCCTTCGCCTCTTCCAGCGGCAGCGCCAGAATCAACGAGGGATTACCGGCGATCATCTCGCCGAAGAATTCCGATTCGCCGCATAAATGGACCAGCGCGCGGAGATTCGCTTTCGTGAAGCTGATGGCGGTCGTCGCTTTATCGAGCGAGGAAGCGACGCGCGACGCCAGCATCAACGCCCGGCGCGAGTTAAGCGACTCGCCCGCCGCGCCGACCAGCAGCCGTGAGACAGCCTCGACGCTCGCCTGGCCCGCGCCGCGCTCAGGCTCTTGCGGGCTCGCAGCTTCTCCCGCGAGATGCGCTGCGAAGACGGCCGCCGCGGCGAGTGCGACGGACGTTTCCGAGCCGCGTTGTGTCTCTGCGTCCGCGCCCGTCTGCGCTGCGGAAGGAGCGTGCAGGGGCTCCGGCGCGAGCGGGCTGGAATCGTCTGCCGCCGTCTCAATCGCTTCCCCGCCTTCAAAGACCTCGCCGAAGATGCGGTCATACGCGGCGCGCACCCCTTCGGTCTGCGCCTCCAGAGCACGCTCGAAGTCGGCGAGCGCGCCGTCTCCCTTGAAGCCCATCCGCCGCGCGACCGTCAGGCGGCGCGACGGCTCTTCCGGCACTGAGTGGGTTTGCAGCCCGTGCTCCATCTGCAAACGATGTTCGAGCTTGCGCAGGAAGACGTAGGCCGCGGAAAGCTGCGTCCGCTCGCGCTCGGAGATCAACTGCCGGTCGGCGAGACGGCCGAGGCTGATGAGCGTGTGCGGCGCGCGCAGCCAGGGGTCGCGCCCGCCGAAGGCCAGTTGCAGCGCCTGCGCGATAAACTCTATCTCGCGAATGCCGCCGCGACCGAGCTTGACGTTAAAGCCCGGCGCGTCGTGCGCGTGATGACGATCAATCTTCTGCTTGGCGAGGCGCACGTTGGCGAGCGAGTGCCCGACCGTCTGCTCAGGAGCGTAAACGCGGTGGCGCACGCGCTCGGCGAAGCGAGCGTAGAGCGCCGTCGCCCCGGCGGCAGCGCGCGAGCGAATCAGCGCCTGCAATTCCCAGGCCTGCGCCTTCTCGCAGTAGTAACGCACGGCCTCGTCAACGGAGGTGGCCAGCGCGCCGTCGCGCCCGTGCGGCCGCAGGCGCAAGTCCACGCGGTAGGCCGCCCCCTCGCCCGCCTGACGCCCGACGATGCGCGAGACCGTTTCGGCCAGCCGGTTGAAATACTCACGATTGCTGGTCTCGCCGCGTGCGCCCTTGCCGGAGGTCGCGCCGTCGTCCGAGTAAAGAAAAATGAGGTCGATGTCGGAGGCGTAGTTGAGTTCGTAAGAGCCGAGCTTGCCGAGCGCGACGACGCAGAAGCTGGCCGTCGCCGTTCGCCCGCGCTCGTCCACACACTGCGGCGAGCCGTAGCGATTGTCCAGGTCGTGGCGCGCGAGGTTGAGCGCGTATTCGAGAATCGCGTCGGCCAGGTTCGAGAGTTCTTCCGTAATCTCGACGAGCGTGCTGACATCGCGGATGTCGTGCAGGTAGATGCGCAGCAGCTCGCGGCGGCGAAAGCGCGCGAGCAGGACCTGCGCCTCCAATTGAGAATTGGTGAGGCCGAAACGCGCCAGCGATTCGTTCAGCTCCTCGCGGCTTTTGACGCGCGTGTGCGCCCGCTCGCGCCCGAGCCACGCCAGGTAGTCCGGGTGCTGGACGAGCGTCGTCCCGAGCAGCGGGCTCCAGGCCCCGAGCGCCAGCGCGTCCGAGAGCAGCCCCGGCTCTCGCGCCAGCGTTTTGACGGCGCGCGGGTGCTCTTCCGCCAGGCGCTCGAAAAAGAGGCGCGCGCCCTCGGCATCGGGCAGGTCGCGGAGCAGCGATTCGATTTTTTCGTCCAAAACTGGCAAGCTGCCGGTCGTCCTGACGGTTTAAAGAGAAAGGGTAAAAGGAGAAAAAGGGAAGGCGGGAAAAGCAAGCAGCCCTGCGCTCCGGGCGTCTTCCCTTCCCTCCTCTCCCTCTTCCTTCTTCCCTTTTACCCCTCGCGCTCTCCCTTTCGCCTCCGGCTCAGATGTCGAAATACATGCTGAACTCTAAGGGATGCGGGCGCATGCGCAGCGGCTGAATCTCCTTCTCGCGCTTGTAGCTGATCCAGCGCTCGATCAGTTGCGGCGTGAACACGTCGCCCTTGAGCAGGAACTCGTGATCGGCTTCCAGGGCCTTGAGCGATTCGTCGAGCGAGCCGGGCAGGGAGGGCACGTCCTTCAAGGCTTCGGGCGAGAGATCGTAGATGTCCTTGTCGAGCGGCTCGCCCGGGTCCATCCGGTTCTGAATGCCGTCGAGCCCGGCCAGCAGCATCGCCGAGAAGGCCAGGTAGGCGTTACACGACGGGTCGGGCGGACGAAACTCCAAACGCTTCTGCTTCGGGTTGGTCGAGAACATCGGGATGCGAATCGCGGCCGAACGATTGCGCGCCGAGTAGGCCAGATTGACAGGGGCCTCGAAGCCCGGAACGAGCCGCTTGTAGCTGTTGGTGGTCGGCGCGGCGAAGGCGACGATGGCCCCGGCGTGCCGCAGGAGCCCGCCGATGTAGTAGCGCGCCATCTCGGAGAGCCCGGCGTAGCCGTCGCCCGCGAAGAGCGGCTTTTCGCCCTTCCAGAGCGATTGATGGACGTGCATCCCGGAGCCGTTGTCGCCGTAGAGCGGCTTGGGCATGAAGGTCGCGGCCTTGCCGTACATGTAGGCCGTGTTGCGGACGACGTATTTGAAGAGTTGCAGGTTATCGGCCGTGCCCAAAAGCGTCGAGAAGCGAAAGTCTATCTCGCACTGCCCGGCCGTGGCGACCTCGTGATGATGACACTCGACCGTGATGCCGAGCTGCCCGAGCGTCAGGGAAATCTCCGAGCGCAGGTCGCTCAGCGAGTCCGCGGGCGGCACGGGCACGTAGCCCTCCTTCGCGCGGATGCGATACCCTAAGTTCGAGCCGCTGAACTCGTCCGCCTCGCGCCCGCTGTTCCAGTGGCCCTCGTCGGAATCCACAGTGTACCCGGCCGAGTTCTGATTGTTGTGAAACTTGACCGCATCGAAGACGAAGAACTCCGCTTCCGGCCCGAAGAAGGCCGTGTCGGCCAGCCCCGTGAACTTCAGATAGCTTTCGGCGCGCGTCGCCACCGAGCGCGGGTCGAAGGCATAACCCTCCTTGGTAATCGGGTCAACGACGTTGGCGATGACGCAGAGCGTCGGCTCTTCGGCGAACGGGTCCATCCAGAGCCTTCCGGGGTCCGGGATGAGCAGCATGTCCGATTCATTGATCGCCGCCCAGCCGCGCAGGCTTGAGCCATCGAAGCCGAATCCGTCTTCAAAGGAGTCTTCCGAGAGCTGCTCAATCGGGTAAGTCAGGTGATGCCAGGAGCCCGGCAAATCCGTAAAACGGACCGAGACGAATCTTGCCCCCTGATCCGAGGCATACTTCATGGCAGTTTTTGCGTTCATGTGATCTCCTGAATGTTTAAGGGAGTGTTGGAGGTGCGAACCGCGCTTTCGGAGGCGTCCAGTGCGGTTTGAGTTCCGGGTAGCGGTCGGTTTTTGCGAGAGATGGCGTGCGTCATACAGCGACGGCGCGTAAAAAAGCTTGAATTATAGCCGCGCCGGGTTTCCTGTCAAGGATTTCTCTACAAAGTGCGCCGGAAAGTGCGCCGGGCGCAAACCCCTCGGGCCACCCCGATTAACGCTTAAACCTTTCTCGGACGAACGTTTACCCCGTTTCGAGGCCCGGCCGCCGGGAAAAATAGTTATTGTCCGACCCCGCATTTTCTGTTACATTTCGCGCCTAGTGTTCCAACCACGAATCTCCGCAATGAGGCTTTGATGTGAGGGGCGACTGCGCTTCGGGGCTAAATCCCGGGCGTCTTTGGCGGAATTAGAGACCAGGCAGGAGACCGCGAATTGACCACGGCTATCGAACAGACGCTGGAAACTTATGGCATAGAAAATTGGGGGGCCGGTTACTTTGATGTTAATCGTAAGGGCAATTTAATCGTCCACCCGGCGGAGAACGACAGTCGCTCGGCCGACCTCAAAGAGATCATAGACGATTTAGCGCGGCGTGGAATCGGCACCCCCGTGCTCCTGCGCTTTCCGCAACTGGTCGCCAGCCAGGTGCGCAAACTCCAGCGCGCCTTCAGCAAATCCATCCGCGAGTACGAATACCAGGGCGCGCACATGTGCGTCTACCCGATGAAGGTCAACCAGCAACGCTCGGTCGTCGAAGAGTACCTGCGCGAAGGCTCGCGCTACGATTTCGGCCTCGAAGCCGGGTCCAAGCCGGAACTCTACGCGGCGCTGGCGCTCGACCAGGCCCCGGAGAGCCTGCTGGTCCTCAACGGCTTCAAGGACGAGGAGTTCATCGAGCTGGCGTTCGTCGGGGCCAAGAGCGGCAAGCGCGTCGTCATCGTCGTCGAAAAATTGAACGAGCTGGATCACATCCTGCGCGCGGCCGAGCATTACGAAGGCGACCTGCCGATGATCGGCATCCGCGTCAAGCTCTACTCGAAGGGCTCGGGCCGCTGGGAGAAGTCCGGCGGCGAAGCGGCCAAGTTCGGACTGACGACCACAGAGATACTCGAAGTCATCCGCCGCCTGCATGAAGCCGACCGCGTGGACATGCTGCGCCTGCTGCACTTTCACATCGGCTCGCAGCTGACCGACATCAAGCGCATCAAGAACGCGATGAAAGAGGCCGCGCGCGTCTATGCCAAGATTCGGCAGATGAAAGTGCCGATTGAGCTGCTCGACGTGGGCGGCGGGATGGCCGTGGACTACGACGGCTCGAAGACGGCCTTCGATTCCTCCGCCAACTACACGGCGCAGGAGTTCGCCAACGATGTCATCTACACGATCATGCAGGTCTGCGACGACGAGAACGTCCCGCACCCCACCATCATCCAGGAGTCGGGCCGTTTTCTCGCGGCCTATCACGCCATTCTCGTCACTAACGTCGTGGACGAGATCGAGACCGTGGTCGAAGACATCACTCCGATTGAGATTGACGAAGACGACCCGCAGGTCGTGGTCGAGCTGGGCGACCTGCGCGAGACCATCGGCGTCAAGAACTATCGAGAGTATTACCACGACGCGCTCGAACACAGGGACGAGCTGTTCACAATGTTCAATCTCGGCCTGATCTCGCTCGAAGACCGCGCCAAGGGCGAAGTCCTCTTCTGGGATGTCTGCGAGCGCGCGGATAAGTACGCGCAGGCGGCCAAGTATATCTCGGAAGAGTTCGCTGACCTGCGCCGCCTGCTCTGCGCCAAGTACCTGACGAACTTTTCCGTCTTTCGCTCGGTCCCGGACCACTGGGCGCTCGATCAGCTTTTCCCCATCGTGCCGATTCACGGCCTGAACAAAGCGCCGACCGAATACGCGACGCTCTGCGACATCACGTGTGATTCGGACGGCATCGTTGACAAGTTCGTTGACCTGCATGATGTCAAGCAGGTGCTGGAGCTTCATCCCCTGACGGCGGGCGACCCCTATTACCTGGCGTTCCTGCTCGTCGGCGCGTACCAGGAAGTGATGGGCAATAACCATAACCTCTTCGGGACGCCCAACGAGGCACACGTCCACATTGACGAAGAAGGCTACCTGATTAAGAAAGTTATTCGCGGGACCTCCATCGGGCAGGCGGCAGAGCGCGCCCGCTATGAGCGCAGCCTCTTACACGATGGATTTCGTCGCCTCATCGCACAGCGCGTCAAGCGCGAAGACATCTCGGAAGCCGAGGGCGCAGAACTCGTCGAGCTCTACGAATCGCGCTATGACGCTTACACCTATCTATCCCTTAACGGGAAGACCACTCGCGGCAAGCGTGTCAAAGACTAACACAGAGCTGTGAATAGTGAATCGTCAACAGATAAAAGCGCTTGAGATAAAGCACCGGCCTGATCTTTTTCTGCTCACGATTGACGATTGACCAAAGGAAGAACCTTTATGGTGACTCAAAGAAAACCCAGACCCTCGAAATATTTGACCGTGCCGACGCGCCCCGTCCAGGTGGACCGCGACCGCTCAGTGGCCGGGCTGCTGGAAAAGATGGAGGGCACAGGCTTTGGCGGCAGACAGATGGCCGAAGCACATCGCATCTGGCTCGACATGCTCGGCGACAACACGACCATCTACGTCGCCGCCTCGGGCGCGTTGATTCCGGCGGGGATGCGCCGCCTGCTCGCCTACATCATCAAGAACCGTTTCGTCGACGTGCTCGTGCTCTCGGGCTCGATCATCTTCCACGACCTGCACGAAACCCTCGGTCGTCATCACTTTCAAGCGCACCCGAGCATGACCGACGCCGAGCTGGAAGCCTCGCAAATCAATCGCATGTGGGACCTCCTGGCGAGCGATGAAGAGTACCGCGAGGCGGAGGAATGGGTCGGCGGGTTCACCAACCAGCTGGACCAGTCGCGGCCCTACTCGACGCGCGAATTCCTGCACCTGCTGGGACGCGAGCTGGCCGAGATTGCGACCGAAGACGGCGTCCTGACTTCGGCCTACAAGGCGCGCGTTCCCATCTTCTGCCCCGCAATCGCCGACAGCTCCATCAGCATCGGCATCGCGGCCGCTCGCTTTGAGAAGAAGAATAATTTTCAATTCGATATTGTGCAGGATGTTTTAGACATGACGCAGGTGGCGGCGCGGGCGCGCGTCTCGGGCGTAATCAATCTCGGCGGCGGAACCAGCAAGAGCTTTATTCAACAGACTGAAATCTCGACCAACATCGTCAAGATTCCGACGCGCGGCCACAAATACGCGATCACGGTGGCGACCGACGCGCCGCATCCGGGCGGGCGCTCGAACGCGATGGGCACGGTCGGCGATGAATCTCTCATCTTCGGCAAGCTCTCGCGCGGAGCACACACGGCCTACGTCAACTGCGACGCGACCATCGCGCTCCCCATCCTCGTCACCGCACTCTCGCAAACGGCCGCCAAGTACATGAAGGGCCGCAAGCGCCCGAACTTCACCTTCACCCGCGACCTGTTGATAGAAGTTCCATAGGAGAGACGGCCACGGCAAAAGAGAAGGCAGCGCCTCAAAATTTCACTTCAACCCTTCAACGCCGTAGTGTATTAAGGCTGCGTCGCGTAATCAGATTTACGCGCGCAGTGACAACTAAATAAGAGTTGAGACCTTGTTCCCGCTCGCCGCTCTCGGAGGCCGTGAGATTCGCTCCCGCTTCTAAGGTGGCGGGCTTCTTCTGTTTTCGGCTGGCAATCAGAGATAAGAGGTTTGCTATGGATAGAAAGCTGCCGGTGCTCAAACCCAAGAGGGTTATCAGAGAGCTTGAGCGAAATGGCTTCTCCGTGCATCGCATGACGGGAAGCCATTACATACTCAAGAAAGGGAAGCTCAGAGTTACCGTTCCTTATCACAACGGGGACTTAAAGCCCGGCACGCTCGCATCCATTATCAAACAAGCGGGCCTGACGGTCGAAGCGTTTAAAGATGTGATTTGACAGTTAAGAGTGATAACAGGAGCTTGCGGAGAAGTCAGGCCAGTTCGACAGTCACTTCTTCAGCGATGGATTCATCGGTCGGAATCGGCTCTCCGTCTTCCTGAAGGCTCTCAAGATAGCCCAGAATAGCATCAGCGGCCATCGCGCGCGCTTCTTCCAGCGTTTCTCCTTCGGTGACCAGTCCGGGCAGTGCCGGGCAGGTGACAACATAACCGCCCGTTTCATCAGGAGTCATAATAACCGTATAGTTGAGCACCTTCATGGCCCGGATTATAGCATCAGGCTTTTATTACTGACTACTGGCTTCTGATTCCTGAATTCTGTAAACTTCCACTCATGTCAGAATCAGCACATCTTCCGGTGAACTTCGGCGGGATTGCCGAAGAAGAGTTTTCCAGTTTCGAGCAGGCGCGGATTCTCGTCTGGCCAGTCTCGTATGAGGGGACGGTCTCTTACGGGACGGGCACGGGTCGCGGCGCGGCGGCCATCATTGATGCTTCGCGCAACATGGAGCTATACGACGAAGAGACGGACGCGGAGGTCTACAGGCTGGGGATTCACACGCTCTCCGAGTCGCCTTCCATCGAGCCGCCGGAGCGCATGATGGAGTCGCTCTATGAGCGCGCCCGTGAGCTGGTCGCAAGCGGCAAGTTGATAGCGATGATCGGCGGCGAGCATTCGGTCAGCGCGCCCGTGATTCGCGCACACGCCGAGCGTTACGACAATCTCTCCGTGCTGCAAATAGACGCGCACGCGGACCTGCGAGACACCTACGACGGCACGCCGCACTCGCACGCTTCGATCATGGCCAGGGTAACGCGCGACCTGCGGCTGCCCTCCGTGCAGTGCGGCATCCGCTCGATCTCGGCGGAAGAGGCCAGGGCGCTCCCCGAATTGCCGACGCGTATCTTCTGGGCCAAGGACATCGTCGGGCGCAGCGATTGGTGGGACGAGGCGGTTGACGCCCTGACCGAGAATGTGTACCTGACGATAGACATTGACGGGCTGGACCCGTCGCTCGTCGCGCAGACGGGCACGCCGGAGCCGGGCGGCCTCGGCTGGTATGAAGTGCTCGGCTTGATCCGGCGGCTGGCGCAGAAGCGGCGTGTCGTCGGGATGGACCTGACGGAATACTCCTACGTCGAAGGCTTTGAAGCGTCCGCCTTTCTCTGCGCCAAGCTGATCTATAAAACGCTTGGCTTCATCTTCGAGCAGCAGACAGAGCGCGTGCGTGAGGCAGGCCGCACGGTCGCACGCGCCTGATGTCCTCTGCGCCGGTCTCTCTTCGCGGCCGGGCGTCAGGCCGGGAAACCCGTGCCGTGAGAGTGTAAGCCCTTTCACCCCAATGACTTCCAGGTGACAAGAAATTCAGGCAATTTTCGGGCGGCAAGCTGAACACCCTCATTGCTTCCGCGCCGTAAACATCCCGTAGGCCATAGCTCCCGTGGCGTAAGCCTTCTGAATCGCATCGAAGGCTTTGACGAAGCGGCGCGTGCCCGCATCGCTGACGCGGAGCAGCGCCTTAATCTCCGGGCGACGGGCGAGCGCGGCGCAGAGTCTCCACGTCTCCTCGACGTTGCGCGTGATGTCCTCCGCTTCGACTTGATTAAGGCCGCTCTCGTGCATCCACCCGACATAATCTTCAAGGCTGGCCAGCGACGGGCAGAGCATCCCGTCGCAGACGCGCCGCACCAGTTGAGCTTCCGCCTCCGAAGATTTTGCTTCTTCCGCAGCGAGCCATGCGCAGAGCGCCAGCACGCCGCCAGGCTTGAGCAGGCGCGCAGCAGTCTCTACGAAGCGCGCCTTGTCCGCGAGATGCTCGCTGCACTCTATGACCCAGACGGCGTCGAAGCTCGCGGCGGGCAGTTCCAGGCGGCTGGCGTCCATGACCTCGAAGCGCACGCGCCCATCGAGCGCTTCCTTCCTGGCTTTCTCCGTCGCCATCTCGGCCTGGACGGGGCTGATAGTGATGCCCAGAACAGAGCAATCCAGATTGCGGGCCAGCCAGAGGGAGGAGCCTCCGACGCCGCAGCCCACATCGAGCACGCGAGCGCCCCGCGGAATCCGCGCCCTTGCGGCCAGCCGCTCGATGAGCTTGACCTGGGCGACGGCCGTTGATTCGTCGCCCTCCCAGTAGCCGTGATGAATGTGATCGCCCCACAGCGCGCGGTAGAAGACGGAGATGCGGTCGTAGTGGTCGCGCACGGAGTCTACGCCGGAGCTGTCTGTCATACGGTTTGATCTCCCACTGTTTTCAGTTTCTCGGAACGAGGCCCTCGCGGCTCTTCGTCTGCCGCGGAGCGGGCCGCGCCCTTTCACTCGCCCACTGTGCCAGCAGCGGCTTCAGTTTCGGAAAGCTCAACCTCTGGCCGCGCCAGTCATGTTCGCGCAGGCCGTTGATGGCCGTAAACGTCGGGTGATAACGCTGGTAAATATCTTCTGTCTCCGCATCGCCCCAACTGCCGTCCGCGTTCTGCCGCGAGAGCAGGTACTTCGTGCCCCTGCGAATCAGCGGGTGTTCGTCGCCCAGGCCGAACGCCTTCAGGGAGTCCAGAAACTCGCCCATCATCTCCGGGTCTTCGAGCAAGATGGCCGCGTCCAGATTCCTCTTCAGGAAGGCAAACTCTTCGGGCAGCCAGCGCGGCGAGAGCCTGTAGAGGCCGTAGTGATTCAGAGTGTAAACGACGTGCGTGACGGCGTAGAAGGTCCAGTAGAACTCAGGATTAGCTCCGCGCTCGGCGTCGCCGTAAGGCAACAGCGTGGGCCTGCACCTGAGCACGTCGGCGAAGCTTGCGCCGAGGCGCACCCCGTAGCGCTCGCCCAGGTAACTCCTGATGAGCGCATCAATCCAGACTCCCTGGCGGCTCAGCATCATCAGTGTCTTCCGGCACTGACGACAACTTTTGCGGCCGCGCGGATTATCAGCGCCGCAGGCGCAGTCCTCCGGCGCGTCGTCCGGCAGGGGCTCGCTCAAGGGGTCGAACCAGAGATAGTCCCGCGCCGTAAAGCGCTCGGTCGCCCGCCTGATTTTAGACTTGAGCAGGGGCGCACGAAGGCCCAGGCGGTCGGCCGCGTCGCTGCCGAAGACCAGCTCGGCTATCGTCTGGGGCCCGCCGTCGCGCGGCACGACCGAGTGCTCACGCCGCCAGCGCCGCGCCCGTTCGAGTCCCATCCGGCGAGCCGCCCGGCGCAGCTCAGGGTCACTCGAATTGGCGGCGATACAGTTAAAGCAGAAGAGCAGGTCATACCCGTAAAGCTCGAAATGCGCCCGGTCGCACGCCGTCCGATACAGGAACTCAAGGCCGCGCCGGGCGGCCTCTCTGCACTCTTCGAGCAGCTCTCTTCGCATGGGTTATCTTCCGAGACACAGCCCGCGCAGGCCGTCTCAAGGTCAGTGCGCTTTTCCGGCGACGAAGCGATCTCCGCCGATGTGCTCCTGATGTTTCAATCCCGGTCCGGCCCGGTCCCTGACCGCACGAAAGCCGTCAGGCCAGCCATTGTAGAACGTCGTCGCTGGTGTGGCGCGCGCCGCCGATGACCTCTATGAAGTAGTCTTCGAGCGACAGCGGGGCGCTCGCCTCCCGGCCGTCGCCCGCGACACGAATGCCGCGCCGCAGTTGGTCCAGTGAGCCCGCGGCGACCAGCTTGCCCTGAGAGATGATGGCGATGTCGGTGCAGAGCCGTTCGACTATTTCCAGGACGTGCGAGGTGAGAAAAACGGTCAGCCCGCGCTCCGTCAGCCTGGAGAGCAGGTCTTTGAGCGTGCGCGAGGCGATGGCGTCCACGCCCTCGAACGGCTCGTCCAGAAAGAGAATTTCGGGGCGATGAATCAGCGCGCAGGCCAGCGAGAGCTTCTTCTTCATCCCGTGCGAATATTCGACGACCAGCTTTTTCGGCTCGTCTTCAAGCTCCATCAGCGCCAGCAATTCCTGCGCCCGCTCGGCCGTCTCCGCCGGTTCCAGGCCGTACATCCGCCCCGTGAAGGAGAGCATCTCCGCGCCCGTCAAACGCTCGAACAGATTGAGGTCTTCGGGGACGACGCCGATCCTGCGTTTGACTTCGAGGGGCTCGCGCTGGATGTCGCGGCCGAGCACGCGAATCTCGCCCGAGGTCGGCGCGAGTAGTCCCGTCAACATCTTGATGGTAGTGGATTTGCCCGCACCATTCGGGCCGAGAAAGCCGAAGAAACGGCCGCGCTCGACGTGCAGGTTGATCTGGTCAACGGCGGCAAAGCTCCCGAACCGGCGAACCAGCTCGAAGGTTTCGACCGCGGGCGTCCCCGTCTCAAAGGGCTGGGCAGCACTCATCATGCCTAGCTTTTTACGTGCTGCGCGTGCAAAGAGTCAAGAGGAGGGCCGCGGTCTATGAGGGCCGCGGACTATTTCGACTGCGACCGGCCGCCCAGATTACACTCAATGCCGATGAGGTAGAGACGGCCGCCGACTTCCATGAATTTCTTCACCCGGACGACATCCGGATTCCGGTTTAAGGGCACTTCGGCGACGGCGTTATCCTTCGCGTTGAGGGCGTTCTTCTCGGCCCGCAGCGAGACGACGAGGCCGAGCTGCACGGAATCCGCGCCGCTCTTTGACGCCATTGATTCGTCCGTATAAAACAGGCTCGCCGTGACTATCAATTTGCTGCCGGGGAAGGGATAGGTTTTCGTCGTCAACTCTTCTTCGCCGACGACCGTTGAGAACTCGCCGAGGATTTGCTGCCCCGCCTGCCGAGCCCTGGCCTCTGCTTCCGGCGAAGCGTCGGCGTCTGCCAGGGCCTCGAATGCCTGCTGCGCTTTCTTCACGTCGAGCAGGTAAACATGACAGGCATCGGAGCCGGACTGTGCGAAGGCCGTCGCGCTTAAAATCAGCAGCAGCGTCACGGCGAGCGCGCTCGACCGGAACATGGAGGACAGCCTAGCGCCCTTCATTCCTCTCTTCATTCCTCTCTTCATTCCTCTCTTCACTACGGCTCAGCCTTTCAAGATCGGGCGCGCCTCGTCCGCGCGCACATACTCTGGAATCGCGCGGTGCGTACTCATCAGGAAAGCGTTGGAGCTCGGGCGCAGGGCGTTACCGTGTGTGGCGGCGAGGCGCGCGAGGCGGCTGAAGACGGACGAGCCGTAATAGTAGCCGTCGTGCAGGCTGACGAGCACGTCCGCCGTGTGCCCGACGCGCGGCGCGTGCAGCGAGAGGAAGAGATTCGCCAGCGCATCAGGGTAGATGTGCCCGGCGGTCAGCGCGTACCAGGCACTGTCACCGGCGAAGCCGGACTCGTCCATCGCCGCCTCCGCCCTCAGTCTATCGCTGACCGCGGCGAGTTGCAGCGGGTCGCCCGTCAACTGTTGATAGCGATAGGCCGTGCCGGTCTCATCTTCGCGCCTCTCGATGCGGGCCGCGCCGCGCGCACTCTTGACCATCACGGCCGCCGCCCCGTCGCGGTGCAGCGAGAAATCAACGCCTTCGAGATTAACGAGCGCGTCGGCGACCAGTGATGCGGCCTCTTCATCCGTGCAGTAGAGCGCGGCGTAACCGCAGAGGCCAAACGCCGGGATAGCGACGCTTTTGCGGTCACGCCCGCGCAGGCGGTCCGTGACGGTGTAGCCGTTGCGGCCAAGATGCGTTTGCAGGTTGACGCGCCGGTTCTCTTCCAGGTTCATGCCGTGATCCGAGAAGAGCACGATTTCCGTCTCCCGGCCGCAGGTGGCCTGTATCTCCGTCAGGATTTTGTCGAGCGATTGGAGCGCGACCGAAAGACGCTCCGGGCCGCGGATGTGCATCAGCCCGTCCGTGCCTTTGAGGAAAGCGAAGAAGTCGCGGCGTTGCGGCGCGGCGCGAAAGCGTTCGCGGAAGCGCTTCATGTCCGCCCGCCAGATAGTTTCGGGCGCGACGTAAACCAGGAACTCGAAGGGCAGCGGCTCCTGGTAATCAAGCTCGTCCATGTAAGACGAAGGAGCTTTGTCCGGCGTCCGAAAGCCTATGTACTTGCGCACGCCGCCGCGCAATTCCTGTGCGCACCTGTCGAAATAGAGGCTCTCGTAACCGAGCGGCGCGGTCGCCCCGAGCATTCTCGAAAGCGCCACGTTCGTCATCGTCGGAAAGGGCGAGAGCAGGCGCGCGGGTGCGCCGAAATTGTCGAACATCCCGCGCCCCTTCGCCCTGCTCATCACTTCATGCGGCACGCCGTCGAGGCACAACAGCAGGCGGCGCGGTCTGGTCTCCCCGGCTTTTTCCATTTTGTCCTTCCCGTCTTGTTTCATTCCGAAATGCTCTTCCCGTTAATCTTCAACTGATACGGTTCGCGCAGGCCCTGCTTGGCTCCGTCATGTGCGTCCTCGACGTTGGGCCGCGAGAGCACGATGCGATACTCGGCCAGCGCCTCGCTCCTGCGCCCCGCGAGGTCCAGTGAGCGAGCGGCGTTTAAGTGCGCCATCGTCACGAGGCCCGGCTCAGCGCCCGCCAGTCCGGCACAAGCCAGAAATTCCTTCGCCGCATTTTCCGGCTGGCCCGCCGCGAGCAGGGCCTGTCCGTAGCGGAAATGGACCAGGTCGAGCGAGCGTCCGGCGGCCTCGCGCGCCGTGCGGTCGCGGAGCAGCGAGTCGTAGAGCGCCAGGGCTTCGCGCTCGGCGCTGGTCGTCCCGGCGCTTCTGCCCGCCTGCCGCTCGGCGGCGGCTATCGCAACGAGGGCGTCCGCGGCTTCGAGCTTGAAGAGGTAGTTGCGCGGGTATTTCGCCGCCAGCTCGCGCGAGATGGCGAGGGCGTCTTCCCACCTTCGCTCGCGCTTGAGCAGCACGATCAAGAGCGCCTTCGCGTCATCGCGCGCCCAGCGCCCCTCGCTCGCCACGCGCTGAAGCGTCAGCAGCCCGCGCTTCTTCGAGCCGCGCGTCCCGACCATGCTCGCCAGCAGCTTGACCGGCGCGGGCAGAGTTCCGACGACGTAATCGTAAAGCCCGATGGTCAGCTCCGCGTCGTGAAAGGAGGGGTCGAGCTTAATCACTTCGCGGTGACGGTCGACGCTGCTTGAGCCGTCGCCGAGGGCCGACATGAAGCTGCGCTGAACGGCGGTGGCAAACGCGGCCTTTAAGCCTTCCGTCGCGCCGAGGAAGTAGAGCGCTTCCGTGTCGCGCGGGTCGCGCTTGAGCCGCGCCTTGGCCAGCAGCGCCGCCTGCCGCGTCAGGCCGCGAAACTGCTCGACGATGCGCGGGTCAACCTGATCGTCCTTCTGCTCGTAAAAGGACTCCGTGTTGTAGAGCGAGGATTGCAGGCGGCGCGATTCGTTCAGGGTCTGCGCCCAGAGCGTCGCGGCCAGAAACTGCGGCCCCGCCGGATGATCCGGGAAGAGTCGCGCGATCTCCCTGAAGCTGCGGCGCGCCGCTTCATAGTCCAGATTGTAGAGCGACTCGAAGCCTTCCGCTCGCAGCTGCTCGAAACGCGCTCGGTCGAATCCGCCCGCCTGCGCCTTCTCCGCCGCCTGCCCGAAACAAGCGCCGCCCGTGGCCAGCACCAGCACCAACGCCAGCCAGCGCATCCGCCTTTGACCCTTCATCATCAAACTTCCTCCGCAATTACTGTCCCGGTTCAGAGTTTCGGACTTTGCAGTTAACGCGAGGTCGGCTAATCCGGACGCCCTGCGCCCGAAACTCCGAACTCAAAACCGTCAACTCAAAACTCCGACTACTCTTCCATTGAGGATGAAAAGCTCTCCAGGTATTTCACGCCCGCGCCCGTGTTGAAGAGCACGACGGTCTCGTCCGGCTCGACCTGTCCGGCGTCCAGCAGCTTTCGCAGCGCGGGCAGGCAGGCCGCCCCTTCGGGCGCACAGAAGAGCCCCTCGCTGGCGCCGATCTCGCCGGTCGCGGCCACCAGCTCTTCATCCGTGACGCTCAAGGCCGTGCCGCCCGAGGCACGCAGCGCATCGAGGATGAGGAAGTCTCCGATGGCACGCGGCACGCGCAGGCCCGAAGCGGTCGTCGCGGCGTTCGGAAACTCGTCGGCAAAGCGCTTCCCTTCCGCAAACGCGCGGACGATGGGCGCGCACCCGCTCGCCTGCACCGTGACCATCCGCGGGCGCTTGGCCCCGATCCATCCGAGTTCTTCCATCTCGTCGAATGCCTTCCACATACCGATTAGGCCCGTCCCGCCGCCCGTCGGATAGATGATGATGTCGGGCAGCTTCCAATCGAGTTGCTCGGCCAGCTCATAGCCGAGCGTCTTCTTGCCTTCGATGCGATAAGGCTCTTTCAAGGTCGAGACATCGAACCAGCCCTCCGCGTCCTTGCGCCGCGCGACTTCAGCGCCGCAGTCCGTAATCAGCCCGTCAATGAGCGTCACGTGAGCGCCCGTCTGCTCACACTCGACGACGTTGGCGCGGGGCGTATCGAGCGGCATGAAGATGAAGGCTTCGAGCCCGGCGCGCGCCGCATATGCCGCGAGTGCTCCGGCGGCGTTACCGGCCGACGGCACGGCCAGCTTACGCACGCCCAACTCCTTAGCCATCGAAACGGCCGCCGTCATCCCGCGCGCCTTGAAGCTCTGCGTCGGATTCTGCCCCTCGTCCTTGATGTAAAGGCGAGAGAGGCCGAGCGCCCGGCCCAGATGCGGCGCTGGCAGCAAAGGCGTCCAGCCCTCGCCGAGCGAGACCACATTTTCCTCGCGCTCGACGGGGAGCACTTCCCTGTAACGCCAGAGATTCGCTCCCCGCCCGCGCAATGATTCCTTTGTCAAACTGCGCGCCGCCCGCCCCAAATCGTAGCGCACCAACAGGGGCTTGCCGCAGCGCACGCAGAGATTTTGCAAGCGTCGTGCCTCGTGCTCCAAACCGCACGCGCCGCATTCCAGGTGTGTCACGTTCATCAGTTTCGACCCGTCCCTTTGTAAGCGTTAAGTAATAGCAAACACTGGGCTTGATGCCTCAGCCGGGAGCCTTGAGCCGGGCCCCGGTCTTCCGCGGCAGGCCCGCGCCGCCCGACTCGGAGCCCCTTTCGCCAGCCCTCCTCAAGGCTCTATCATACCCGCCTCCAACCGGAATTTCAGTCAGTTGGAGCACTCATCCTGCGCCCGCTGGATAAGGGTAAAGGGAAAGCGACGAAAGCTAAAAGCAGGCGGGCGACGAGGCTTTAACCGGCACGGCAGTTTTACTTTTTCTCTTTTTCCTTTTAACTTTGGCTTATGCCTGTAAGACTGCTTGCGCTCGACCTGGATGGGACACTGCTTAATTCGCGCGGAGAATTGACGGAGCGCAATTTTCAGGCGATTCAGGCGGCGCGTGCCAGCGGCGTGCGCGTCGCGGTCGTGACGGGCCGCCGCTTCCGCGATGCGCGCCCGCTGGCCCTTCAACTAGGGCTCGACGTGCCCGTCATCTCGCACAACGGCGCGCTGACGAAGCACGCCCGCACGCTTGAGACCGTGGCCGTCCGGCTGCTGCCTTTAGAGGCTGCGCAGGAAGTGCTGCGCGTCGGGAAAAGCCAGGGGGCGGACGCGCTCGTCAGCGACGACCCGGAGGGCGCGGGGCTCCTGCTCTACGATCATGTCAGCGAGAATAATCATGCGCTGGCCAAGTACATCGCCTGGTCGCGCCGGATTCACGGCGAGGAAGCGGTTGAGACCGTGCGCCGCGTGCCGTCTCTCGAAGACTACCTGGACCACGCGCCGGTCCACATCTCTTTCTCCGGCCAGGTGGCCGTGATGAGCCGTCTCAGCGAACAACTGGCGCGCGAGCTTGGCGCGAGCGTCAAGGTTTTGAGCACCGTCTACCCGAAGCTGGATTTCACGCTGCTGGACATCCTGCACCCGGATGTCTCGAAGGGCGAGGGCGTCCGGGCGGCTGCCGAGGAGCACGGCTTTCAGGCGGAAGAAGTGATGGCCGTCGGCGACAATTTCAACGATCTGGAGATGCTGCGCTACGCCGGGACGTGCGTGGTAATGGGCAATGCTTCGACCGCCCTGCATGAGCTGCTAGGCGATAAGGCGGGCTTTCATCTGACGGCGACCAACGACGAGGACGGCGTGGCCGTCGCCATCGAGCGTTTTATTCTGGGAACGAAAGAAAACAGCACGGGAGTCTAAAGGAGACGATATGGCAAACCGGACCGCAGTTATTGAAACGAATCATGGGACTATCCGCTTCGAGTTGTTAGAGGAGGATGCGCCGAAGACGACCGAGAATTTCCGCCTCCTGGCCGAGCGCGGCTATTACGACGGCGTCATCTTTCATCGCGTCATCAACGGCTTTATGATTCAGGGGGGCGATCCCCTGGGGATGGGCTACGGCGGCGAGTCCGCCTGGGGCGGGAAATTCAAGGACGAGATTAACCCTTCGTCCGAAGTCTACAAGCGCGGCTACAAGGCCGGGACGGTTGCGATGGCCAACAGCGGCCCGAACACCAACGGCTCGCAGTTCTTCATCATGCACGCGGATAACCCGCTGCCGCCCAGCTATACCATCTTCGGACGCGTCACCGAAGGCCAGGACGTAGTCAACGCCATCGCCACAACCAAAACCGGCCCCAACGACAAACCCGTCTCAGAGGTCGTCATGCAAAAGGTCACAATCGAATAATTATTAAGTGATGATAAAGAAGCGATGAGCGATAAGTGATGAGTAATGAGCGAGACAACGCTGTTTCTACTCATCACTCATCACTCATTACTGTTTTCAGACTGTGATTGATGGGGCCGTGTCCGTTGCCGAGGCGGGGAGCGCGGCGGATGGCGTCTGTGACGAACCGCTTGGCGGCTTCGATTGATTTTTCGAGGCTCATCCCGCGGCCCGTGCAAGCGGCAATCGCGGCCGCCAGCGTGCAGCCCGTGCCGTGCGTCGAAGTGCTCTCAATCCACTCGCCGCGAAAAAGCGTCACCTTCCCCTCCTCGTCGAGCAGCAGGTCAACCGCCGACACGCTTTCCGCCTTCGGCTTTCCGCCCGGCACACTGGCCTTCAGGTGTCCGCCCTTGAGCAGCACGGCGCGCGCTCCGAGCTCGCGCAGGGCGCGGGCGGCGCTGAGCATTCCGTCTTCATCTTCAATGCTGAGGCCCGTGATGCGCTCGGCCTCGGGGATATTCGGCGTCAACAGCCTGGCCAGCGGCATCAGCTCCCGGACCAGGGCGTCGAGCGCCTCATCGCCAATCAGGTCATAGCCGGAGGTCGAGCGGACGACCGGGTCAACTATCGGCGCGGGCAATTCGGCTTCGCGAAACAGGCGCGCGACCTCCATGATTATCTCTCGCGTCGGCAGCATGCCCGTCTTCGCACACGCCACGCTGAAATCCTCAAGGACCGGCAGGACCTGTGCGCGCACGGTCGGAGCCGTCTGGTGCGTCGCGCCGAAGACGCCCAAAGTGTTCTGAAATGTCAGCGAAGTGACGGCGGCGGTCGCAAAGCAACCGAAGGCCGTGAAGGTCTTGATGTCCGCGATTACGCCAGCGCCGCCCGACGGGTCAAATCCGGCGATGGTCAATGCGACGGGCGGCCTCTGCGATTCATCAGCGCTCATTTATCCCTTTCATCCGCAGCCATTTATCACTCAACACTGCTTCGACGCCGAGGGCTCGCCGCGCAGGGCGCGCACCGTCGCAGAGAGGCTCCGCGGGTCGTCGAATAAGCGAATCGCGGCGACTCCGCCCGCGCCCGCGCGCAGGGCGTCAGGCGCATTTTCGCGCGTCAGGCCGCCGAGCGCAATCAGCGGAAAGCCCGCCAGGCGACGCGCCGCACCGGCCAGGGCTGCGAGACCGGCGGGCGGCCCGTAGGCGCGTTTGGAGGGTGTCTCGAAGACAGGGCCGAAGGTCGCGAAGTCCGCGCCGCCCGCCCGCGCGTCGAGGGCTTCCGGCAAAGAGTGTGCGGAGACGCCTATCAGAAGATCGCCGCCGAAGGTGCGTCGGATGATGGAGGCTGGGAGCGAACGGGTGGTCAGATGAACGCCGTCGGCGTGTGCGGCGCGGGCGATGTCTGCGCGGTCGTTGACGAGCAGGCGCGTCCGGCTGCCGCGAGTGATGGCGGCGGCGCGCGCCGTCAATTCGTAGAGCGTGCGGGCGTGCAGGTTCTTTTCGCGGATTTGGACGAGTTCGACGCGCGCCTCGACGGCCGCGCGGATGAGGGCCAGGATGCGGCGGAAATCCTCACTGGCCGGATTGCTGGCCGCCTCCGTCATCTCGCCGCTCGTAATCAGGTAGATGATGGGCGCTTGAAGATTGAGCACCGTTTCTCGCGGAATTATGAGGCACGGGCGGCAGGCCCTGTAGAGCGCGCACCGTCTGGCTAAAGTGCGTTATCTCCCAGACCGCTATCCCGAGGTTGAGCAGCCCCAGCCCCGTCACCGCGCCGCGCACCCAGCCCGAGGCCACCGCATACTGCAAGCTCTGCAAGCCGGTCTTTTGCGCCGCATAGAGCAGGAAATAGTTGTCGCCCCACTCGCCCAGCCCGAACGGAGAACACCAGGGCAGCAAAGTGAGCACGAGGCCCACTTCGAGGCACAGGATGATGTAGAAGATAACGCTGAGCTTTCCGGCCATGACGCTTCAATGGTAGATGGTCAGGGGCAAATAGTAAATGGTCAATGGTCAATAGAAAAGAAAGACCGTGCTTCTATTTACCATTTACCATTTACCATTGACTACTTACTGGTCTTCTGTGCTTGCAGCTCGCGCAGTTTATCGGCGACGCCGCGATAAGAGATATTGACGCCGTAGACTTCCGTGAAAACATCTATGGCCTGGTCCAGGCTGCCGAGCTCTTCATAGGCCGTGCCCAGCTCGTACCTGAGCGCCTGGTACTCGTCTTCAGTATGGCCGGGCGCATCCAGGCCCTTCTTGAACCACATCACGGCCAGGCGCGGCATGCCCTTCTCCATAAAGCAATGGCCGAGCATGTTGCAGCACTGGAGGTAACGCGGCGTGCCGTCCTGCGGCGAGACCATCTTGGCGGCAAGCTGAAACTCTTCGACGGCGTCGTCGAGCAAGGCCATCTCTTTATAAGCGTGGCCCAGGTTGTAATGCGTTTCGTAGTCGCCGTCGGCGGCGGCGGCCGTCTCGTCTTCGTCGGAGCGAAACTCCTCGAAGATGGCGGCCAGCCCCGGATCAATTCCGGCCATTGATTGACTCGCCGGAGCGGTCTGTGCAGGCGCGGGCGACGATGCGGGCGGCTCGGCGTTCGTCCCGTTCGTCTGGGCGGGCGGCGCTGATTGGAGCGCGGCGAAAGCATCTTCGAGTTCCGTGCCCTCCACCTGAACGTGCGGCTCTTCTTCCGCCACGTCGTAGAGCGTGAAGCTCTCGAACTGCGCAGTTCCCACAGGCTCGACGGGCGCGGCGTCGGACGCAGGCGCGGGCTCGGCCGCCTGTTCCAACTGCGTGCGGCGCTCCGTGATTTCAGGATGCGAGCCGAACTGGCGCTCCAGCATTTCCAGCGTGTCGAGCGCGATGTCCGTGTAGCCCTGGGCGATGTAGAAATCTATGCTGCCGAGTTCCTGGCGCAGCAGCGCCTCGCGGCGCACGTCCGTCTCGCCCGCAGACCCGGCGGCCGCAGAAACATTGGCCTCGCTGTTGAGCGAAGACATGTTGAGCGCCTCGCTGCCAAAGTCGAACTCCTGAAAACCGCCCGTCGCGTGCTGCTCGGCGGCGGGCTCCGCGGAAGAAAAGGGGTCGGGCGCGGCGGGCGTCGTCCAATCATTCAACTCCGCGAAGGATGCGGCCGGGTCCGGGGGCTCTGGCGCAGACGCGACCGAGTTCCACTCGAATTCCGAACTCTCTTCAAGGGCCGGAAGCCCCATCGCGGACGCCGTCGCCGGTTCTTCGTCCAGGGAGAAACCCTCGAAGGTGGGAATCTCTTCCCCCGTGTCAAACGACGAACCGGGGAAGGACGAACTCTCTTGCGGCTCCTGCTCCGGCGCACTGCCGAGCGAATAGAGCCGTTCGAGGTAACGCTGATCGGGCGCAAACTGCGCCAGCTGAAGCAGGGCCGAACGCTCGACTTCGACCAGCCCGGAGGCTTCGGCCGCTTCGACCAGGCGTTCGAGCGCGTTGCGCTGCTTTTCGTCGTCGCGCTGCCAGGTATAGACGCGCACGAGCAGGCGCAGCGCGTCAACGTGTTCGGGGTCGCGCGCCAGCACTTCGTTCAGGAGCTTCATCAACTCCTCTTCCTCGCGCCCGGCCAGCATCTGTTCCGTGATGCTCGTCAGCACCCTGACGGCCTGGTCCACTTCGTTCGTCTTCAGATAAATGCGGGCAACGTCAACGAAGCGTATATACTCGGAGGGCTCGCGCTCGCAGAGGGCGCTGACGGTGCGCTGTGCGGCCGAGGCGTCTTCGGCCTCGATATAGGCGCGCGTCAGCATCGAGAGCAGCTCGACATCTTCGGGCTGCTGGGCCAGCGCGTGTTCGAGGACCTCCGCGGCCTCGTCCGGCATGCCGAGCGCGATGTGTGCGTCCAGATAACCGCTCAGGCTGGTGCGGTCAAAGGGATGGATGTCGAGCGCGAGCGTATAGGCTTCGATGGCGCGTTCGTTGTCGCAGCGCGTCAGAAACTGCGCGCCCGCCTCTGTAAAGGCTTTGGCCGCTTCGTCCGTCAGGCCCTCGCGCATGTAGCCCTGGGCCAGCTTGATGCGCGCTTCCGTATTCTGCGGGTCGAGGTCCGCGATCTTGCAGAGCACGTCGAGAGCCTTGCGCGATTGCCCCGCGCGCGAGTGCACCTCGGCGACGATCATGTACTGGTTGCGCGCGTCAACGATCAGGCCCTGCATCTCGTAGAGCGAGGCGAGGATGCTGGCGATGGCCGGGTCCTGCGGAGTCAGGCGGTCTATCTTCTTGTACATCGCGATGGCTTTGAGGGCAAAGCCCTGTTCGCGATAATGTTCGGCGATGCGGGCGAAACACTGGATGGCTTCCTGCTTGCTGTTGGAGCGGACGTAGAGGTCGCCGAGCATGTTGAGGGCGGTGAAATCCTCCGTGTCATGCTCGACGATCTGGCGATACTCTTTAATGGCCGCGGAAATCTTACCCTGAGCAAGGTATTTCTCAGCCGCACGCACAACCTTTGCTTTGTCGAAAGCCATCAGGAATCTTCTATGCCGTCAAATATGGGTCGAGGGGGTAACGACTGCGGTGAGCGACGCATCAACTGCGCCGAAAGAGAACGCACCGGCAATAACTACTCTGAAGAGCCTTCTCCGCAAGGCATCAGAGATAATTACGCTAACACGCGAAAACGGCGAGTGTCAACGCCCTTATTCTAAAAGACCCGCAAAGCGCCCGGGGCAGCGCCTAAATGCTGTAGCCTGAATTTTTACCGCCGCTCGGCCGTTTGCCCGCGCCCTTTCGCTTCCGGTAATTTAAAGGTTGGAGGATGAGATTAACCGCTCGCGCTTGAGAGCAGAAGATTCGACGCCCGGCGACGAAAATCGCGCCCCGGACGCGCCCGCTGGAGGCCCGCAGCCGCCGCGCCTGGCACGCCTGGCGGAACGCGTCGCGCTGGTCGGCTTTGTCCTCTACGCCATCTTCGCGCCGCATTCGATTGCGGGCGCTGAGATGGGGCTGGCGCTGGTTGCGGCCGGTTGGCTGGCGCGCTCTATTGTGACCGGGCGGACGAACATCCGGCGCACGCCGCTGGACCTTCCGCTCTGGCTTTTCCTCGGCTGGACCGTGCTCTCCGCCCTGCTCTCGGCCGAGCCCGGCATCAGCCTGCCGAAGCTGCAATCGGTCTCGGTCGTCTTTCTCTTCTACCTGGCCCAGGCGCTGCTCAAGCGGCGCGCGGCCCTGCTGCTGGCCCTGCTGATGATCGCCTCCGGCGTGGCTGGCGTGCTCTGGAGCATGGCCGACATCACACTCGGGCGCGGCGTGATGATCGAGGAGTTGAACGCCGAGAGCCCCTTTCGGGAGTTTCAACTGGGGAAGGGCGACGCCGTCTGGCGCGTCAACGCTGTGCGCGTCGCTTCGGTCCGCGAGATAGACGAAGCCATCAGGCGGAGCCCCGCGGGTGAGCGGCTGCGCGTCAGCCTGATCGTGCAGGGCGAGCACGCCGAGCGCCCGGGCTTCGTCGTGACGGACGAGCTGAAGGCGCGGCCCTCGCCCTCGGGCATCAGGAGCGAAGGGCGCACGCATCGCTTCCGTGCTTCGGGATGGACGCGCCACTACGAAACGTTTTCGGAGACGCTGCAAATGCTGGCCCAGCTCGCGCTCGGTCTCGGGCTGGCCCATTTTCAGCGGCGCGGGCGGGGCTGGCAGGTGCGGCTGGCGCTGTCGGCGACGGCGCTGCTGGCGGTTGGAATCGCGCTCACGGCTATGCGGACGGTGCTCGTCGCGTTCGTCTGCGGCGCCATTGTCATCGCCTGGCGCGCGGTCGAGGGACGCGCACGGCTGCTCGTCGCGGGCATCGTCGTCCTAGTCCTGGCGCTCGGCACGTTCAGCGTCTGGCGCACACGTGTCAGCGGCGCGCTCAAACTGGAAGACTACAGTTCGACGCTGCGGCGAGAGGTCGCACGCGCCGGGCTTCGCGGCATTTGGCAGGACCCGCTCTTCGGGCACGGAATGGACGCCGTCAAGCGGCATTGGACGGAGTGGGGATTTCCGGGCACGGACATGATTCACCTGCACTCGACGCCCTTGCAGATAGCCTTTGACCGCGGGCTGCCCGCGCTGCTCTTCTGGCTCTGGATGATCTGGACGTGCTGGCGGATGGCGGCGCGCGGAGAAAGGCTGTTCGGCGCAGACACGGACGCGGGCAGGCCGGGCCTGCTGCTCGGCGCGACCGGGGCCATCGCCGGATTCTTCGTCAGTTCACTGGTCAACTACAACTTCGGAGATGCGGAGGTCGCGCTGGTCTTCTGGTGGCTCATCGGTAGCGTCGTCGCCCTGTCGCCGAGAGCTGAATGACAGCGACCGCGGCGTCAGGAGATGAGCCAGAGGGTCAGCCCGAGCCAGCCCGTGATGGAAAGCAGCAGGTGCGGGTCGCGGAAGATTTCGAGCGCGGGGTCTGTCCCGGTGCTCTGTTCGTGCAGCAGGTAGATGTAGCGAAAGATGCCGTACATGACGAAAGGCACGGTGTAGATCAGAGACTCCGTGCGGTGCGCCTGGATGGTCTTTTCGCTCATGGTGTAGAGGCTGTAGGTCAGGATCACGCAGGTCGCCGTGACGACGATCATCTTGTCCAGGAGCACCGGCTGGTAGTTCGCCAGCACCCTTCTATTCTCCGCGCTTCCGCCCGACAGCGCGTAGAGTTCGGCGCGCCGCTTGGCGAAGCCCAGAAAGAGCGCCATCATCAACCCGCAGAGCAGCAGCCACTGCGAAGGCGCAATCCCGATGCCCGAAGTCCCGGCCAGAATCCGCAGCATGAACCCGCCCGCGATGATGAACACGTCGAGCAGCACGACGTGCTTCAACCCGAGCGAGTAGCATATGTTCATGAGGATATAGAGCGAGAGGATGAGCAGAATTTTCGCCGACACCAGGTAACCGAGCGTGAAGCCTAAGGCCCAGAGCAGGCCCATAAATAAGAGGGCGGCGGCCGCAGAGACCGTCCCGGCGGCCAGCGGGCGCTGCCGCTTCTTCGGATGCCCGGCATCGCGCTCCCTGTCGAGCAGGTCGTTGACGACGTAGACGCCGCTCGCCACCAGCGAGAAGGCGACGACGGCCAGCACCACGTTTCTGACGACGCGCGGCTCGTGCCAGGCATTGGCAAAGAGCGCTCCCATCGGGACGAAGCCGTTCTTGACCCACTGCCGCGGCCGCATCAGCCGCCATAAATCAATCAACAGTCTCATTTATAATAAACTGTTTTTAGAGTTTCAGCCTCTTGAAGGCGGGCTCTGGAATCAACCTGATGACCAGCATGAGGTAGCGCCAGAACCAGGGCAGGTAAACTATGTCGCGCCCCTTCTCAACCGCGCGGACGATGCGCTCGCCGATGTATCGCGGAGAGGCGACGAGAAAGAGGCCCTCCATCCCGTAAGTCATCGCGGTATCTACGAAGCCCGGCTTGACCGTCATCACGTGGACGCCCCCGCGCGCCAGCCTGTTTCTCAAGCCCTGCAAGTAGATGGCGAGCGCACCCTTCGCCGAGCCGTAAATGTAGTTGCTCTGCCGCCCGCGGTCACCGGCCACCGAAGAGATGCCGATGATGAACCCGCCGCCCTCTTCTTCGAGCGCGGCCGCGCAATGCTCCAGCACCGAGACGGCCCCCGTAAAGTTGCGCGCGACGATTAACTCGCGCTCCCGCTCATCGCCGAGCGCCAGCGCCTGGTCTCCCAGGTAGCCGAACGCCAGCAGGACACCCCGCAGTCCTCCCATCTCTGCCCGCGCCTCTTTGAGAAAGCGCGCGTGTGCCGGGTAATCCTCGGCATCGAAATGGCCGCAACGCACCTCTGTCCCGTAACGAATCCGTAGGTCGGAGGCGAGCCTTTCGAGTTCCGCCAGGTCGCGCCCGGCCAGAAAGAGCGAATAGCCACGCGCGGCGAACGACGCGGCCGTAGCGCGTGCGATGGCCGAAGTCGCGCCGAGGATTAAGACCGGCCCCTTCATCCCGGCTCGCCTATGCCGAGCATCCGCGACAGCTCGGAGTTGAAGCGATTGAAGGGGTCAAACTCTGCTTTGAGCCGCGCCCATTCGTCAAAGCGCGGGTACATGCGCCGGAAGGTCTCCGCCTGGACGCGCGTGTCTTTCGCCAGGTAAACGCGTCCCCCGTGTCGGAGCACGATCTGGTCCAGCCGGTCGAGGAACGGAAACAACTCCGGGTCGCTGACCGGCAGGTCCAGCGCGAGAGTATAACCTTCCGCCGGGAAGGAGAGCAGCCCCGCGCCTTCCGCGCCGAAACGCTTGAGCACCGCGAGGAAGCTGGCCCGGCGCGAGCGCGCCAACTCTTCGAGCAGGATGCGCAGCCCGCCTCGCGCACCCGTCGTCGGCAGCAGGCATTGATATTGCACGAAGCCCCGCCTGCCGTACAGGCGGTTCCAGTTGCCGATGCTGTCGAGCGGGTAAAAGTAGCTCTCGTAGTCCGTCACGAAAGAACGCTTCTTCGCCCCCTGCCAGTGATAATAGAGCCTGTTAAAGGCGGCGACCGTCAGCGAGTTCAAGGCCCAAGAGGGAAGATCGAAGGGCAGGTTGAGCCTGCGCCGTGTCTTGAGCCTGAGCGGCTCCGTGAGCTTTGCGGGCAGCTCGCCTCCGCGTGCATGATGGCCGCGCATCAGGACGCTGCGACCGAGCCTGCGCCCGCGCGCCAGGCAATCAATCCAGGCGACCGTATACTTATCGTCGCGCTCCTTGTCTTCCAGCAGCGCGAGCGAAGCATCCAGATCGCGCGCCCTGTGATGCTGGACGGCCATGTATGCGGTCTCGACGGGAATCAGTTGAAACGTGACCTCCGTGATAATTCCCGTCAGGCCCATGCCGCCGACCGTGGCCCGGAAGAGGTCCGCATTCAGGTGGGGCGAACAACGCCTCCGGCTCCCGTCGGCCAGGACCAACTCCAGCTCGCTGACGTAATCGCCGAACGTCCCGTCGCGGTGATGATTTTTTCCATGCACGTCGGCCGCGACAGCGCCGCCCAGCGAAACGAACTTCGTCCCCGGCGTGACGGGCAAGAACCAGCCGCGTGGGACGAATACCTCTAGGACTTCCGCGAGCGTCGTGCCCGCTTCGGCCCTCAAGACTCCCGTTTGCTCATCGAAATCGAGAAAGCGGTTGAGCCGCTCGGTCAGCATCACGAGGCCGTCCGCGAGCATCGCCGCATTGCCATAGCTGCGCCCCTGGCCGCGCGCGATCATGCTGCCCGCGGCGGGCGGCACGGCCTCGGCGATGCGCTCCGGGCGTGTCAGGCGCGCATGCTGGCGCGGGTATCTGCCCCATCCAGAAATCTCTTTCGTCGTCGTCCTCTGCATCTCGAACAATCTCCGGGCATCAAATCACGTCCGCGAAATTCCGGCGCGTCTTGGCAAACCACCAGTAGCCGAAGATGAAACAGATGAGCGCGAAGCCTGTGAAGTAAGCCATCCCGCCCCAGTCGGGCGCGCTGCCTTCGAGGATGATCCGGCGGTAGCTTCTAATCAAGGGCGTGAACGGGTTGGCGTTGATGTAGGGCCGGAAGCGCTCCGGGACGATGGATTCCGGGTAGAAGATGGGCGTCAGGTACATCCAGACCATCAGGACCAGCGCGATGCCCTGCACGATGTCGCGCAGGAAGACTCCGAGCGAAGCGACCAGCCAGGCGATGCCGAAGGTCGCCATCAACTGTGCCGCGACGAGCACGGGCAGCCAGAGAATCGTCGGCTGAATCGTGTGCTTAATGACCAGGATGCCGATGACGAGCGCGAGCGTCCCGAACAGTTGATTGACGAGCGAGGCCAGGGACTGCGTGACGGGCAGTATTTCGAGCGGGAAGACGACGCGCTTGACCAGGTTCGCCTGCGCGACGATCTTCTGCGATGAAGCCTGCACGGCCTCCTGGAAGGCCGTCCACGGCAGGATGCCGCAGAAGAGATAGAGCGCAAACTCCCAGGCCGTCCCGGTCGCGCCGAACCGCGAGCCGAAAATCCCCGCGAAGATGAGTGTGAAGATGGCAATCGTGACGACCGGCGTGAGAATGGCCCAGACGAGGCCGAGGACCGAGCCTTTGTAACGCGCCGCGACTTCGCGCCTCGTAATCGAAGAGATTAACCCGGAGTGGCGCGGCAATTCCCAGAGTGGTCGCCAGACCGCCCGCCGCGCTGTTTGAGCCGAAATCATGCCGGGGATTATAACAGCCGCCGCCGGGCCCCGTTCAGTAATCAGCGCCGAGCGCCCGGCCGTTCAGCACAGGCTGCCCGCGCAAGATTGAACGCTCCTCGCCGCGTCTCGATTTTAATGGCGGGCGGCATCAAGGGGCATCGCCCGCGTTATGCTCCTCGGAGAGAAGATAACGCGGGCGATTGCCAGGGGTTTGCGCCCGCATCTTGCGGGTGCGAAGCGGCAGGGGGCCGGGCCGTTACTTGATAATACCGAGCAGGGCCTTGTTGCTCGTCTTGCCCCCCGCGGTCACGGTCACGTTGAGATCGCCGCCGGGCAATTGATCGGTGAGCCTGACGATGACGTAGGAAACCTGTGTCAGTCCCGGAACCTGCCCGACGCTTTCGACTTGCAGCGTGTAGTTATTGAGCGCAACGTCCTGGGCCTGCACGGTGACGGCCGAGAAGTTCTCGCCCTGATTAATCCCGAGGTTGGAAGTAAAGAGCATCACGCGCGTGCGCTTATCGGCGCTGAAGTTGGAGGTCGCGACGATGGGGAATGGCCCGCGCGTCTGCGTCACTGAATCGAGCGCGAGCGCGCGGCTCGTCCCATCTTCGGTCAGGAGCGTCGTCGTTCCCTGCACGCAGCCGGTCTGCGCCCAGTTGAGCTTGATGCTGCCGATGTCGCCGCCCGTTCCGCCGTTATTGTAGCCGTTGATCGCAATCCAGTAGGTCGTGCCCTGCGTGGCGGTAAAGTTCACGCTGCTGGTCACTTCGTGTTCGGTCGTGTTCGGGTCTTCGTTATCGTCGTTGCTCGCAACGATGGAAAGCCCGTTCAGGCTGCTTCCCGTATAGACTCCGATGATGGTGTCGAAACCGCTGCCGATAGTGTCAATGGTGACGGTGTTGGTGGCGGGCGCTTGCCATTGATACCAGACGGATTTCGTGCTGCCGGTGCTGACCGGATTATTGGGTTCGCCGAACTGTTTGGTCGCCCCGACGTTCGTGCCGGTGGCGCTGCCGGAGCAGCCCGTGAGGGCCTGCGCGTTGGCGAAGTTGTCGTTGGCGGGCGCGGGCGGCGCGGGCGGCGGGCCTGGAATAGGAGCGCCCCCGACCAGGTCCCAGCCTATCGTTTCAAGGGTCAGGTAATCGTTCTCGGTCGGGACTTTGACCTGGTTGCGGCTGATGGTCGGGTCCATGATGCCGATGTATTTGCCGGTAATATCGTCTGCCTGCCAGTGGCTCGATTGGTGGCCGTCGCCGCCGTTAGAGAGCGTGCCGTCAGGGCCTCCGGTCGAGAATCCAAGCTCTGTGGTCGAGGGGAAAAACTCTATCGCGTAGGTCCGGCCGGTGTAAAAGACCTGCTCGCCGCCGATGGACATGATGCGCTGGGCGTTGGTCAGATTCCCCGCGGCCGTGCCGGGACGAAAACGGAAGAGGTCCCAGGTGGTCGGCGTCGCGGTCATCCCTTCGCCCGCGTCCGAAACGAAGCCGAGCGCATGGCCGATCTCGTGCGTGGCGACGGCGACGAAATCCGTCCGGTTGCTCCCGACACCATCGGAGGGGTCAAAATCAAAGCTGAAATTCTTATTGAAGGCGATAGTGGCGACGCTGCCGCCGGGGACGGGAATACCGAGCGCTTTGGCCGTCGAGATGTTGATGTCAACGACGCCGCCGTTGCCCGTATCGGTCGAGAGAACCGAGGGCGGGAGCGAATTATAGAGCGCGGCTTCGGTCGGGCTCGAAGCTGCGGCGATTAGATTATGGCGAACGCCCGGATAATCAACCTTGACGCTGAGCGAACCGGTCGAGCCCAGGACGTTTGCCCCGAAAGCGCTGCCTCCCGGCTTATTGACGCCATAATCAATGTCAATGTCCACCGTGACGGGCGATTTGATTCTGTTCGTCCAATACTGCGCGGCCTTGACGAAAGCGGCCTCGACCTGCGCCCTGTTGCTGTCAACCGCGAGCTGGGAAAGCACGTTGAAATTTATCGTCAATCCGCCGGAGCCGACGTTGTCGCCCTGGGCCGTGACGTGCGACTGAAAATCATAGGCGGTTTTAGCAGGACGAACCGTAATTCTCTCGCGCGCGGCGTCGGCCGGGGCCATGACGGAGTTTAGCTCGCCCCCGACGGCGTCGCGGCAACTGGTCACGCCGTTGACCATCTCGATGATGAACCCGCGCACATTGCTTTCCTTGCCGTCGGCGTGCTGGTACGGGATGGAATAGACCTTGCCCTGGACTTTAGCGCCGTCGGAAGATTGTTGTGCGGAGGCCGTGAAACTGAGCGGGGCCAAAAACAGCAGAGCCGCCAGGCCCGTTGCCAGCACCCTCTGCAAGCGTAGAGAGAAAGCGCTGTAAGAATTTTTCCGGCTTCGGGGGGCGAAGAGGGAACGAGGAAACGGCAACATCTAAGCTCTCCTGCTAAATATTAGGGAATTAGGGTGAACCCGAGCCTCCATGCTTTCGGGATGAAAGCAGAGGCGCATCTGAACCTGTCGAACCGCTGTTTGAAAGACCGTATGACTTAAGGAGTTAAATCGGGGGTATGCAAGACATCTCTTCTGATGCAACATTTAGCAGAGAAGATGCACATAAAAGTAACATTTTTACGGCCCTGCGGCAATCCCAAACGGGCGCAGGGGCGAGGCCGCCCGGGCCCTCAAATCGAATCGCAATTCGACATCCGGACGCCTCCTTCATTATCATAAACGGCATGAGCATCGTCCTGAGCGTTGAGGGGGTTTCCAAGCAGTATCGCATCTACGAGCGGCCCGCGGATCGCTTGAAAGAGACGCTGACGCGCGGGCGCTGGAAACAGCACAGGGAGTTCTGGGCGCTGCGCGACATCTCGTTCGAGCTGGAAAGCGGGACGACGACGGGCATCATCGGCCCGAACGGGTGCGGCAAATCAACGCTGCTCCAGATTATCGCCGGGACGCTCGACCCGACGCACGGCAGCGTCCGGCGCGAGGGGCGCGTCGCCGCGCTGCTCGAACTCGGCGCAGGCTTCAACCCGGAATTTACGGGCGTCGAAAACATCTTCATGAACGCCGCGCTGATGGGCTTTTCGCGCGCCCAGACCGAAGCCCTGCTGCCCGAGATCGAGCGCTTTGCCGAGATCGGCGCGTTCATACACCAGCCCGTCAAGACCTATTCGAGCGGGATGTATGTTCGCCTGGCGTTCGCCATCGCCGTCAGCGCCGAGCCGCAGATTCTGATTATTGACGAGGCGCTGGCCGTCGGCGACGCCGTTTTCCAGCACCGCTGCCTGCGCCGCATCAAGGAGATGCAGGAGGGCGGCATGACCATCCTCTTCGTCTCGCACGACATGGGGGCGATTCGTGCCCTCTGCTCGCGCGCCGTGCTGCTCCACGCCGGACGGATGGAAGCGATGGGCAAGCCGACTGAGGTTCTGGGCCGCTACCAGAAGCTGATTATGGCGCGCGAAGACGCCTACGAATCGGAGCGCAAGGAGGAGGCGCGTGCGGCGGGCGCGGCCGCGAGCGTCGAGGAGGAGGAAGATGACAGCGCTCGCCCGCTTCGTTACAGCTACCGCCACGGCGACGGCAGCGCGGAAGTCCTGCGCGTCGAGCTGCTCAACGCCGCGCACAGGCCCGTGGAGTTCGTCGAGAGCGGCGAAGCCCTGACCCTGCGCGTGCGCCTGCGCTTCGACACGGACGAGGAGGCCCCGGTCTGCGGTTTTCTCCTCAACAATCGTCACGGCATACATCTCTACGGCACTAATACGGAGTTGCAGCAGGCGAATTTCGGCCCCGTCCGGCGCGGCGAGGTGCTGGAAGTAATCTTCGAGTTCAACTGCTGGCTCGCGCCGGACTCCTACTCGGCGACGGTCGCCGTCCATAGCGCCGGCGGCATCAGCTTCGACTGGCTCGACGGCGTGCTCTTCTTTCGCGTCCTGAGCACCGTGGCGATGGAGGGCGTCGCCAACCTCAACGCCAGCGCGATGGCGCGCCGCGTCGGCGTGAGGCCCGCGCGGCCTCAAAGTGAGAGCCTCAGGGCATTGGGATGAGCGAAGCTATGGGGCAAATATCTCCAACCCATGCAATAGTTACGCCGCGAAGCGAGAGGCTCGGGTCCATCCGCAGCGTGCGCTTTAAGCGTTACTTCCTGCTTTCCTTATTATTCTCGACCTGGATTCCGGCAGCTTTTTTCGTGCTCCTCGCGCCGCAGGGCACGGGCGGCAGCGGCGGGCTGGCTGGCATCAAAACCATCTTTCTCTTCCTCGGGACCGCACACGTCCCGGCCACCCTTTTCTTTTATACGGACAGAGAATTTTCCGGCATTATCCGTCATCACAGGCTGAGATATGTTTACGTCCCCGTCTTCCTGACGGTGGCGACGGGCCTCGTCTTCGCGCTCGCCGGTCTCCGGGCTCAAGCCTTCCTCCTGCTCGCCTACTGGTCATGGCAGGCCTTTCACTACGGTCGCCAGAACATAGGGCTCTACGCCTTCGCCTCCATCGCGCAGACGGGCGCGGGGCCGCACAGGGCCGAGAAACTGGCGATTGATTTCGGGACAATCCTGGGCATCCTGGGGACGTTCAAGATACTGGGCACGACGGTCGCCCCGAGTTACCTGCACGGGACTTTCAATCACCTCTACACGTTCGGATTTGTTGCCTTCATAGGGGTTTTCGTCTTTAGCCTGGCCGTTTACCTGAAGTTTTACCGCGACACGACGATCTTCAAGACGGTCTTTTTCTTCACCGCCGTCTTCTTCTTTTACCCTGTCTTCATCTCGACGGACGAAAACATAGCTTTTCTCAGCTACGCCATCGCGCACGGCCTTCAATACATCATCTTCATGGCCGTCATTTCGGCCAACTCCGGGGAAGACCTGCCATCGCGCAGAGCCACGTACAGGAACGTCTGGAAACTACTGGTCTTCCTGCTGGTGGTGGGCTTCGCCTTCTGGCGGGTCAGCTATTTGAAGGAGTTGGAGGTGGTCAGGGGCAGCCGCGTCTATACGGGCGTGGCCGATTTTCTGCTCGGCGCAGTGCTCGGGGCGACGATGTCACACTTCGTCGTTGACGCCGGTGCGTGGAAGTTGAGCATGGCGCGGCAGCGCGCCTACATCACTAAAAGGTTCAAATTTATCTTTGACAAGGAGCCACGCGCCGCCGGGTAAGGGGCCGGGGAGCGGCTAAAGAGCTTGAGACAAAAACAGGAGAGGCTGGCCATCCTACAGACGGCCAGCCTCTTGCTGCTTTGACTTTTGCTCCGAACGCCCGGAAAGTCTTCTTAAACCAGGCTCTCCCGCCGAACGCCGAGCCTTTAGAACCGGTTGAAATACTCCGGCGATTCGATGAAGCCGCGAACGATGACGTTCTCCAGTTCGGCCGGGTCGAAGCCGAGTTTGAAGCGGTTGTTATGGAAAACGTAACCGGGCAGGTCGGGGTCACGCCGGAGAAAACCAAAATACTCCATCGTGACAAACGCCTGATTGTAGTACTTGGCGTTGACTTCCGGGCTCTCCACAATCGCGCGCAGGACCTTCGCGCGTGATTCACCGGCGTTGAGCCTGTCAACATAGGTCTGGCTCAAGGTCACGCCCGAGACCTGCGAGAGTTTCTGCACGAAGGCCGCGTTCGAGAGGCTGCCGTAAACCGACTGAATCTCGGCACGTTGCAGCCAGGCTACCGTCAGGGCATCCTTCTTGGCGCTGACGATGGCTTTATCATCGTTCGGGTCGGAGATGCTCTGCAAATCCGTCATGAATTCGGAGTAGTGCGGGCGCTCAAACCTTTTGGCCGGGTCGGCTAACTCGGCGTCCGTAGACGGCCTCTGGCCGAGAGAGACCATGTACAGGTACATCACGAAAGAGCCCTTTTGCTGAAACTCGGGCGAGCGGAAGAAGTTAGCGGCCATCGCACCGCGTAAGCCCTTCAAGCACTCGGTTTCGCCTTTGCACAGCCCCAGAATCGGCAGATAGTAGTTGAGCCCGCCATCGGGCGTCGTCTCTGGAAAGCGCCGCAGGAAATCTATGTACTGCTGCTGAATAAAGAAATCGTTGTCGGCAATCGTGATCGGGGTGTTGGTTCCGGGGCGCAGGCGGACGGGCTTGACTTTAGTATTACCGTAGAAAAGCTCTGAAGGCAGGCCCGGGGCTTCCGTCACGATTCGCAGGGTCGGGGGAGCTTCGCTCTGACCGAAGGCATTGAGGGCTAGAAGGGCCGTGATAAAAAGAATGGCCGCAAACTTCTTCATATTATTTCAGCTCCGAAGTGTTGTTAGCTGGTGGTTCGGGGTGTCTCAGGCCGGGCGCACCCATTCGGTACGCACAGGCTAAAATATACCTTTCCAGCCTCGATTCTGTCAACAATATAGTGGGTGGGGGCTTGGCGTCCCAGAGCTGCGCCAGAATCAGTCAGATGCAGCGATTGGCGCTAAAGTTGCTGCCGCCGCACGCCATTTATCAGAGCGCCGGATCAGCGCCGGATCAGCGCCTTCGAGCCTTGCACGCGTCCTGTATAGCGACTCTTTTAAGGGCCCTGCCGAGGACTCTCGCCGCGGCTTTGGGGTGAGCCCTAGGTTCGGCCCGGGGTGAAGGCTTTCAACTCAAGATAAGTCGCCCCCATTGAGCGATAATCTGCTCCCATCCCAGGACGCTCGTGACGTACCGGGCGGCGTTGGCCGAAATCGCCGCTCTGAGGCTTCTGTCGGAGAGCAGCGCGGCCAGATACGCGGTCAGGACTTCCACCTCGTTTTCGTCGTGAGTTAATTTCCAGCAGACCTTGTCGGGGAATTCTCGATACTGGTGAAGGTTGCTGATGATTGTCGGCTTGGCGGCGGCCAGCGCGTGCATCAGTGTGCCCGACGCTTCGCCCATCGAAGGGTTTCTCAGGTTGATGATAACGTCCGCGGCACAGATGGCGCTAAAGTAATCCGTCTCGTCCAGGTATCCGGTGAAGATGATATTTTCGCCGTACTCGCCGGAGCGTATCTCGCGCTCCAGGCTTTTAACGTCCGGGGCCGGTTCGCCTGCGAAGACCATCTGCACCGGATACCCGTCGTCCATCAAACTCTTGACCGCCTCTACTTGCAGCCGCGGGAGCTTATTGCTGTTGATGAATCCCAGGCAGGAGATGATGAAGTGGTCATCCCTGATGCGAAACCTGTTCTTAAAGGTCTCGATCTCGTCGGGCGTCGGGCGGCAATTTAGTCTGGCGAAGTGCGGGATGACCTCTATGTGACGGTTCTCATCGAACTGCTGTTTGAGCCACCGGTGGTGCACGACGACCCTTTTACTTCTGCCGACGATGGCGTGCGACATCGGAAACTCCGTAGAGTCTGGAATGCGCCCGGAGGCCAACGCCTCAAGCTCCCGACGCCCCCTGTCGCCATAGCCTTCGAGCAGCGCCTGCTCGTACAACTGCGCTTCATTGCGGCGATAGAAAGCATCATGCATGAAAGCGCCTAGATTGTAGTCGTGCAGAACTACCGTGCCGGGGAAATCCCACGCGAGCCGATAAATGCCCCTGTGAAAATCGACGTGATTGCCGAGGTGATAGACCACCTCATCATAGCTTTGATAATGCTCGGCGAAGACCGGCAGCGGGTAAACGTGGAACCCGTCCGCGAGAGCCTCCGCGGGCGCTTCCGTGTCGTAATACAGATCAATAGCGAAATGCGTTTTGAGCGCCCGGACCAATTGGCAGCTATAATTGGCGATGCCGCTTTTCTGAGGAGGAAAGGGTGAAAGCCAGGCTATCTTCGGTGGGCTGCTTGGAGAAGAACTCATTATTGAAGCTCTAGCTTTGCGCGTTCAATTCCCTTTTCGGACCAGAGCCAAATCCAGGTATGCTTTGGATTCATCCCCGACCGCCTCGCACTGTTTTCTCCAGGCTTCGATGACGGCTCCGGGCGATGCGGCCTCCAGCGGCTCGTGCGGCGCGGGCTGAATGACGGCGGCCGTATAGCCGGACGCGAAAATCTCGTCCAGGAACTCCCCGGCTTTAACACCTGAAATCTTTTCCAGCAAAGCCGGGAAGAATTCCATCAGGACCATCGGCCGGTGCTTCTGGATGACCTGCCGCATACCCTGCCAGGCCTTTGCCTCCGAGCCTTCGATGTCCATCTTAATGATGTCTACGCGGGGCTCGTGCCGGAGCAGTGAATCCAGGGTCACGGCAGGAACAATGACGGCCTCCTCGTCATCCCCGGCCAGCTCGTCAACAAAGCCGTTACTAAAGCCCCAGGAGAATCCCATCAGTTTCTGCGCGTCGCTGACGGCAAACGGGTAGACTAAAACCTGGTCAAACCCGTTGCGATGTAAGCTCATGTAGAGCAGCTCGCAATTCTTAGGGTTACATTCGATGGCGATAGTCCTGCCTGAAGGCCCAACCTGCGCGGCGGCCAGCAGCGTAAAGTAACCGATGTTTGCTCCGACATCTATGAAGGTCATGCCTTCGCGCAGACGGGGCTTGAGAAAAGCCGTGACGTGCGGCTCATAGTGCCCGGTCAGGATTATATTTTCGCCGATGTCCCAATCATGCTCGTAAACAAAAAGCTCGAAGCCGTCGAGGACGACCGGCCTGATGCCGCGCGCCCTTCTGCTCGTGACGTACTCTCTGGACTTACAGAAATATGCGGCCAGCTTCGCGAACGTGAACCGCTCGGTGGCCAGTCTTTGAGTCCAGTGCTTCCAGCCCTCCTCGCCCGGCTCGCGGCCCAAGAGCAGACGGTAGCAATAATAGATGTCGTCCGGGGTGGCTTCTTCCGACCAGCGGCGTTTATCAAGTTCATTCATGGTCAAGGCGGAAATAATAGTCCCTCTTCTCTCAACTCGAAGCGTGCCGTCGGAGCGAGCGCGGTTTGCCCGGACCTTTAAGGCGGGCCGAACCTCGCCCGATACTCCCCGGCATAAATGAACCCCCTGATGGCGGCGGCCTCTCCGGTCGGATTATCGCGCAGCGTCCGCAGCCAGTAATCGTAGCCACCCTCATCTGGATCGCGCTTCAGGTAGTTCAAGTAACATATCGCCACGAACGCCTCATTGTATTCACGTTCAGCCATTGATGGATTATCGGCAACTGCGACTAAGACATCGGCGCGAGTCACCTGTCCATTGTCGAGACCTTCAACCAGCTCTCGCTGCTTCGCTGGCGTTAATCTCTGGCCCGAGGTTTGAAGCAGTTTGGCTACGTACTGCGCGGCGGTTAATCCGGCCGGATAGCGTTCGAGAAATTCCGCCCGCCGGGCCCAGCCTTGAGCAAATGCCAGGCTATTTCCGGCGCTGTCTGCCCGCAGCCGGATCAGATCGTCGGCCCACTCAGTATACTTCGGCAGACGCCCGAACGCAGTCTTATATAAGCGATAAACGAAGTAGGTCGTGGCCTGAAACTCGCCCGAGTGAAAAATATCCAGAGCACTCAGAATGCGCCGCTCAAGGAGACAGCCCGCCTCGCCCCGGCAACTATTGAGAGAGGCTTCCACTTTGTCTCGCTCCGAGTGGCCGGGCTCGCGGTTCAGGAGGTCCAAATATTGCTGCCGGACGAAGAAGCGCGTGTCGTCAATCGAGTTCGCAAATGACTGGCTGCCGCTCGCAGGCAAGGTGCTGCCCGGCATTTGCGGCGCAGTCTCGACGGGCATGATGGGGGCCGGAGGTGCGGTCTCAGCTTGCGCTCCCGGCTCCGTCCTCGTGATGGCATAGAGGTCATCGCGGTTTGGCGAATCCCCATAGCTATTGACGAACCTGATTCGCCCGGCCGCCATCCCGCGCGCCAAAAAAGACTCAATCGCATGGCGAGCCTCAAGCGAGAGCGAGGAATTATGCACGACCAGGTAAGAGGCGGGAATCTGCTCCAGCAGTTCGATAAAGCTATTAGGAATCGGCCGCATGCGAGTCAGCTCTTCGATCTCCCGAACAACAGGCGGGGCGTAGCTGGCGCTTGCCGTCACAATCGGGCGACCGTGATCGGCCGCGCGCAGCATGTAGCGGAAATATGAGTAGTTGTCTCGCTCAGCCGGTAGCTCGACGATGCCGCCCGACATCGGCGTCTCTTTTAAGCGCAGCGTGAGCGCATCCGGGTCCACCTCGCCGCGAGCAAACTGGACCGGAGCCACGCGTTGCTCAAAGAGGATGAGCACGGCGAGCGCAACATAGATCGGTCTGCCCGGCAGACGCGGACGCCAGCGCCCGAGTAATTTAAAGACCTGAACCGCGCCCAGGCCCGCCAGCATCGAGAGCCCGACGTAGCAGATCATCGCCCAGCGCGACGGAGCGCGCATGCTCTTGAAGAAAGGCACAAGGTCAAACAAGAGCCGGTGGAAAAAGAGGTTCATTCCGAACGACCCGAGAAACCCGGTCAGCCCCCAGATTACTCCAAGCGCGTAGGCCGCCGAGCGGGGACTAGTTCTCAAAGTCGCAACCAAATTCTTCAGGCCCTCTTTGTCCATTATGCGCTGAACGAGTTCGGGATAAGCGAGCCACCACCGCAGGCACAGGGTGGCCAGAAAAAAGATGAGAGGGCGGGTCGGACTGGAATTGCTGAGCAGCTCGAAGCCGAATAATCGAAGATGAATGCTGCCGTAGCCTATTGTTAAGAGAGCGAGCAGGAGCAAGGCAAGGGCCAGAACATCGAGCGCAAACAGCAGTGTTTTGCTCGGAAGAGAAAGTCTTAGCTTCCGAAAAACTCCCGCCTGCTGCAATTTAAGGCCGCGAAATCTTCTTGCGGCCGGGGCGATCAGGAAGAAGGAGGCCAGGGCCAGAAGCGGCGGCAGCAGTCCGGGGAAAAGCATCAACTCATCAACCGCCGCCTTCCCGCCGAGCCCCTTCCACAGCATATTGCGCTCGCTGGCCGCCAGCCAGTGAATAGGACGAGCAGAGAGACCTCCTGCTTCCTCGGCGCTGCGCGCAAACCCGTACAGTTGATGCACGCGATAATACGGAAGCATGAAAAACAGCAGGACCAGCGCCGCCGCTCCCAGCGCCAGGCCCCCGCGCAGCCAGAAAGCGCGATCACGCCCCGGCCGATACCAGAGGAGAAGAAAGATTGCGGACAGACCGAGCGGCAGCAGTGTCAGGATAAACCAGGTGATGGAGGTCAACGCGTTCATCGTAAAAGCGACGCCGAGCCAACCGGCGCGACGCCACCTCCGCTCTCTGGCAAAGAGAACCAGCGCTTCGAGCAACAGCGGTATCCATCCGGCGAAGATCAAATGCAGGTGGGGCAGGCGTTGAAAATGATAAGGGAGAAAAGCGAAGATGATGCCCGCGATCCAGGCCGCGCCCTGCGAGCCTGTCAGTGTTCGCGCCAGGCGGAACATCCCGTAGCCGGAGAAGGCAAAAGCAACCAGCGTCGCTATGCTGTGAATCGTCAGCGGACGAAAGCCGAGAGCAAACAGCGGAAAGAACAGCAGCGAGACCCCGTAGTCGTTCTCGGTAAATGCCATCGTGTACTTGTAAGGGTAAAAGACCGTGGCCTGGAAGAGGTTCAGCGGGTCATGAAAGGTTTGATGATAATCCCACCACAGCCAGTAAACGATAGAGTAAGGGTCGCCGCGATCAGACACTGCATCCCGCAGGTGCAGAATCCAGGGCCAGGTCATCAGAGCCGTCAATGCGAAGAAAGCCAGGAAGATAAGGAGTTCACGAAGAAAAGGGCGACGGCTCATCTTAAACTTTCAGCAAAGCGCTTGGTCTGATGTTGACGGCTTAACCTGCCGCTCCGGGTTGACTGTCCCTGACGCAATCGGAGAAAGCCGCAAGGGTCAGGAAAGCCGTTTTTTGCCACGAAAACTCTCTGGAGTATTCGTACCTGTCGAGCCTCGACCGATAATCCATCGGCGCTTGCAGGGCCCTGTAGAGGGCGTCCGCCATCGCTTCAATATTGTAAGGATCAAAATAGGTCGCCAGCCTGCCGCCGACTTCCGGCAAGGATGAAGTGTTCGAAACTGCTACCGGAAGGCCGCAGGCCAGGCCCTCCAGGACCGGGAGCCCGAATCCCTCGTAGAGGGACGGAAAAAAGAGGCAGCGAGCTTTCTGATAAAGCGCGAGCAGGGCCGCCTCATCTATGAAGCCTGTCAAACGGACTCTCCCGCCAAGCCCTAACTCCTCCGAATGACGGAGAATCCTATCCTTCGCAGCCTCGTCCAAACTGCACACGAGATACAGGTCCGTCGAGCGTACTCTTTCCTGGCCGCCGTATCTTACCTGTAGATGAGCAAAGGCTTCAATCGCGCGGTCCATGTTCTTGCGCGGGTCGAAGCCGCCCGGATAAAGCACGTAATCGCGTGTCACCGGAAGGCTCGGGAAAGGATACGGGCGGAATGAGGCTGCGGCGGCCAGCGGCGTCACGACGTGCCGCTTGTCTGCGACGCGCAGCACGCGCATGAAGTCCGAGCGGGTGTGCCCGGAGATGTGCAGGTACAGGTCGTAATCACGCTCCAGACGCTTGAGCTTGGCCCTGTAAACGGCAATGGCGGAAGGCGACAGATGCTTCGCATAGCTCTCTTCCATGACCGAAATTATCAGGTCGAAGATGGTGACGGCGAAGCGGCAGCGGCGCGCGCCGTGAGCCGGAAGAAAGACGTTGCCCATCAAGGCATTCGGAGACCAGTAGAGGTCTATCCCTCTCTTCTCAAGATCGTTGTTCAGGGCATCCGAATAAAGCTCTGCGAGATATTCCGCGGAACGCCCGCGAGGTGCGCTCAAGTCATAAGCCGGGTCGTCAATCACGCAGAGCTTCTCGCGCGCCCAGCGCGAAAGGCTCTCAAGATGCGGGCCGCGCGGCGTGTTGAGGTAGAAGTCATTCGTGAAATCGTTTTCGAGTATCTGTTCGACGCTCTGCTTAAAGTACGTACCGATGCCCCTGTTAATCTCGGGCGTGAGCAGCGTTTGACCGTCTATTAGTACTTTCATCCCGGGTTTATGTTACCAGAACGCGGGGGCCGACGGCGGGCGCTTGCGCGAACGCGCCCGGGCGCGGCCTTCCGCTTCTTCAGTCGGCGACGGAGCAGCTCTGTGCGCCCGCGCGGGGCTCCAGGAATCCGCGTAAGTATCTGGACAGCACCGCGTCGAAAGAGAACTCGCGCGCGACGTACCGCCGCCCGTTTGCCGCCAGCCGCATGCGCAGCGCCGCGTTCTCTTCAAGCCACTTTAAAGCCAGGCCGAACTCGTCGCTACCGGCAACATAAAGGCCGCCGTTGCATCTTCTCGCATGGTTTTTGGTCACGGCGCAGTTGGCCGAGACGATGGCCGGAACGCCGAGCAGCCAGCCCTCCATGATGACGATCGAAAAGCTCTCGTTGTCGGAGAGATTAATGACGCCCTTTGAATTTTTGATGAGGTGCTGCTTGGTCGCTTCGGAGACGAAACCGAAATCCATGAAATGCTCGCTCGCAGGGATGAGGGATTTGTCGCCGCCCCCGATGAAGACCAGCTTCGCGTTGCCCTGAAACTTTTCCGCATAGTCTGTGAACCATTGACAGAGCAGGTGAACGTTTTTCCCGACCTCTTTGCGGCCCGCGTAGACGAAATAGCTGGCGGGCAATTCGCCGTCCTGAGCACCCTGCTCACCGTCGCACTCCGGCAGCTCGACGCCCACTCCGGCGACGATACTCTCGACGATTCGCCTGCCGACGCTTCGCCCGTATCGCTTAATCGTCATCTGCTTCTCTTCGGTCGAGTTAAAGAAGATGTGCTTCGCATTGCGGAGCAGCGTCCCGGTCGTTCGCCAGTAAAACTGCGGCTCGTCGTGAAAGCAGGGGACGAGCGAGATTTTCCCCGGATAGCTGTTGACCGCCGCGTGCGTCAGGCCGTGAAAATAGGGCAGCGCGAGAAATTCGTAAGCATCGTCCACGTATTGGCCGAGCGCGTCGGTTAAAGCCCGGCTGTTGATGCCGTGAGCGAAGAAGTCCTGCTCGTCGAGGGCCGTCAACTGCTCCCCGCGCTGCAACTTGCCGATGACGGCCGTGTAGCGCGCACCCTCCTTGAGAGTTGCAAATCTCCTGACCTCCACTCCCGCGACATCGTAGACGCCCGGCTCGTAGTGGTCCTCCCACCAGCTATCGTAGGGCGAGCGCGAGCAGGTCGTGAAGACCTTCGCAGTGATGCCGCGCAGGTTAAGCTCGCGCGCCATCCCCCTGGCCAGCAGCTCAGCGCCCCCGGCGAACCCCTCGAACCAGGGAGTGATGATAATGATCTTCTTATTGAACATCAGGCGGCGCAGCACGCGATTTCGGGCTCAAGCCTTCCGGCCGATAATCCCGTAATCTGGAGAGCTATAAAAATACTCGTTGAAGCGTTTGATGATCTCCGCATCGCCTTCGAGCTTGGCCGCATCCCACGGGCGAAGATTGATGACCTCGACATCGAGCAGCCCGCGCGATTCGAGCAGGAATCGGAGCGTCGGGCTCGGGATCGGGTTGCGATGCGTCGGGTCGGCGTAAAAGCTGTAGCTGCCGACCATGAAGTTGCCGGGGTTGGGTGTTTCGAGAATCAGCAGTCCGCCGGGCCGCAGCGTGCGCGCCATCTCGTCCAACAACTCGATCAACGTCTCGAAGGGCAGGTGTTCGACCAGGTGAAAGCTCGTGACGACGTTGAGGCTGGCGGCGGGCAGGCCGCGTAGATGTGTGAGCGCGTCCGCTTCCGTCACGTCGAGGCCGAGTTTCCGGCACTGCTCGACGAAGACGCGATTACGGTCCACGCCCCTTGCGCGCACTCCTTCGTCCCTGAGAATCTCCAGCCACTCGCCGCGCCCGCAGCCGATGTCCAGCACGTCCCCGCTCACGCCCGCATCCCTCAGGACCGGAAGATAGACACGCTGCCAGCTCTTAATCACCTCACGGTCGCCGCGAAATTGATCTTCAAACGAAGCATAGAGGGCATCCAGAACGTGCTCTTCTTCGGCCGCCAGCGCCTGCTCCAGGCGAGGCAGTTCGAGCGGGCCAGCGGCGGCGGCAGCGGGTGCGCGCGCTTCTTCGAGCAGGCGTGTAAGCCGCCTCTCCTGCATCGAGAGTTCCGTCTGCGTCTGCTGTTGACGGCGCAGGAGCTGCCGCGCCTGCTCTTCGAGCCCGTCGAGTTCCGTCCGCGTTTCCCGTGCGTGCTGGCGAAGAAGCTCTCGCGCCTCCGTTTCCAGCCTGGCCAGCTCGGCCCGCGCCTGTTGCTGGCCCTGAAGAAGCTGCTCCGCGAGGGCCTGCCCGGTGGCGCTCAAACGATTCTCGATGGAGTCCTGCCGCCCGGCCAGCTCCCGCAACTGCGCGGCCAGGGCCTGAAGCTGGCCTGCATCCCTCTCCGCGCCCGCGATGGTTTGGGCCAGGGCCGCCGCCAGTTGTGCGCTATATTCCGAGAGCTGCTGGTGAACTCGATTGCTATGGTCAACTATCTGTTGCTGTTGAGCCGAATGATAGAATTCGTACTGCCTTTGATGACGCAGCATGAGCGGCAGGCGCGCCACCGCAATCAACACCTGAAGCAGGTAGCCGAGCAGCGGCACGCGCCCCAGGCGTCTCACCCGGCTGGCCCGCGAGAGCCCGTCAATCCTGACCTGCGAGCGTTGGCCCTCGGGTGAAAAGCGCAGGCTGGCGAGCACGTCAACTTTATTGAAGCGCCCGCTGGCCAGGCTTTCCAGATGGTCCGCCAGCCCGGCCGCGTCCGGCTCTCTCTTTAAGACGGCGCGGTAGGCATTGCGCACGAAATCCGCCCCGTGATACTTCAGCAGGTCGTCGAGCTGGTATTGATTATCTTTCCGGGGATGAAACTCCGGTTGGAGGCCAAGCGGGGGAGAGATGGTCGGCGCGTGCTGTTGGAGGCTGCCGCCGGGCGAGAAGCGCACAGGCGAGGCGGCAACGGTTTCGCCCGCGCGCGGCTCTCGCCTCACGACGGTTTCCCGAATCTCATACATCAACTGGTCAACGTTGATGTCCGCGTCGTCGCTCTCTAGCATCACGTTTGCGCTGGCTCGCTCGCGCGCCGAAAAGCGCACGGGCCTGGCCTTTATCTGCTGATCCTCGCTGCCGGAAAATCTATTTTAAAACCAGGGGCAAGTCAAACCAGCGTCTTGAGGAATCAGGCGGGAGAGGCCGCACCGCCGCACGGCTTAACCGCTCTCCCTGTCCTTCCTTAACCGCTTCCTTGACCGCTTTCGACCGGGCTTTCTCAGTCCCCTTCGCCGAGAGCCTGACGGTAGACCTCGATGGTGGCGCGGGCCGTGCCTTCCCAGGAGAACTCGGCAGCACGACTTAAGCCTGCGGAGGAGAGCCGCCGCCGCTCGGCTTCGTCCGTCAGCAGCCTGATGATGCTTCGGGCCATCTCCCCTGCATCGGTCGGGTTGACCAGATGGGCTGCGCTGCCGGTCGTCTCCATTAGGTGCGGGATGCGGCTCGTAATGACAGGCGCGCCGCAGGCCATCGCTTCCAGAGGGGGCAGGCCGAAGCCTTCGTAGAGCGAGGGATAGACGAAGACGCCGCACGCCGAATAGAGCGCGCGGAGGTCGTCTTCCGCGACGTAGCCCGTGAAGCGGACGCGCCCGGCCGCGTCCGACTCCTTGAGGTAGGAGAATAGCTCGCCCGTCAGCCATCCTTCCTTTCCGGCAATCACGAGCTGCGGGCAAAGAGAGGTGGTGCGCAGGATTTTGTCGAACGCGCGGGCGAGCGTCAGCAGGTTCTTGCGCGGCTCGATGGTCCCGACGAAGAGGATGAAATCGCCTTCGATGCCGAGCCGTCTGAGCGTCCCGAGCGTCGCGGCGCGTTCGACGGGACGAAAGAAGCGGCGCGGGGCTTCCGGGATGGCCTGGACCTTTGCGGCCCTGACGGGCAGGGTCTCGCAGACTTCGCGCCTGACGCTCTCCGACGGCGTGATGATCTTCGTCGCCGTTCGCGCCATGATGGGCAGGCGTCGCCTGGCGCGTCTGACTAAATGCGCTTCGTGCGTTTCAGGATGCAGAAAGGACGAGAGGTCATGAATCGTGAGTACCGTCGGACACCTCTTCCAGAGCGGGACGTTATAATTAGTGCCGTGAAAAAGGGTCAGCCCCGCCCGCTTGAGATAGAGCGGAAGGCCGATCATCCACCAGTGCCTGCCGAGAGAACTGGTTTTCGCCCGGACCAGGCGGAGGTTGCCGGGCAGCTTCGGACCGGCTCCGGCGGCCTCTGATTCGACGAAAGGATGCGGCGAGATCAGCTCGAACTCGTCGGACGGGGCGGCCAGCGCCAGGCTTTGTGCCAGCTCGAACGTGTAGTGCCCGACACCCGTTTTGATTTCCGCCAGCGGAATGCCGTCAATCCCTATGCGCATGCTGCACAGTAACGACTTGAGAAGGCCAGAGGTGTCATGGCGTTGTGACCGGGGAAGCGGCTGTCGAGCCGTGCGTCAAACCGGATCGAGCTTTGCGCAGATTCTTCCGTCGGGAACAGGTTCGGCAGGAAACAGAA
>DASVWH010000050.1:0-12994 GCA_036389715.1 Pyrinomonadaceae bacterium | reverse complement strand
CGGCGCGCAGCTACATGGCTGTGACCTTACGTTCGGTTAACAGCGTTGGCCTGGCCTCGGTCGGCCGTCGTCCTATCGCTCCGGTTGCCGTCCGGTAATACACGCCTGCTCTTAGGGCAACAGGTGCGCTCCGAGAGCAGGCCCAGCCGATTCCCGCCCGACAGAAAAACCATGAAGAAGTTTCTCTATAGCCTCTTTGTCATCTCGTGCCTCGGCGGCCTGCTCTGGGCGCGACCGGCGGCAACTGCGAGCGAGGGCGGGCGGCCTGCGAGCGGTTCCCCCGGGATGCCCAGGCAATGCCGCACGGGGAAGACTTCCCCCGAATCACTCGGGCGGCGTTGGAGGCCGAGCGCGACCGTCAGAGTCTCTTACCTCAAGGGCAACTTCAACGAGGCGGAAATCAGGGCGCTCTCGCGTGCCATCAATAAATGGAATGACGCCCTGAGAGAGATAGGCTCCGGCATTACTTTCATCAATGGCTCCGAACGCGAGAGTCCGGCCGAAGATAACGGAAGCATCACGGTCATGCGCGGCAACCCCAGGGGAAAGGAGCGCCTCGGCGAGCTTAAGTTCTATTCACTCTCGAACGGGACGACCTACATGAGCGTCATCATCAGTCCTGTCGTCAGAGAACTCAACGCGCTGACGAGCTTGATGACGCACGAGATAGGCCACTCGCTCGGCCTGGCCGATTGCTATGAGTGCCAGCACGGCACGACGGCGATGGCTGCATTCAAGGATAAGAACACAGATAACGGCGTCTATGAGCCGAGCGCCTGCGATAAATATGTCGTCTCGGCCGGATATGCGGGCGGGGCCGCGGCACACGCGCTCCTCGCTCCGGCCGCTCGTCGGTGACGGCCGTTTAAAGCATCTGCGCCGGTCAGACCGGACTGTAAATGGGCGGGCTTTTAGCCTGCCCGTTTTATTTCGCGTCAAGAGCTGTCGAGCGCCTTCCGGTGGACGCTAAATTATTGCCCGGGCAGGGCTAAAGCCTCTCCACCGGTTTTGAGGATTTCGGGCGGCCAGGGCCCCCTGGCGGCTGTCGGACCATGCCGTGCGTTCACCTGCTGGCGGGGCGTTCCGGCTCCTGCGGGAAAAGATATTTGAGCATCGGCTCGACGCGCCGCACGAACGACTCATCATTATGCTCGCCGCCTTTAGCCTCGAAGTACATTAAATCCGAGTTGAGCACCCACCCGCTTTTAACCAGCGCGTCGCGCAGTTCTTTGACTTCGCCGACCACACGCTGTCCCTCCCCCGTGCCGATGTCGAGCCAGATACGCGTCGCAGGCTTCGGCGTGAGCTTCTTGACCTTGCCCACGATCATCTTGTTGTCCCACCAGACGGACGGCGACATGACGGCCAGCCGCCCGAACACGGTCGGGTATTTGAGCCCCAGGTAAAGCGAGACTAGCCCGCCGAGCGACGTGCCGCCGAGCGCCGTGTGAGCGGCGTCCGGCAGGGTGCGATACTCGGAATCAATAAAGGGCTTAAGCTCTTCCGTGAGCATCCGGCCGTAGGAGTCCGCCTTCCCGCCGCTCTTGAAGCCGACCGCACGCGTCGGCGTGTACTCGTCGAAGCGGTCATCCTGTGTGCCGCCGTTTGAGACCATCACGATGATGAGCGGCTCGATCTGGCGCGCGAGAATCAGCGGCTTCGCTATCTCGTCCATGCGCCACACGACCAACACGCTGCCTCCGTCCTGCATGTAGAGCACAGGGTAGCGCCTGGACGGCTCCGAATCGTAGCCCGGCGGCAGCCACACGGCCACCTGGCGATTCTTGGGCAGGAACTTTGAGTGGAAATCCTGATGCAGGCGAAAGTCCGTCGTCAGGACTCGCTCCTGCTGCGCGCGGCACGTCATGCCCTGCCAGCCGCAGAAGATAAAGAAGGCAAACGCCGCCATTATGCCTGAGCGGGTTCGTGAGTGCGTCTTGATGCCAGTGCGAGACAAAACTTTTATACCTCTCATGGAGCTACGGAACAGCATGGATAAGCTCATGCTCGACAGGGTGCGCGGGCGGCTGCTCAAAGCGATTTTCACTCCGCGTGCTTGATGTGATACGGAAGTATCTGCCGCGGATTGGAGACCGGTTTCTTATTGAATAAGGGATGAGGCGGGTTCACCCCATGACGGACGATGATTATGTTGTAGGGGCCATACCTGGCGATTTTCTGCTCGGGCCTCCCGCCCCTGCTCCCCGGAGCATGAGCATCCTTATCGCCAACGCTCTTTTTATCATAGCATTTATCGGAATCAACATAGACCACCTGATGTCCGCGGCCGTGACAACTACCGGCGCTCCCGCATTCGTGCCCGTCGGCTGCGATGGCCCTCACAAATTTCGAGTTCGGATAGAGGGTTTTCACTTCCTGCTTTTGAATGAGATAGCCGGAAATCAACAGGACCAGAAACCGATTGAGCGCATAACAACTGGTAAAGTGATTACAGCTAAAGAGCATCTTCACCGAAAGCTCGGTTTTAAGGTCTTTGACTATTCCGGCCAGCGCCGCATCAATTTCCTGGTAATGATTTGTCAGGAGCCCTGTCACGACCGCCTGATGCTGTTTGTGCAGTTCTTGTAAGATCAGGTGTTCATGTTCTTTCCTGATCTCCCAGTGAAGCGCGCGGCGTGCACGGTTTTCAGCATAGTAGATATCCATCCCGACCTGCGCAGCAACATTCGGAGGGAGATGTTCTTCTATCGAAGCATAAATTCTGCCGGGCGATTTTTCTTTACTGACCGCCAGTAAGTAATCTTGCAGCGCGCCGTCGCCGCCTCCCGAGATCAGGACGTTGGCCTCGCCGTCCTTCAACCCGTAATTCTTCTTTCGATACAGTTTGTTGTCCCAGAAATCAGGGCCGGTATAGGTTCCTACCGTGCATCTCTCCTTGGCGAATCCCACGCAGGAGATAGCCATCCCGAAAATTCCAGGCTGACCGGCGGACGCTGCTATCGCGGCTGAAGCATCCGGGCCGGTTCCATTTTTAGGCGATGAGGTGGGCTCCAGGTAAGCCTTGACGACCCGCGTGTCTGGATAGTCTGGCCCTTGCGGCTCGACTAAATATCTTTTCAACTCCGTGCGATCAAGGATAACCAGGTGCTTGCCGAACTCCGCTTTATCTCCGAACTCTGCTTTGTCCAGGGTCTTTTTCCAGGCCGCCACTAAAGCCGCCGTACTGCGTCTTCGCGCGCCCCACTTGAGCGGCATGGAATTATCAAAAGGGAAGGTCTGTTTGGTCCAGTGAAGCGCGGGCCACTCGTAGACATTGGGGTCTATGAAGCGTGTTCTATTCTGGGCTAGCTTACCAAGCAGCCTCTCTCGTTCAACGAGCGTCACTTCGATTCCGTACTGTGCTGCGGTCAGGGCAGCCATCACACCCGAAAACCCGGCTCCGATAATTAGTAAGGGACGATCTTTTCCAATCAGCTTTGTGGCCCGTGCGCGCTCGGCTATGAGAAAGCCCCGCAGCATCTGGTCACGAATGCTGAACGGGGAAAAGAACATGCTTATATCGAACAGGAGAGGCTCGGAATTGTGGGCGAGGAGAAAGGGGTCTACCACAGCTGCTCACTTTCTATCAGCAAGATTTATCAATAGGGAAAAGCGGCGCAGGCTCTAAAGCGTGTGCCGCCTAACGGGGATTCACTTGCAGTTGGAAATGGCGCGCTGCTTTCTTGAGGTCTGTTTTCTAACTGCCCGAGGTATTTGCCACAGCGCTGACCGCTTCATGTACCGTCGTCGAGTTGTAATCTGTCGCTGCGTCGTCATAACGCCTGCCCGAGTCGAGGTCGTCGGGCTCTCTGCTCTCGACGCCGAGGCTGCTTTGAGTCTCCTCACTTTTTAATTCAAAAGGAATGTACACTTCCGCAACCTCTTGAGCGAAGGCGTCCAGCGCCTTTGCTAACGACTCATCCTCATACTCGTAGAGGACTGCCCCTTCCGGGACGACTCGGTGCTCGACCTGTTCCAGCATCTCTTCGGGCAGTTCGGAGGCGGAGCCGAATACCACGATGGTCGGTCTGACCAGGTCCGGGTCCTTGGCCCTGGCCTCGTTTGCATCCCTGACGAACCCGAAGACTCGCTCGATTGATGCCTGGTCCTTCAGCTCGATGCAGACCACGTCTTCAATCCTCGAAGCTCTGACCACGGCTTCCGCGTAGTTACGCGAGACGACGCTATCTGAAACCACTTTGAGCTTGAGTTCAGTGCCGGGTACGTCGATGGTCTCGGCGAACAATCCAGAGGCAGCCGTGGCCGACGCAGGTGAGTTCATCATAGGAACTTCTCCCTTATCCGAGCTGTTAGTGAGGAGTCTTCCGACCCAGCTTAAGAGCCCTTCAACGGGATTATTTTCTGACATTTCCTGCCTCCGAAGACTAGCGTTTACCGACCACTTCGTCACAAAAATGAAGAGAAGCTATCAGTCTACTCTTTAGCGTTAGCCTACCTCTGCTTTTTCAAGCTCGATTCTCTTGCCTGATAACTCGGCATCGGAGCATTGAATCCTCAGAGACGCAAACAAGCCTTCCCGGACAGGTTAAAGTGCTTCATTCAATATCATACGCCGACAGCCGCTACGCAGTTTCGACGAAGAACGAAGCGTTACCTCGCTTTACAGGGCTTGAAGCATAGACTCGGCTCTCCTCAAAGTCAAGGGACTTTTCTCAAGAAAATCCCAAAATCCCCAGGCTTTTTCTCCCTTTGCGCTTCTTACCGACCTCGTCCTTCCGCCTCTCGGTTAGTAAGATTTCGGGCGTATCCGCCGCATCATGATCGCTCCATAATCAGGATTTTTGCGGTTGAATATGCATGATTTTAGCTGCTCCCGGGTCCTGAGCGACGGCGCGGTCGAAATATCTTTGAGATATACCAACTCGCATTGAAACCGCGCAAAAGATGCATCATAGTCCTACAATTCAGGACCATCCACTAAATTCCCGCAGCAACTTTGGAGCTTCCCGTGAATCACCTAAACCCCTGATGGAGTTAGACTTGCCAGTACAGACCCGGCTGTCGGCTGCCAAACGAGGGAGAGAGAAGGGAGAGACTGAGGCCAAAGAGGGCACTTGGCGTTCCAGAGGTGGGGGTTTCCCGGCGTAAGGGGGTTGGAGGGATGCCGGGAGCCGGGGCCGGTTCTACTTAAAGCCGTCATGCCGCCATTTCGGCAATCGGACCAACTCGCCAGCATTGAAAGCTATTGACTTCCCCGGCCTTGACAACATGGTCAGGTAAGGCGTGCCTGAGCAGTTCATGTCCGAAGAGAATTAGGCACATGTCCGCCGTGAAGGAAGTCTTGCTTCCAGAGAGATTCGCCTTCGGCAACCAGACAGTCTTCCAAGCGCTCTTACCGGGCAAAAACCCGACGCCGGAACACTCACGGCTTTGCTGCCACCGCCTCACGACGGTTTTGCCTTTTCGTGTACTCTCATCATCTGAAAAGATCAGGACCGCACCATTTAGAAGGATGCAGTCAAGGTCATGCTATAGCGTTTAACGCATTTTGTCAAGATTTATCTTATTGTGATTATTGCAGTTCGGCTCTGCGCCGAGGGCCAGCGGGGGCAGGCCGGGGAGTTCCCGCCCCTCCGGTGTTATGCGCCGGGGTGTCAGGGCGCGGCAGTCCACCGTTATTTTTTACCGGCCCTATTTTCTTCGGGTAGGGTGTAGTTAACCTTACCGGCGGCGTCCAGGAACTCTAACCTGGGTGTGCCGTCCGCGGCCACCATCATTCTGATTCGCGGCCTGCCTTTTGTGTCGGACATCAAGAGCACGATCGAGTTGTCGCGCCGCTTGCCGAGGAAGAGCCGCTGCGTCGTCAATTCATTATTATCGAGCATCGCCTGGAGGGCTGCTTTTCTGGCCGCTTCGTCCGGTATTTTACTGGCGGCCTCGTATTTCGCGCTCAAAACGTCGGAGGGCAGATTAGGCTGCTGCCACATTTCCAGGCCGGTCTGGTATGTTCCGTTATCGCTTTCCAGGTGCCTGAAGCCGATGGTCTGGTCGTTTCTGACTTTATCGAAGGTCAGCGAGCCGAAGTGGCCGTTGCCGCCGTTGTCGCCGAAGATGAGGCCGCCCATCTCGTCGCCCAGATGATTGAAGAAGATCATTCCGGGCGGGCGCGGCCCGTCCCGCTTGATGATTTTTCCGTTAACGATGCCGGGATGCTGCCGTTCCTGGTTGGAAATAACCATTCTCAGCTTGCCGTCCTTTTCCACGATGTTGATGCGCTCGACATCTATCTCCTCAAACTTCTGCTTGCGGCCTTGCAGGGTGAAGGCCGAGGCAATAAAGACCAGGCAGCCAAGCGTGGCGCAGGCGGCGTAGAGCTTCAGGAAACGAACTTCTTTCTCCAGTTTTGATTCCATAGTAATGACCTCCTTTGCGATTCGTTCAAAACCTCCCGTCTTAGTACGCCGCTCGACAACCAAAGTGCCATTAAGTGCATCTTAATTGATAGTTATAGGTGATTCCTATTAGATTACTCCTTCTCTCGCGCATCAACGGTGATGCGCCCCGCGCCTTCATCAAGACAGGCGGCGGCGTTCTGGATGATTCGAGGGTAGGCAGATTTTAACTTTAGAAGCCGCTCTGACAGAGCACCGGAACCCGAAGCCTTCGCTGCATACCGTTTCCATCGAAGCACACTTTGATTCAAAGCTTCTCTTAACGCTCCCACAGGGGAGAGGTACATCTACATGTCCATGAAACTTTATGTCGGGAATCTCGCTTTTCAAACTTCGAGCGAAGATTTGCAGCAGTTGTTCGCGCAGGCGGGTACGGTCGAATCGGCCAACGTCATCGAAGACCGCGAGACGGGTCGCTCACGCGGCTTCGGGTTCGTCGAAATGTCTTCGACCGAAGAAGGCAATGCAGCTATCCAGCAGTTCAACGGCCATGAGGTCGGCGGACGCGCCCTGAACGTCAACGAAGCCAAGCCCCGTGAAGATCGCGGCGGCGGCGGCAGCCGTGGCGGTTTCGGCGGAGGCCGCAATGGTGGTGGACGCGGCGGCTTCGGCGGCGGCGGCTCACGCTACTAACTCGCCGCTCGCTACTTCCGGCGACTCTTTTACAGAAAGCCTCCGGCACGATTATGTCGCCGGAGGCTTTTGATTTTGGTCAAGGTCATGCTCGAACACTTTGATCCTGATACAGAAGAAGGGGCTTACGTGTCCCGGCCTGTCAATCTTGTCGGTCAAAGAAGGAAAGAGGACTTAATGGAGAAGCAGATACACACGGTTGGCGAGCGGGCGCAGAAGTTATGCGCGGTGTGCAATGAGGAGCGCGGTCATGTGGTGGCCTCCGTCAATATACGTGGCCAGATTTCGCGTGTCAGTTGTCCGAAATGCGGGACCCTGAGCGCCTTCAAACTCAGTGCGCGGACAGCCCTGCGCCCGTCCGTGCAACCCTGCGCGCCCTACGACCAGATGCACACCTACCGTACGGGGCAAGCCTTCACGCATCCGACCTATGGAGAAGGCGAAGTAACCGCGCTGGTCGAGCCGCGGAAGATAGACGTGCTCTTCTCTGATCGTGTGCGCCGTCTCATTCATGCGCGCGCTCAGTAGCTGCACGCAAGCCCGGCGCGCCGGTTAAGACGCATAACTAAAAGATAGTGAAGCTCTGAAACGAACCTCCGGCCCGGGCGGCGAAGGTAAGCCATGAGTGCCGTATGCCCTGCGTCAATGAGTTCAACCAGAGACGTTTGTTGACCTCTCGGGCCTGAGAGTCTTTCAGTGCCTGAGAGCCCTTCCCGGCAGCCTCTCTCACTCGCCCTTGAAATCCCGGCTTGAGCCTTGAGCGGTATTACAATCCGCGATGCGCCAGATGCTATGATTGTCACTTGCCTGCCAGAAAATGGATAACGTCTTTTGATTGCGAGTCGATCCGAACGTTGGAAACCGGCAGGTAAAATAAACCCTATTTTGAGAGGAAGAAGGTTTAGATGCTCAGGAGAATCATCATCCCCCTGGCGCTGATAATTGGCAGCGCACCTGTGGTCTATGGCCAGGAGAGCAGCAAGGGCGTTGAGCGGAATCCCTTATTGACAGTTACGGCCGCGACCGTCACCAGCATGTGCGACCGCACTCCCAAAGCACTATTTGAAGCCGGGGCCGATATTTATGTGGAGGTAGTACAGACTAATACTTCTTCGGAGGCTCAACATCTTATTTCCGGCGGCCCCTGGAGGGAACTCCGCATCAAGCTGGTCAAGGATGGCGAGGTAATCCCTTTTAAGAAGAGCATGCAAGAGTTCCTGACACCATCGCCGGACAAACCTTTTTCCGCCTCCCTGTTTGCCTTTACTCTTAAACCCGGCGAATCGTCCCCGGCCGTCATCGATCTCAGCCAATGGTACGAGCCATTACGGCCGGGCCACTACCGGCTAACAGTTGGTCGCATGTGGGACCGAGAGTATACGGCTAAGCCTGTAGAGTTCGATGTCTATCCTGTAGACGCGCGCGAAGCCGTATCTCAGGGCTCATTGAACATGCTGCCTCAATCCCGCCACTAATGATCGGGCTCAAAACATTTCGAGTAAGAGGTGGGAGGCGAAGGGCCACTATGCCCTTCGCGCCCGCCTAAAACCCTGTGTAATAAGCCATAACGGCTCCGTCAGAGCCGGATGATGTAAAATTTACCGGGGCGTGTACGAACACGATACGCTGAATCCCTCGGCCTTTCCCGCCACAGTCCCCGACTTTTGCCCTCCAGAGCACTGTTTTCTTAAGAAACCGGGCGAATCCGCTTCCGGTTTTATGAATACATATGTTTTGGCGCGACTCTTGCTACTCGTCTGTGCCTGCGCAGATTCGGTCGAGTTTTGATACTGAGAATCAGGAGCGGGCGCAGTATCTTCGGTGCGGGCATCAATTACCGGGACCTGACCAAGCGTGAAGACATGTATTCACATTCTCACATAAGAGCACAGGAGGCTCTCCCAATGCGCCGCGATGGTGATTCGACTGTACTGGTCGTTGACGACACTCCTGATCGGCTCCACCTGATGAGCGTCCTGCTCAGCAAAGCCGGATACAACGTGGTGGAAGCACACGACGGCGGCGAAGCCTACGTGGTCGCACGGCGCGAGCACCCGCTGCTGGTGGTCAGCGACGTGATGATGCCGCAGGTTGACGGCATAGAGCTTTGCCGTCGCCTGCGCTCTGATTCAGAGCTTTACGCCACCCCGATTCTGTTAGTGAGCGCGATGCGCGTTGATGACGTGAGCGCCGTCGAGGGGCTCAGGGCCGGGGCCGACGACTATCTCGAAGCGCCCTACGAGCCGATTCGCTTCGTCGCCAAGGTGACCAGGCTGGCCGAGCGAGCGCGTCTCGAAGAGGCCATGCGTGAATCCGAAGAGCGCTATGCACTGGCCGCGCGCGGGGCCAACGACGGGCTCTGGGACTGGAACATGAAGACCGACGAGACCTATTTCTCCGAGCGTTGGAAGTCAATGATCGGCTACGCGGACGGGGAGATCGGCGACAGGCCCGACGAATGGCTCAAGAGGGTGCATCCCGAAGAGCTGGAAAAACTCAGGGAGGAATTGAAGGCTCACATCGAAGGCGTCATCCCGCATTTTGAGCTGGAGCATAGAATGCTGCACAGGGACGGCAGCTATCGCTGGATGCTGGCGAGGGGGATGGCCGTCAGGGACTCCGATGGCAAGGCCACCCGCATGGCCGGTTCCCTGACGGACGTGACCGAACGCAAGACCGTCGAAGAGCAGTTGCTTCACGACGCCTTTCACGACGTGCTGACCGGATTGCCCAACCGCGCGCTCTTTATGGACAGGCTCGCGCAGGCCATCGAGCGCACGAAGCGTCATCCCGAATACTCGTTCGCGGTCTTCTTTATAGACATAGACCGTTTCAAACATATCAATGACAGCCTCGGCCACATGATCGGCGACCAAATCCTGTCGGGGATAAGCAAACGGCTGGAAGGCTGCACGCGCACCTGCGATACGGTGGCCAGGCTCGGCGGCGATGAGTTTACGATTCTCCTGGACGAAATAAAGGATGTCTCGGACGCGGTCAACATGGCGGAACGAATCCAGGAGAGGCTGCGGGAGCCTTTCAACCTGGAGGGCCACGAAGTCTTGATGTCCGCGAGCGTCGGCATCTCGCTAAGCACCATCTCCTATGAGAGGCCCGACGACCTGCTGCGCGATTCCAACATTGCGATGCACCGCGCCAAGACTTCCGGCAAAGCCTGCTACCAGGTCTTCGACACAAACATGCATTCGCACGCCGTCAAGCAACTGAAGATCGAGACGGACCTTCAGCGGACGGGCGTCTGCGAAGAATACCGTGTTCACTACCAGCCGATTGTCTCACTGGAGACGGGGCGTATCACCGGCTTCGAGGCGCTCGTCAGGTGGCAGCACCCGGAGCGCGGCCTTATCTACCCGGACGAGTTCATCTCCGTGGCGGAAGAGACGGGGCAGATAGTTTCGCTGGACAAATGGGTGCTGCGCGAAGCCTGCCGTCAAACAAAGGACTGGCAGCAGGACTTCCCCGGCCTGACCATCAGCGTCAATCTCTCTCCCAGGCAATTCCTTCACGCCGGACTGGTTACGGAGCTGGAGAGAATACTGGCCGGGACTGGGCTGGATGCGGGTTGCCTGAAGCTGGAGATTACCGAAAACGTGCTGATGAGCGATAGCGAGATAGTGCAGCAGACGCTTTCGAGAATCAGGCGGCTCGGCGTCGAGTTATACCTTGACGACTTCGGGACGGGCTACTCCTCTTTGAGTTACCTGCACCGCTTTCCGATAGATGTCCTGAAGATTGACCGCAGCTTCGTGTGCAGAATAGGGGCCGGTGGCGAAAATTCCGAGATCGCCCGCGCCATCGTGACGCTCGCGGACGGCATGGGACTGGGCGTTATCGCCGAGGGGATAGAGACGCGCGAGCAGCTCGCCGAGCTAAGGTCTTTCTCATGTCAGCACGGGCAGGGGGAGCTATTCTCGAAGCCCGTCGGCGCTCTCGAAGCGGCAGGCATGCTCGGCAAGCGCAGCCTTCCATGACCCGGCGCAACTCAAGGATAAAGGAGGCTTTCGAGCCACGCTTGAAAGCAATCGGCTCGCCGTCACCCGGTTGGCCGAGGGTTGACCGCGCCGCGTCAGCCCTGCTTCAAATCACTCTCTCTTGGCCCCGGCTTTCTTCAAGAGATTGACGGCATCCGACCTGTCATTTATTTCGGCCCAGGTCAAAGCGCTGCGCCCGTCCCTGTCTTTGAGGTCCACCCTGGCGCCTTTATTAATCAGCATCCGCATGATTTCCGTATGGCCCTCGGCGGCCGCGCGAATCAGCGCCGTCCGGCCATTGTTGTCCGTCAGATTCACGTCCGCGCCCTTTTCCAGCAGCACTTTTGTAGTCTCCCTGTGATCGCCGCGCGCAGACTCCATCAGGGCAGTTGCACCGGCGCTATCGCGTGCATTAACGTCCGCGCCCTTGCTCAACAACTTCTGGCTGATGTTATTACTACCGCGCGAGGCCGCGTTAATCAGCGTCGTTCTCCCGTCGGCGTCCTTCACGTCGGGGTTCATCCCGGCCTTGAGAAAGAGGTCAACCGCGCTTGTGTCGCCTTCTTCCACGGCCCTCGTAAACCCGGCCTCGCTATAAGGGATATTCTTCTCTGCCAGCTTAGCGCGGGCGGCAAGCTCATCCGGGCCCGGCTCCGGCGCGCTGTTGATATCGCCGCCGTCTCCGTTAGCATTCGCCGTCGGCGCAGGGCTGGGACTCGCGTTAGGAGCAGGGCGCGCGCTATTGCTGGCCGCCCGTCGATTCGGCTGCGCACGCCTGTCCGTATCATTGCCGGAAAACAAGAGATAGAGCGCCGCCGTCAAGGCGCTCAGCGCCAGGATAAGGACAACTCCGACGATCCATCTTCGCCCGCTCTGGCCCTGCGTCCGGGCGACCAGCGTCTCTTCCGGGACCGGCACGATTACCCTTCGGCCCCGCTCAAGATTGTGACCGGCACTCTCGACGGCCGTGCCGGGCCGGTTAACGGGCAAGCCCACCCTGGTGACTTCATCGGCCTCCGTCATCGGAACGGTCCGCGCCGCGCGAGCCGACAGATTGTGCAGCTCATCGCGCATCTCGGCAGCAGTGCGCGGACGGTCGCCGGTCCTGAGCGCCATCGCACGCATCAGCGCGGCCGAGACTGAAGGCGCGACTTCCCGCTTAATCTCGCCGGGCGGACGAAGCGGGTCCGGCTGATTGTTGACGACGGCGGCGGCGCGCGTCAGCGCATCCGGCGGCTTCACGCCTGTCAGCAGGTGATAAAGAGTCGCTCCCAGGGAATAGAGGTCGCTGCGCTGGTCCGTGCCAGTCCCCTGCATCTGTTCGAGCGAGGAATAACTGGGCGAATAGCCAAGCAGGCTCTCACTCTCGGCACGAGTCATCTGCCCTGCGCTGCCCTTGGCGAGCCCGAAATCGAGCAGGACGATGTGATTGCGGGAAACGAGCTTGAGATTTGAAGGCTTGATGTCTCGATGCAGCACGGGCGGCTGAAGTCCGTGCAGGTATTCGAGCGCATCCAGTAGCTGCTCGGCCCAGCCCAGCACTTCGCCCGGAGTAAAGGGGCGTCCCTGCGCTTCGAGCATCACGCCCAGGTCATCGCCGGGGATGAACTCCATCACCAGAAAAAGTCCTGTCCCTTCGCTGAAATGGTCCAGCACGTTCGGGAGCGCCGGATGACGCAAGTTGGCGAGCAGCCTCGCTTCACGCTCGAAAGCGCGCCGCAGCTCTCCGGCCTCGACGAGCGTCTCTTTCAAAGCCACGTTGCGGCTTAAACGCAGGTCGGTGGCTTCGTAGACTGCGCCCATGCCGCCACGACCGAGCGGGCGCAGGACGCGATAGCGATCCTGAAGAATGGTATCTTTCGTGAGCATGCAGGCCCCTCAATATTTCAGTCTCCGGCTCAGTGGATATTTTTACTCGGCGGATATTTTCAACCCGGCAGGATTTTAGCCCCTTCT
>DASVWH010000049.1:0-32795 GCA_036389715.1 Pyrinomonadaceae bacterium | reverse complement strand
GGGATGCAGGATGTCGAGGTCGGCTATCCGGACTTCGACCGCGACTTTATTATCAAGGGCAACGACGAAAAGAAGCTGCGTGCGCTCTTCGCCAACCAGAAAATCCGCCGGTTGATCCAGGCCCAACCGGCCATCAAGCTGACGGTCAAAGACGACGAAGGATGGTTCGGCGCGGATTTCCCGGAGGGCGTCGACGAGCTTTATTTTCAGGTTCACGGAGTGATTAAGGATATCGAGCGCCTGAAGCTGCTCTACGAGCTGTTTGCGGAGACCCTGAATCATCTCTGCCAGATCGGGTCTGCCTACGAGCGCGACCCGCAGTTGACGCTCTAAGAGCGGAGGGCCGGGGCGCGCGGCAAATTCTCTATGCAGTTAATGAACGAGAGCGAAAGGGCCGCGACGCTGGACTCGCTGCCCGAATCAATCGGGCGGCTCGAAGGCGAGCTGGCCAAGGTCATCATCGGCCAGCGGGAGGTCGTGCGCCAGAGTATGCTGGCGCTCTGCTGCGGCGGGCACTGCCTCCTGCGCGGCGTGCCGGGGCTGGCCAAGACGCTGCTCGTCAAGACCCTGGCAGAAGCGCTGGACCTGCGCTTCAACCGCATCCAGTTTACTCCCGACCTGATGCCTTCGGACATTACCGGAACGGAAGTGATAGAGGAAGACCGCCCGACGGGCCGCCGCCAGTCGCGCTTCATCTCCGGCCCCGTCTTCGCCAACATCGTGCTCGCCGACGAGATCAACCGCGCTCCCCCTAAAACACAGGCGGCGCTGCTCGAAGCGATGCAGGAGCGGCAGGTCACTGCGGGCGGCGTGCGCTACACTTTGGAGCCTCCCTTCTTCGTCCTGGCGACGGAAAATCCGATTGAGCAGGAGGGCACTTACCACCTGCCCGAAGCGCAGCTCGACCGCTTCATGTTCGAGATCGTGATTGATTACCCGGAGGCCGAAGAGGAGCGCCGGATTATCGCCGAGACGACCGCCAACCGCGCCCGCACGGTGCGTCCGGTGCTCGACGGGGCTATGCTCCTGCGCATCCAGGAGATCGTCCGGGACGTTCCGGCGGCCTCCAACATCATAGACTTTGCCGCGCGCCTCGTCCGGGCCAGCCGCCCGCACCGCCCGGAATCCTCCGCTTACGTGGACGAGCACGTCCGCTGGGGCGCGGGGCCCAGGGCAGGCCAATCCTTGATTCTCGGGGCCAAGGCGCGCGCCCTTTTCGACGGGCGCTTCGCCGTCGGCTTTGAGGATGTGCGCGCGATGGCGTACCCTGTTTTGCGTCACCGTATTCTCCCCAACTTTCGCGCCGAAGCCGAAGGCATTAACAGCGAAACGATCATCGCCGAACTGCTCAGGCAGACAACGCAAGACGGCTAGTCAATCGTCAATAGTCAAGGGCCGGTAAATCGTCAATAGTCAATAGCGAAAGAAAGACCGTTCTTCTATTCACTATTGACGATTTACCATTTACCAGGGGAGTTATGTTTCCAGCTCGACGCTCAAAAATTCTCTCTCCCATCTTAATCGCCGCACTGTTGTTCGCTCTCGGGGTCGCGCCGCCCGGCTCGGGCGCGTTTGTAGACGAAGGGGTACGCGCCGATCTGCCTCTCGGCGGCGGACTGCGGGTAGAGAATCGTCAGGGCGGCATTCGCCTGGAGGTCTGGAACGAAAAGCACGTCTCCGTGACCGCGACCGTCGAGGGGCGGACGCCGAAACGCCTGCCCGTCATCATCGAAAGGACGGAGAGCCTGCTGCGCATAGGGGTCGCGCCGTGGGCGGGCGCTCTGCCGGCGCGCGTTGAGCTGGTGCTGCGCATCCCCGAACGCTCGCGCGCGGAGGTCATCACTACCGGCGGCGAGATAGAGGTTCGCGGCGTTCCGGCGGAGCTTTCCGTGCAGAGCACTACGGGCGACATCCGCGCGGAATTTCCGAGCGCGGCTAATGCGGACATCACGGCCGATGCGGACATCACGGCCGAGTCTGCGGGCGGGAAAGTCACTTCGACCCTGCCTGTGCTTGCCGGTCAGCCCGCCTCCGAGCATGTCTTCAGGACGCGCATCGGCGCTGGCGGAAAGCCGGTTCGCCTGCGCTCCGTGCGGGGCCGAATCACGATAGCTTCACCGGCCGCCGCGACAAGGGAAGAGCCGCTTGCAGCAACCACCGGAGAGACGCTCGAAGACGGGCGCAGAGTGCCGAAGCTCGTCGGCGCGGAGAGCCGCAGGGCAGGCGCGGGCACGCCCGCGACGCCGTCTTCGGATGCCGAGGAGGTTGACGAAGGCGATGTCGTGCGCGTTGATACGGAGCTGGTGACGCTCAACGTCAGCGTGATTGATCGCGGGACCAATCGCGGGCTGACAGGGCTGGCCGAGACGGATTTCAAGCTCTACGAGGACGGCGCGCCGCAGCAGCTAGCGCATTTCGATTCGTCGGCCGCGCCCTTCAACCTTGTGCTCCTGATAGACCTCTCGGGCTCGACGCGCGAAGTGGTCAGCCTGATTCGCGAAGCCGCGCTCCACTTTGTCTCGGCCGCGCGGCCATCCGACCGCATCGCCGTCATCACTTTCGCCAACACCCCGGTCGTCGTCTCGCGTTTGACGAGCGACCGCGCGGCGCTGCGCCAGCGGATCAGCGGCATAGAGCAGCCGCAGGGCAGCACCAAGCTCTACGACTCCATCAACTTCGCTCTGGACCAGGTCTTGAACGAGACGAAGGATACGCGGCGCAACGCCATCGTCCTGATGAGCGACGGCCTCGACAGCACTCTGCCGAACGTTTCGGGCGAAGGCTCCGCGCTCGATTATAATGAGCTGCTCGGGCGCGTGCGGGAGTTCGACGGCGTGCTCTATTCGCTCTGGCTCAATACGGAGTACGAGGCCCTGAGCCCGCTCGACGTGCAGCCGGAGACCTTCGATCTCGGCTACGACCGGATGAAGGAGCTGGCGGACGCGGGCGGCGGCCTCTTTTACGAAGTGGAGAGCCTGGAGGATTTAGCGGGCGCTTATGAGCGCGTCGTCGCGGACTTGGGGACTGTCTACAGCCTCTCTTATCGCCCGAGCAATAGGCAGAGAGACGGGCGCTGGCGGGCGATTCGCGTCACGGTCGCGCGCCCGAATGCCGTCGCGCGCGGCAAGCGCGGCTACTATGCCAACTAGCGCGCAGACGAGGACGAAGAGTGAAAGCCGGGCGCACATCAATGATTAAAAGACCGACCCGCCGGGCGCTCCTGACTTTCGTCCTGCTCCTTTCGCTCATCACCCTGGGCCCGGCCGTGCGCGCCCAGGATGAACCGCCGCCGCCAATGCCGCCGGTCACAAAAGAGGGAGCGGACGACATCGAGACGATTCGGGTCGAGAGCGACCTGGTTAACCTCAACGTGAGCGTCTTTAGCCGCGCGCTGCAACTCGTTCCCGGCAATCTACAGCAGCAGGATTTCACAGTCCTGGAGAACGGCGTGCCCGAAGAGATAGCCTTCTTCGCGGCGGCTTCGACGCCCTTCGACCTGGTGCTCCTGCTGGACCTCTCAGGCTCGATCTCCGACAAGCTCAAGCTGGTCAAAAAGTCCGCCATCCGGTTCGTCGAAGCCGCGCGCCCGTCTGACCGCATCGGCATCCTGACCTTCACGGATGTCCCGTCGGTCGTCTCGCCGCTGACCGGCGACCGCGCGCAACTGGTCGAGCGTATCAAGAGGATAGAGAAGCCCATGGGCGGCACTAATTTCTGGGACGCGCTCGGTCATGTCCTCAAACTCGGCCAGCCGCGGGCAGCGGAGGGCCTGCGCCGCCGCGCCGTGATCGTGATGACGGACGGCGTGGATAATGCCCTCCCGGACGTGGCCGGGCCGGGTTCGCAGACCACCTTCGAGGAGCTGCTCGACCTCGTCAGGGATTCGGATGCGGTCGTCCTTCCGATCTATTTGGACACGGAGCGCGAAGAGGCCGTCAGGCGCCACCGCGTGCCGCAGAGCGTCTACCCGATTGCGCGCAGCCAGCTCGCGCAACTCGCAGCCGAAAGCGGCAGCATCCTTTACCAGGCCCGCGCGCTGGAGGATTTGAACGGCGTCTATGAGCAGGTGATACGCGATCTGGGCACTGTTTACAGCATCGGCTATCGCCCGACCAACAGGCGGCGAGACGGGGCCTGGCGTGTCGTCTCGGTGCGGCTCGTCAATCATCCGAGCTTCGCTGCGCGCACGCGGCGCGGCTACTTCGCCAGGTGAAACGGACGCCGTCGCAGTGCGTGCGCTTATCAGTCGAGAGAAACGGACGGCGGCAAGAGTTCGTCGTCACGCTCCGCGGCCTGGTTTGAGGAGTCGGATTCTTGGCACGCCCTACTTCATCCGAACGCCTGCTAGACCCTGCCGTCCTGGCTTCGCTGGGGCGGCTGGAGCTGGTCGCCCGGACGGTCGTCGAAGGCTTTCTAGTGGGCCTTCACCAGAGCCCCTTTCATGGACTCTCGCAGGAGTTCGCGGAGCACCGCCCGTACCTTCCCGGCGACGAGCTGCGACGGATAGACTGGCGCGTTTACGCGCGCACGGACAGGCTCTACGTCAAGGAATCGGAGGAAGAGACCAATGCGCCCGTGCGTTTGCTGCTCGATGTCAGCGCCTCGCTCGGTTACGCGCCGCGCGGGGTGAGCAAGCTCGATTATGCGCGTTACCTGGTGGCCGCGCTCGCTTACCTGGCGACACGGCAGGGTGATCGCGTCGGGCTGCTCTGTTTCGCCGAAGAGGTGCGCGCCCTCCTGCCTGCGCGCGGCGGAGAGCGCCACCTGCAAACGATTCTCGTCGCGCTCGAAGGCTTGCAGGCCAGCGGCGAGACGCGCACCGGACCCATGATTTTACGCGCGGCCGGAGAGTGGAAAAGGCGCGGCCTGGTCGTCCTCGTCTCAGACCTCTACGACGTGCGCGAGGAGATCGTTGATGCCGTCACGCGCCTGCGCCGCGTCGGCTACGACGTGATCGTCTTTCACCTGCTCGACCGCGTCGAGAGATTCCTGGAGCAGCGCGGGACTTACGAATTTCACGACCTCGAAACGGGCGAAACGCTGCTGGCCGACGCAGACCGCGTGCGCCGTCTCTACCGGGAACGCCTCGACGAGCTGCGCGCTTACTTCCGCCGCGAGCTTGAGCGAACGGGCGCGGATTACGTGGAGCTGGACACCTCCGAGCCGCTCGACACGGCGCTCGCCGTTTACCTGCGCCGCAGGACGGCCGGAGCGAAGAGTTAAGGGCCGCGCCGGTGATGCTCCCACCCCCGCAGAGAGAGACCTGCGACCCAGCCTTTTCGTCAGACATCATAAGGAAGCTCTCACAGCGCCTGCTGAGTCGCATCAGAGAAACTCCGTGGCCGCGTTCGGTTCGCCTTCGATGAAACGGGAGGGGCGAAGCTGGTGTACATCGAGAGTGGTGGCTGCGCCGTCCAGGATAATCTCGGCCAGGAGATGTCCGAGCGCGGGAGCGTGCATCACTCCGTGACCCGATGAGCCGTTGGCCAGGTACAGGTTTTCGACCCCGGTCGCCGGGCCGAGCAGGGCATGACGGTCGGGCGACATTTCGTAGAGACCCGCCCAGCAGCTTCGCCTGTCTATCCGGGCCTGGCTGAGCGCGGGGATGCTCGCCTGCGCCCGGCGGGCGATGCCGTCCAGCCACTCGTCCGTGACTTGCGTCTCGAAGGGATCGGTCACGTGCGGCTGGTCGGGCCAAAGCAGCAGGACGCGCCCGTCGCGGACGCGCAGGTGAAAGCCGTCCTCCGTAAAAATGGTCATGGGCATATCTTCGGGCAGTAGATTGCAGGGATGTGTGGCGGCTGCCTGGCGGCGCAGAGGCAGGACTGGAAGATGGACGCCCGCGCACGCGGCGACCCCTGCGGCCCAGGGCCCGGCGGCATTGACTACGCAACCGGTCTCGATCTCGCCGCGCGGCGTCCGCAGCGCAGCAATCCGGCTGCTGCCCGCCATCCGAAAGCCCGTCACGGCCACATCATACTCGAAGCGCACGCCGAGCCGCCGGGCGCTCTCGACATACCCGTGCAGGATTTCCAACGGTCTGATAAATCCGTCCGTCGGGCAGAAGACGCCCCCGCTCAGGGCGTCTGCGCGCACGGCCGGGTTAAAGTCCTGAATCTCGTCGCGGCTGACCCTGCGCGTCTCGTTGAGCCCGCAGGCGCGCTGCACTTCCTGCGCGGCGTAGAGCGCATCCAACTCCGCCTGCCCGCTCGCCAGAAAGAGATAGCCGCACGGCCTGTAGCCCGTATCGCGGCCCAGCTCCTCACGGAAATTGAGCAGCTTCTGGCGCGAGAGCAGGGAGAGACGGACGTTGACGCTCGTGCCGAATTGCGCGCGAAAGCCGCCGGTGGCCCGGCCCGTGCTGCCCTCGCCGGGCTGTGCTCCGCGCTCTATCACGAGCACGTCGCGGCATCCGCGCGCGGCCAGGTGATAGGCCACGCTCGCCCCTATGACCCCGGCCCCGATAATGACCACCCCGGCAGATTGCATCGCTGTCGCCTTCAGATTAACTCGCGCGAGATAACCCTATCTCTTCGGTTGCCGCCCTGCCCGCATCCTCTCCGCTCGCGCAAACGCAGGCAGTGCAGGCTCTCCAATATAAATCCTCATCATGGGCGGAACAAAGACGGTCGCGAGCGGGCTAAATTGCCCGGCGGGTGGCTGACGGCTAAGACTTTTTCGCGCTTGCGGTTATAATTGAGCTTTCATAACTTATCCGAATTCGCCTTGAGAAGGAGTAAGCATGTCCGCTGGAGAGAAGATAGAGAAGCGCCCCGACCGCATCAGGTTCGACGGCCGCATTCTTTTCCTGACCGAAGATACCGGCCTCATTCGCCGCCAGTTGGAGGGCCGCGAGGATTTGGCTTTCGATCCCGCCGCGCCTTTGATGAACAACATCTCGACCGACGAGATCACGCCCGGCTGGGTCTGCTTCTACTACGACGAGACGCTCGGCCAGTACGTTTACGTCGGGATGCGCGAGCAGGCCGTGCAGAAGGACGAAGTGAAAAGCGGCGGCTTCTCGGTCGTCGTCTCGGGGCTCTCGAAGGGCTGCGGCTCGTCGCGCGAGACGGCTCCCTACGCCGAAAAATGGGCGGGCATAGACCTGGTCATCGCCCGCACCATCGAGAAGATTTACGGGCAGAACTCGCAGAACATAGGCTTGCTCACCTCGACTGACTTCGGCCTGATAGAACGCATCCGTCGCGGCGAAGAGATACCGCTCGAAGAGTTCACGCGCGGCCTTGACCCCATCTCGCGGGCGATTGTCGAATACGGCGGCCTCTTTAACTACAACAAGGCGCGGCTCGCCGGAGAGGTCACGCCGCCCCCGCTTGAGACCGCCGCGCGCCCGATGAACCTGGTCGAGAAGATTATCGCGCGCCACGCTTTCGTAAGAGCCGGAGAGGTCGGCGTCACAGCGGTCAAGCCGGGCGACGCGCTCTTTGCCCTGGCGGACGTGCGCTTCTCGCACGAGTACGTGACGCCGATGGCCGAGTCCCTCTTCAAGCAGTCGCTCGGGCGCGAGGCGCGCGTCACGGAGCCCGAATCCGTCTATGCCTTCCGCGATCACCTGACGTTTTTGGGCCGCGTGATGTCGGACGAAAAACGCAAGATGGGGTTGCTTGAGCGCGCCGACGGGCTGGCCGTCACACAGGCCAATTTCACGCAGGAGCAGGGCATACGTCTCTACGGCGAGAGCGCGGAGGGCGGCTCGGAAGCCATCTGTCACAACGCCGTGGTCGAGGACATAGCGCTGCCCGGACAACTAGTCATCGGGACCGACTCGCACACCTGTATGGCGGGCGTGCTCGGGTGCTTCGCCTTCGGCGTCGGCTCGACCGACATGGCCAACGCCTGGTACACGAAGGACATCCGCATCCGCGTCCCGGAGACTGTCCGCTTTGTCCTGAACGGCCGCAAGCGCGACGATGTCTCGGCCAAGGACGTGATGCTGCATATCCTGGCGACCGACTACATGAAGCAGGGCAAGGGTATCGGACAGGTGCTCGAATTCGCGGGCGACGGTCTGCGGGACTGGCCCATTGACGAACGCGCGACCCTGACGAACATGGCCGTCGAAGCCGGAGGCACGACCGGCATCATCGAGCCCGACGAAGTGACGCTTGAATACCTAGTCCGCACGCGCGGGCTCGACCCTGATGAAATCCGCGGAGGTTTTCTCAAGAGCGACCCGGACGCCGAATACGCCGCCGTCTTCGAGATTAACCTGGACGAGATTCACCCGATGGTGGCCACTCCGGGCGACCCGCGCAACGGCATCAACATCAGCGACCTGCCCGCCGAGGTCCGCATTGATGCCGCTTACGGCGGCTCCTGCACGGGCGGCAAGATGGCCGACATGGACATGTACGCGGCCGTGCTCAGAGAAGCTGTCGAGCAGGGCAGGCGAGTCGCGCCCGGCGTTCATCTCTACCTGCAATTCGGCTCGCAGAAGATCAAGCAGTACGCGCGCGAGCGCGGCTATATCGAAATCTTCGAGCGGGCCGGGGCCGAGTTGATTGACCCGAGCTGCGGCGCGTGTATCAACGCCGGGCCGGGCGCGTCGAAGTCGGCCGAGACGGTCACGGTCAGCGCCCAGAACCGCAACTTTCCCGGCCGCAGCGGTCCCGGCAAGGTCTATCTCGCCAGCCCTTACGTCGTCGCAGCCTCGGCCATCGCCGGACACATCGTCGAGCCGCGCGAATTCCTGCGCCAGCCCGAAGAAGAGCTGGTGGCTTAAAACAGTGAAGCGTAAAGAAGTGATGAGTAATGAGTGATGAGTGATGAGTGATGAGTCAAAGCGCGCATCTTTCCTCTCATTACTCATCACTCATCGCTTTCTTGATTCATCACTTTCTTGAACTATGATTGAAGGCTATGGAAAGTATGCGCGGGTGGAGCGTGAGCGGCGGTTCCTGTTGCGGGAATTGCCGGAGGGGCTGACGCGGGCCGGTCAGCACGTTCAAATCTGGGACAACTACATCACGAACACGCGGCTGCGCCTGCGCAAGATTCGCGTCCCCGAGACGAAGCAGTATTCATGGAAGTTGACGCAGAAGTTTGCGCCCGAAGTGCCCGATTTCTCGCGAACGATAATCACCAATCTCTATCTCAGCCCGGCCGAGTACGAGGTCCTGTCCATCTTTGAGGGCAACGAGATTCGTAAGAACCGCTATCCTTACGAGTATGAGGGCCGCCGGTTCTCGATAGATGTTTTCCTGGGCGCTCTCTGGGGGCTCGTGCTGGCCGAGACGAGCTTCGAGACTGACGAAGAGATGGAGCGTTTCGAGCCGCCGCCCTTCGCCTCCAAAGAGGTGACGAACGACGAGCTGTTCACGGGCGGATGCCTCGTGCATCTCTCGCTCGAAGAGGTTCGCAGGGAACTGGGGCAGAGGCCCGAGAACCGGGACGGAGGCTGAAAAGCTAACTCCGTCGAGAGCGCGCAGCGCGCCGTCCTGCTCCCGCTGCTTGAGCGGACGGAGCCTCCGCCTTCTCAGCAGAGGGTCGCACATTCGGGCCGCGCCGGGGCGTTATAAGTATATTACTTGCAAGGTTAGCGGGTAACCGTGAGCAATATTTGTGCTTCACTTCATCGTTGATAGTTGAAATCATGTCTCGTTCTGCCGGATTACTGGTGATGGCGCTAGGCGTCGGCGTAATCGTCGTCGGGCTGTTGATCTATTCGGGCGGGCTCGGGTGGTTCGGCCGTTTGCCGGGAGACATTCGTTTCGGCAGCGAGCGCACGCGCGTCTATCTTCCGCTCACGTCAATGCTGCTCGTCTCGCTGGCGATCAGCTTGATCGCTTACCTGCTGCGCCGTCTCTTTTAAGCCCGATGTCATCTCAACCGCTCACCGTTCACACCATCGGGCACGGCCGCCATCCCTTCGCCTATTTTCTTGAGCTTTTGCGTGAGCACGAAATCGCTTTCGTCTGTGACGTGCGCAGCGCGGCGCGCTCGCGCTGGCCGCAGTATAACGGGCGCGTCCTCGAACAGCTTTTGCGGGAGGCCGGAATCGGCTATGAGCACTTGCCCGAGTGCGGCGGCAAAGTAATCGCGCCGCCCCCGGAGCTGGCGCGCGGCCTCGACCGCATCATCGAGCTGGCGGCCGAGATGCCGGTCGCCATCATGTGCTCGGAATCGCACCCGCTGACGAACCATGTGCAGCCGCGCGCCAACTGTCACCGCGTCGGGCTGCTCTCCGTGCCGTTGCGCGAGCGCGGCGCAGTCGTCAGGCATATCCTCCCGGGCGGAAACGTCGTCGAGTTTGACGAAGCGGCGATTCCGTCCATCTGGTAGAAGAGAAGGCCCGCCCGCTCAGCTTAAATCTTGGCTTCCGACATCTGCCCTTTGACTTCCGCAGTGCTGTAGTCGGCGGCGTGGGCCCGTGTGAAATAGATGGCGAGGAGGAAGGCGACGAACATGATGGTGGACGCCGTCCAGAAAGTGAGGCGCAGCGAATGGTCGCTCATCTGGTGCGGCTTGCGGTCGTAGCCGGTGGTCGCGGCGGCGCTGTAGATTAAGTATGAAGCGATGAGCGGCCCGATGGTGCGCGAGAGGCTGGCGACCGACTGTGTGACGCCGAGCACGCCGCCCTGCTCGCCCGGCCCCGCGCTCTTCGAGGCCAGCCCGGTCAGCGCCGGGGTCGAGAGCGAGTTGCCGATGGAGAAGGCCGCGCCGACGATGAGCAGCGTCGCAAGGCCCGTCTCGGGCCCCGTCAGCGGCATGGCGAAGAGGCTCAGAGCAAACAGCAGCGCGCCCGTCACGACCAGCGGCAGCTCGCCGAAACGCCTGACCAGCCGCCCGATCAGCCCGCCCTGAACAGTCGCGCCGATGACGCCCACGAAGACGAAGAGCCAGCCCGTATCGTGCGCGTCGTAGCCGAAGCGGTACATCGTAAAGAGCCCGAACGAAGTGGTCATAATCGAGAAGGCGACGATGAACAGGAAGTAGATGAGAAGGATGAAGGCGAGCCGTGATTGCCGCAGCGCGCGTGCCAGCTGCGACCATCTTCCGGCGACCGCCGAAGCCCGCGCCGGATGGTCCGGCCCAACCGTTTCGGGCAGCACGAAGTAGAGCAGGACGGCGTTGGCGAAAGCCAGCCCGGCGGCGAAGAGGAAGGGAACGTTGATGCCCCAGCGGCTCAGCACCCCGCCGATGGCCGGGCCGAAGATGAACCCGAGGCCGAATGCCGCGCCGACCATCCCCATCCCCTTGGCGCGATTCTCGGGCGTCGTAATGTCCGCGATGTAGGCCTGCGCCGTCGAGATGTTGCCGCCGGTAATCCCGTCCAGAATGCGTCCGGCAAAGAGCATCCAGAGCGTCGTCGCCAGCCCGAGGATGAGAAACCCGATGCCTGTCCCGACCAGGCTGACGAGCAGCACGGGCCGCCTCCCGTACCTGTCGGAAAGCCTGCCGAGGATGGGCGTGAAAATCAACTGCATCACCGAGTAGGAAGCAAAGAGCAGCCCGACCATGCTCGGCGAGGCATTGAACTTCGTCCCCTCGACGTAAAAGGGCAGGACCGGGATGACGATGCCGAAACCGATCAGGTCAATAAAGACTGTGATGAAGATGACGAGCAGCGGAGAGCGTTTCATATCTCGTTAATCGTGGACCGTCAATGGACGCGCGCGCCTCTTTAGTTGTTGACGGTTTACGCTCGACTCTTTTTCTACCTGCGGCGCGATTTCATCAGCGACTGGTCGAGGGAGGCCCGCCCCCCGCCCGCGATGACTAGCGCGACGGCTATCGCCAGCATCGAGAGCGGATAACCGATTCTGGAGAGCGGGACGGGCGCATTGTCGGCGCTGCCGATTGTGCCGTACAGGGCGACCAGCATGACCGGGATGAGCATCAGTGCGCCGAGACGCGTCAGCAGCCCGAGCACGAGGAGGATGCCGCCGATTAACTCGAAAATCGCCGCCGCGCCGAGCCAGAGCCAGGCCGGGCGGAGTCCCGATGCGCCGCGTTCATTGGCCATCCAGGCCGTCAGGCCGGGGCCCCCGCGAATGCCGAAGACCTTCTCCGCACCGTGCAGCGCAAAGAGCAGACCGGCCGCCAGGCGCAGCGGCAGCGTCGTCCAGTTTGGCGTCGTAGCGATCAGCTTTCTCAACATCCTTAAGTCACTTTTCACTTTCCCGCGAGATTTTGAAGCGTGCCGCAATATTAGATTATCCGGGGCCGAATGTCTTCCGCGGTCAGCCGTAAGCGGCAGGGCGTGAGGCCGTGGCAAGTCCGCGTCTCCGGCCCTTTCGGGCAGGGCCGTCTTACCTGAGCCGCGCGGCGATTGCCTGCTTGGGCTGTGCGCCGACGATGCGATCAACGAGCGTGCCGTTTTTGAAGAGGAGCATGGTCGGGATGCTTCTGATATCAAACTGCGCGGCGGTTCGCGGATTCTCGTCAACGTTGAGCTTGGCGATGAGGTAGCGCCCACCGGATTCGGCCGCCAGTTCTTCGAGCACGGGCGCGACCATCCGGCACGGGCCGCACCAGGGAGCCCAGCAATCCAGCAGGACCGGCAGCTCGCCTGCGCCGAGCACCTCGCGCGCAAAGCTCGCGTCCGTTACCGTCAGCGGCCTGCTCGTCCTGTTGCTGCTACTGCCGGTGCTAGCACCCGCCGCGCCCTCCGGCTCAAGCGGCGCTCCGCACCCGCCGCAGACGGCCCTGCGCCCGCCCGCCGCCTCTTCGTTGACCCGGTTACGCGCCCCGCAACGCCGACAGGATACGACCGTTATCATCTTTCGCAGCCTCCTTTTTCAGCCAAACCATGCTAAGAAAATTTCGTCGCAAAAGTTTGGAAAAACCGTCAGGCCGACATCAAGGTTGCGTGCGGGGGCGGCGGGCCCGGCGGAGTCGCGGCGGGCGAAGCTCCGCTCTCTCATCTTCGCTTTTAACTCTCCGCCCCGGCCCGCCCGTCGCTCAAACTCCAGACCCGTAACTCGAAACCCGCCCGCATTCGTAGTAAGATGCGTGGCCTGGATTTTCTCCCCGAACATTGGATGGAAAGGTGATTTCAGAGCGTCATGCGCTATCGCCGCTACCGGACGGTCTGGCTGGCTGTCGTCGTCTCTCTTCTGCTCGCTTCGGCGCTCGCGGCGCGAGGCGGCCGCCCGGCAGCATCGCCGGAAATCCGCTTCACCGTCTCGATGCCGAAGCCCCACACGCATTTACTGGAAGTGGAGATGCGCATCGGCGGCCCCGCCGCGCAGCTTCCGGCCCGGATGGATTTGATTATGCCCGTCTGGACGCCCGGCTCCTATCTCGTCCGCGAATATGCGCGCCACGTTCAGGATTTTACGGCGACGGACGCGCGCGGCCGTGCGCTCGGCTGGGAGAAGGTCAATAAGACGACCTGGCGCGTCGGGACGGGCGGCGCGACCGAGCTTGTCGTCACCTATCGCGTCTACGCCAACGAGCTGTCGCCGCGCACCAATGAGCTCAACGACCGTCATGCTTTCTGGAATCACACGGCGCTGCTGATGTACCCGGAGGGCGAATTGCGTGCCCCTTCGACGCTGCGCGTAGTGCCTTTCGGAGATTGGAAAGTGGCGACGGGCTTGCCTGCCGTCGCTGGCCGCCCGAACACTTTCCGCGCAGATAATTTCGACACGCTCTACGATTCGCCCGTCGAAGTCGGCGCGTTTAAGACCATCTCGTTCGAGGTTCGCGGCGTGCCGCACCGGATCGTGATTTACGGCGAGGGCAACTACGACGCCGCGCGGGTTCGCGCCGATGTCAAGAAGATAGCCGAGACGGAAGTTGCGATGATAGGCGAGATTCCCTACAGCGACTACACCTTCATCATGCACCTTGTGCCGTCGGGCGGCGGCAATGCGACGGAGCATTCAAACTCGGTCGCGCTGACCTACAACCGCTTCGCCTTCCGGCCCGAAGCCGCCTACAAGGGATTCCTCTCGCTGATCGCTCACGAGTTCTTTCATCTCTACAACGTCAAGCGGATTCGCCCGGACGCGCTCGGCCCTTTCGATTACACGCGCGAGAACTACACGAAGCTGCTCTGGGTGGCCGAAGGGACGACCGAATACTACGCAGCCCAGGCGCTGCGCCGCGCCGGGCTCGTCTCCGAAGAGGAGTACCTGGAAACGCTGGCCGCGACTATCCAGGACGTGCAGAGCAGGCCCGGAAGGTTGCAGATGAGCGCCGAAGAGGCCAGCTTCGATGCCTGGATCAAGGAGTACAGGCCCAACGAGAACTCCGCCAATTCGCAGATCTCTTATTACACGAAGGGCATGCTGCTGAGCATGCTGCTCGACCTGGAGATTCGCCAGCGCAGCCGTGGCGCGAAGTCGCTCGACGACGTGCTGCGCTACCTCTATGCGGAGTATTACAAGAAGGGGCGCAACTATGGACCGGCGGATTTCCAGCGCGCCTGCGAGCTGATGGCCGGGGCGAGCCTCGAACCCTTCTTCGCGCGTTACGTCAGCGGGCGCGAGGAGCTGGATTACAACGCCGGTCTCGCGGCGGTCGGCTTCCGGCTGGTCACGAGCGCGGAGCGGGGCGGGCGTCCCGCGGCCGAAAAAGCCTATCTCGGCGCGGACCTCGGGCAGGAGGGCGACCGCCTGGTCGTCAGGCGTGTCTACGCCGGTGCGCCCGCTTACGAGCAGGGCCTGAATGTGGGCGACCAGATCGTGGCCCTGGACGGCGTCCGCGTTACGCAGCAGCTCTTCAACGCTCGCCTCTCGGAAAAGCGTCCGGGCGACACTATCGCGCTCAGTCTCTTTCGCAGCGACGACCTGCGGACGCTCAATCTCAAACTTGGCGGGCGCGTTGATCTGAGCTATGGTATCGTGCCCGTCGCACAGCCGAGCGCGGAACAGTCGCGCCTGGCGCGCGAATGGTTGAGCAGTACGGAAAAACAGAAGTAGGCAAGGCGGACGGAGAGAGGCCAGGGGAAGAAGTGGGGCTTTGGCGGCTTTATCGAAATCAGCGGCGGCGGGCACGGAAAAAACGGCCTGCCCTGCAAGCCACCGGCTTTTCCCTTTGAAACCTCCTCCTTTTTGCTTTCGGGTCAGCGGGGAGTTTCGAGCAGATGGAATTCAAGGACAGGGTTGCAATTATCACCGGCGCGGCGTCGGGCATCGGCCGGGCGTGCGCGCTGGAGCTGGCACGCGGCGGCGCGAGCGTCGTCGTCGTAGACGTGGCGGGCGAAGATGTCATGATTCAGACTTCGCATCAACTGAAGGAGACGGGCGCGCGGGTCGCGACCTACAACGCGGACGTGACCGACCACGGCAAGGCTGCGCGAATCGTCGCGGAAGCGCGGGCGCGGATGGGGCGCGTGGATATGCTCATCAATGCGGCGGGCATCAACAGCGATGCGCCGCTCTGGGAGATGACCGAGTCGCAGTGGGATCGCGTCGTCAACATCAATCTCAAGGGAACATTCAATTACCTGCACGCCGCGGCGCGCCTCTTCCGCGAGCAGAAGTCTGGCAAGATCGTCAACATCGCCTCGATTCAGGCGTTGCGCGGCAGCTTCGGCATCAGTAATTATGCGGCGTCGAAGGCGGGCGTCATCGGTCTGACGAAATCGGCGGCGCGTGACCTGGGGCGCTCAAACGTCAACGTCAACGCCGTCGCGCCCGGCTTCGTTCGGACCCCGATGTTCGAGCGGCTGCCGCAACAGATTCAGGACGAGGCCGAGCGTGAGGCGGCCCTCGGACGCATCGCCGAGCCCGTTGATGTCGCCAACCTCGCAGCCTTTCTCTGCTCCGAACGCGCGCGCCACATCACCGGCGCTGTGATTACGATTGACGGCGGGCAGAGCCTTTGAGAAGTGAGCAGTAAGCAGTAAATAGTGAGCAGTGAGCGGTAAGCAGTAAGCAGTGAGCGGTAAGCGGTGAGCAGTAAAAGCAAGAGACCGCCTGCTGTTTCCCGTTCGCCGCTCGCAGCTCATCGCCGTCGCTCGCTTCTGATCGTTTACTGCTCACTGCTTACTGCTTACTGCTTACTACGATGAAGTATCAGAGCATCAAGTTCAGGATAGAAGAGCGTGTCGGGCGGATTACTTTCGCGCGGCCGCCGCTCAACGTCTTCAATATCGCGATGATGCGCGAGATGGGCGACGCCGTCAACGAGTGTGCGGGGCGGCGCGAGGTGGCGGCCATCGTCTTCGACGCGGCCGCCGAGTCGCGCGCTTTCAGCGCTGGCGTCGCCGTCGAAGAGCATGTCGAAGAGACCGTCTACCAGATGCTCGATTCCTTTCATTCCATCTTTCGGACGCTGGAACAGGCGGGCAAGCCGACGGTCGCGGTCGTTGACGGTGCGGCGCTCGGCGGCGGCTGCGAGCTGGTCGCGGGCTGCGACATCGTGATCGCCAGCGAGCGTGCGCGCTTCGGCCAGCCGGAGATTAAGCTCGGCGTCTTTCCGCCGATTGCAGCCATCCTGCTGCCGCGCATCATCGGCGAGAAACGCGCGCGCGAAATGATTCTGACGGGCGAGCTGATAGATGCGGCGGAGGCTTTGCGGCTCGGGCTGGTCAACTACCTGGTGCCCTCGGCGGAGCTTCAGCAAAAGACGGAAGACCTGCTCGTCAGGCTGCGGGAGCTTTCCGCGCCCGCGCTCGAAGCTGCCAGGCGGGCAATTGACCTCGGGCGCGGCGCTTCGCTCGAAGACGCCTTGAGCAGGGTCGAAGACCTCTACCTGAACGAGCTGATGAAGACCGAAGACGCGCACGAGGGCGTCAGGGCCTTCATGGAAAAACGTAAGCCCGCCTGGCGCAACCGTTGAAGCATCAAGGACAAGGGCGATATTTGAAAGGGAAGGTGCGGAGAAGAAAAGGAGCAGGGCTCTGACCGTCAACCCGGCCCTCTCTTTTATCCTCCGCCCTTTCTCCCTTTTAACCCTGCATCCTTCATCCTTTCTGCTTCGTCGTTTATAATGGACCTGGCATGAAGTTACGCTCCGCCAATCCACGGCCGTTATTTGTCAGAGCCACGCTCGTCGTTATCTTCGCGTTTCTATTCTCTTTCACGCCCGCCGTTTCTTATCAAGTATTCGGACAGGACGAGAGCCCCTGGAAGGGGGGCAACCCGCCGCCGAGCCAGCCGCGAGAGAGCAGTGTGCCGCTCGAAGACACCGACATCGTCGAGCGGGCCATGACGGCCATCTGTTCGGAGCGCGCGCGAGACCCTCTCGGCAGCGTGCCGATTGACGTGATGCAGGCGCGACCGTCGCTGCCCCTGAATCACCCGGACGCAGTCGCCGGACTCAAACGCGCCGAGCGTCTTCTGCCGCAGGCGCGCGAGCTGGTCATGGCGGCGCTGCGCGACCTCGGCCCGCAATACAATGTCGATGCGGGCAGAATCCGCGCGGCGACGCTGCGCGTGATGGCCGTCAACCGGATAGAGCCGGACGTGGAACTGCGCGACAATGCTTCGGTCATGCTCAACACGCCGCGGGCCATCTATTTCGGGACCATCTTTCTCGCCGGGCTGCAATCGGACGAGGGCATGATTAGCGTGCTCTCGCACGAGCTGACGCACATCGCCGACGGCAAGGAGGATTCACTGCACCCGCTCTTCAAGCTCGTCGGAAAGCGTGCCGCGACCCTGACGGGGATGCGCATCGCCGGGCGCAGGCCCGAAGAGCTGACCTGCGATCTGGTCGGCGCGATGGCGGCCCGGACCTACATCGAGCGCACGCCGGGCAGGGAGGCACTGGCGCGCAGGCTGGCCCGCTCAATCGAGCACAACTGCGTCGAAGAGGACGGCACGGACGAAGCTCACCTCTCGCCGCGTAATACGATGCGCGCCCTGCTCGCGCTCGATCCGACCCTCGGACGAGACATCATGGACCAGGGCCAGTCGCCCACGCCCACACCCGTCCAGCAGGGCACGCGCCAGCCCCATCACGCCCCGCGCCGCGCCACGCGTCCCCCTCTCGCAAGCCGCCAGGCCCTGCCTCTCCCTCGTTGACAACAGCACGCGCGGCTTCCTATCATCGGCGGTTCAGATGAATCATCAAGCGGAAACAGGGGAATCCTATCTGTATCGGCGCGCCCGCGCGGCTCTATTCGCGGCACTGCTGGCGCTGCTGCTGCCTGCTTTCGGTTGTCGCAGCGACAATCAGCCAGGGCTCGGGCCGAGCAGCCTGAGGGATGTCCCGGCACAGCGCCTGGCCTACGGCTTCACGCCGGACACGGACGCGCCGCCCGGGCTCAAGGCCGTCGAGGAAACCAAGCTCAAGACGATCCAGGACGACTTTGACACGCGCCGCAAAGACGACCTGCTCCTGCGCACCGTCGTCTCGCCGGACGGAAAGCGCGCCCTGGCGCTCTACGAGACGGGCGACGTGCAGCCGGGCGAGTTTCGGATAGACATGTATTCGGCCGAGGGGGGATTCCTGCGCAACCTGACGCCGCCGGAGCTTTCGGGAGCGTTCGCCCCGATGGTCGCCTGGTCGCCCGACGGCAATTTCATCGCCTTCATCGGGCGCAAGAGCCTGACGCCGAGCCCGAGCCCGCCGGAAGTCGTGCCGGAAGATGCGCCGCTGCCCACGCCGTCGGTCGCGCCCGTCTTCGGACCTGTGCAGGTCTTTGCGACGGAGCAGGTCTATGTCTGCAACCGCGACGGCTTTGATTTGAAGCCGCTGACGACGCGCGCAGGGCTGATCTATTTCTATCTTGAGTGGTCGCCGGACGCTCACGCGCTGGCCGCGCTGGCCTGCCCGGAAGAGGAGTGGGACGCGCGCGAGAAGGAATCGAAGCTGCCGAGGGGCCGCCCGCGCCTGGTCGGCATGGACGGGCAGGAGCGGCTGCTGGACGATGATTTGACGGAGGCCGGTCCGGTCTGGTCGCCCGATTCCTCGAAGGTCGCCACGGCCTTCGAGACCGAAGTCAGAATCTATGACGCCGCCGGGCAAGCTCCGACACAGGCGAGCATCCCCCTGCAAGCTCCCCTGATGGCCGCCTCCGCCGTCTATGACGAAAAGAATCTCAAACCGAAGAGCAAAAAGAGCGACGCGGAGAACGGCAAGCAGGACGCCAAGCCCGCGAGCAGGCCCGAGAGCACGCCGGGCGGCGGCGGCGCTCCTCTCGCGCAGGGGAGTGGCACGCCCATCTCATTCAGTCCGATCATCCGCCTGGCCTGGCCGGAGGACAAGTCGCTCTTCGTCTACACGGCCTACGTCCGCACCTACGCGAGCGATCCGGTCAGCAACTTTCAACGCTGGCACAGGCTCAGCCTGAGCATCCAGGCCGCGGCCGTCAGTTCTCTGGAAGAGGGCGGGCGCTCTCGTCCTCGCCGCAGTGTGATATAGTTCGGCGCGCCGGTAACAGTTGCGCCGGAGGAGCGAAACCCGCGATGATCTACCATAGTGTGGCCCAAATCTTTGAAGCGATAGACGAGACCCGCGAACGGCTCTACCGGACCGTCGAAGGCTTGAGCGAGACCGAGGCCGCGCACCGCGCGAGCCCCGAAGGCTGGTCCACCATCGAGATATTAGAGCACCTGACGATCATGGAAGAGCGCCTGACGCGATTGATGGGCGTGATGCTGGCGAAGGCGGAGGCGGCGGGCCTGCGCTCGGGCGAAGGCTATGTCCAGATCAGGCCCTTCTCGCTCGATAAATTCATCGAGCAGAGCGCCGCCGAGAAGTACAACGCGCCGGAGCAGGTGCGCCCGACGGGAAGCGCTACACTGCCCGAGCTGCTGGCCAGAATCCGGCGCTCGCGCGAGGAGCTAAAGAGCCAGCGGGCGCGAATGGAAGTGATAGAGCTTTCCTCTATGACCTATGCGCACCCGGCTTTCGGCCCGCTCGACTTCTACCAGTGGCTCGCGCTGATAGGGATGCACGAAGAGCGCCACCTGCGCCAGATCGAAACGGTCCTCTCATCGCGTGCGGCGGGCGCGGGCGGTCAAGCCTAGATGCGGCTGATGCGGAAGAACTAAGGCGAATTACAAAGATCGAGACGCTGCAACTTCAGGCCATGAAGAATAGATTGATGGTCATCGCTATCCTGCTCCTGCTGTGCGGCCTGGCTGCCGGAGGGCTGGCCGGGTGGTTCTACTACCGGGCCAGCGCGGAGGCCGAGGCGGGCAGAAATATCCAGCAGAAATCCTTCGCGCTCTATGACCAATCGGACGACGTGAAGGGGACGCCCGAAGAAGCCAGGCTGATTGACGAAGGGCAGCGGTATGAGCGCACCGCCGAGGCCACGCTCGCGCAGGCCAGAGGCCACAGTCGTTCCGGGATGCTGTCAGGCGTCGGCGGGATAGCTTTAATCATCGGCTCAATCGTGGCCCTGGCCCTTTACCTGCGCGGCAGAGAAGTCGGCGCGACATAGCTCACGCCCGGGCCCGCAAGGGAAACGTTCTGCTCAAAGGTCCAGCGCGAATGGCTGGCCCGGGCAGGCAAGCGAACCCAGCAATCAGTGCTCCGCTCAAACACTTAACTAACAGGAATCCGCCAGTGCCAGCTTTAAGCATCCCGCGCCTGAACTGGAACTCTACTTGAATGCAGAAGATTGACCGCCTGGGCTGGGCGGACGGCTTTGCTTTCATCTCGTATGGCGTGCCTATCGGCGTGCGTGCGAACAGCGCGGAGGCCCTGCGGCTGCTCCGCGAACGCTTTCCGCCGGGGTGGAAGAGCGCCGCGCTGCCGGTAGTGGACCGCCTCTACTCGTTCGTCCTGGGCACGGAGAGCGGGCGTCCGGGTGTGCAACGCTTCAACCTCCTCTATGGAGATATCGCCAGGCTGGCGCGGACGCGAAGGCTCGACGAAGCGCTCGATGTTTTTGAGTCGAACCTGCAACTCTATGTTGCCGAGGCTGCGCGGCGCAGGGTGTTCGTTCACGCGGGCGTCGTCGGGTGGAAGGGCCGCGCGATAGTCGTGCCGGGGCGCAGCTTCACGGGGAAGACGAGCCTCGTGGCGGCGCTCGTGCGTGCCGGGGCGACCTACTATTCGGATGAGTACGCGGTGCTGGACGCGCGCGGGCGCGTGCATCCGTACCCGAAGCCGCTCCAGCTCAGGGAGGACCGGAGCGCGCGGCAGCAGAAGTATCCGGTCGAAGCCTTCGGCGGGCGGGCCGGGGTCAAGCCTCTGCCCGTCGGTCTCGTCATCGTCAGCAAGTACAGGGCGGGGGCAAAGTGGCGAGCGCGAACGGTTTCCGCCGGGAGGGGCTCGCTTGAGCTGCTGGCCAATACGGTCTCGGCCAGGCGTCGGCCCGAAGCCGCGCTCTCGGCCCTTCAGCAGGTCGTCGCGCAGGCCCCCGTAGTCAAGAGCGTGCGCGGTGAAGCGGACGAGACGACCGGCCTGATTTTGGAATACCTCGACAGCCTGAAGGAGAAAGCGTGAGCGAAGAGAGAGAGTCTCCGGCCACTGGCTCGAACGAATGCGCGCTGGTCGTCAAAGAGCCTGAGGGCGAAGTGCCGGTCTCGGACCTTGACCGCGACAGGACGCACTGCCTGAACGCGACGGGCACTTGCTGGAACAGGTGTTAAATCGGACTCGCTATGACTAAAGGACAGGCGCGGCTTCATCAACAGCGCCGGTATTCACTGGTCCATGCTTAAAGCTCCGGCAGCATCGCGCGGTCGGCTGGTCGCGGCAATTCTTGCGGGCTCATGGCGGCCTGTGCCTCCCTCCCTGCAACTCGGGCCCGCGCAACTGGATGAGATAGGGCCGCTGCTGCTCGCCTCCGGGGTGGGCGCTCTGGCGTGGCGGCGCGTTCGCAGGACGGAGTTGGAGACTTCTTCCGCCGCTGCGCAGCTCCATCAAGCCTATCGTCTATACAGCCTTCAGTCGGTCGTCCGTGTGCGAGAGATAGAGCAGGTCTTCGAGCTGCTGCGGGCCGCGGGCGTCGAGCCGTTGCTGGTCAAGGGCTGGGCCGTCGCCCGGCTCTACCCGGAGGAGGGCCTGCGGCCTGGCGGCGATATTGATCTCTGCATCAGGCCGGAGCAGTACCGCGCGGCGCGCGACGTGCTCAAGAGCGCGGAGGGCAGGCGCTACAACGTGGACCTGCACAGGGGCTTTGAGCGGTTGGACGGCGCAAGCGCGGAAGAGTTGTTTGAACGCTCGCAGCCGGTCAGTCTGGGCAACGGCCAGGTCCGCATCCTCGCGCCGGAAGACCACCTGCGCGTGCTGTCGTTTCACATGCTGCGCGAAGGCGTCTGGCGGCCCATCTGGTTATGCGACGTAGCGGTCGCCGTCGAGTCGCGCGGCGCGGGCTTCGATTGGGAGCGCTGCCTGAGCCGCGACCGGCAGCAGTCCGATTGGGTCGCATGCGCAATCGGGCTGGCGCATCAACTGCTCGGCGTTGCGATAGATGGCACGCCGGTCGAGCGGCGCGCCGGACGGTTGCCCTCCTGGCTCGTGCCGGGCGTCTTGAAGCAATGGAGGGCCGTCACGATGCACCGCCGGTACAATGCCCCTGTGCGAATCGGCCTGCGCCATCCGGTCGAGGTTTTAAGGGGGCTGCGCTATCACTGGCCCAACCCGATTGAAGGGACCATCGGCGTCGGGGGCTCTTTCAACGAATTGCCGAGGCTCCCCTTTCAGCTCGCCGACTGTCTCCTGCGGACGAAGAGACTCATGACGAGGCTGCCGGATCGCGGCTGAAACAACGGCTTTGATGTCCGCTGCTCGCGCTCGGCGGCGCAGCCTGCGCTTGCGGCCGCAGGCTCTCATCCATATAATCTTCCGCACCTCAATTAGTTTAGTATGCCCCTGTAGCTCAACGGTTAGAGCAGCAGACTCGGTTCTTTGAAAGGTCTAAGTGGGGAAGCGGGGAGCGAGCCGGGACCGGTTTCGCTGCCCGTCGGATGCGTCTTGCAGACAGGACGAGTCCGCTCCATATGATCTCCAAAGTTGGGTTGCAGGCGCTTTCCTGACCGGCTCCGATCTTCTTCGGAACGGTTCGGAACGCGCTTGTAGAATCTGTCAAATTCGGGGAAGCCTAAGACGCGAAAGCGAGATGGTAATCCCGAGCCAAGCCCCGCCGCTTCATGAGGCGGGGAAGGTGTAGAGACTTGACGGCAGACGCTTTTTCAGGCGAAGAGAAAGTCCAGGCCACAAATTCCAATTGCGTTCGCTTTGGAGCGCGGCGAAAGCCGTAGTGGTAAGCATAATCTGTTGGTTCGGGGTTCAAATCCCTGCGGGGGCATAAACCACTCTTCCGGCGCGCCGCTTTAATAGTTGATGACTGAGCCGAAATTCAAGCCAGCAGAACGCTCGCGGGCGATCCGGCGCGGGCTTGAATTTATCTACGCGGTGGCCTTGGAACCGCGTCACTTCCGCGACTACGGGCGCGACCTGCTCTTCTGCTTCAATCAAATCTCGGCCACGTCCGCCGACCCGCTCGTGCGTCGAATGGCGCGACGGATGGGACGCGAACGCGCGCGCCGCTACAGGCTCGACTATCCGTCTCTGCCCCGCAGGGCGAGCCCGGACCAGCTGGCTAATCTAGTCTTCGGCAGCTACGCGGCCGACGCGCTCGGCGTTGCAGCCCCCGCTCTCAAAAAGCAGATAGCCGCAGGGGCCGCGCGCTACACGGCGCGTGATTACCTGCTCTTTGACCCGAGGGTCGAGCCGCCGCCCGGCGATGTTCCGCAGGATTGCGAGTGCGGGATGAGTCACGAGCGCGGGCGCAAGACGTGCCGCCGCTGCCGCAGAAGGCTGGTCATGTGGAATCGCTACGTGATCTGGTACAACGCGCTGACGAGAACTTACACGGGCGAGCGATACGGCGTCCTGCTCGGCGCTCGCTACGCGGACGTGCTCGGGTGGCTGCCCGCGATGCGCCCCTTTCGCGGGAGAGAGGGCGGGGCCAACGCGGATTTTTACGACTCCGTTTATGCCGTCACGCACGTCGTCTACACCTTGAACGATTACAGCCTCTACAATCTCTCGCCCGGCTGGCTGCCCGCCGAGTACGCGTTTCTGAAGGCCAACCTGAGAGAGGCGATTGCCATTGAAGATGCCGAGATGCTCGGCGAATTTCTGGACACGCTGAAGTCTTTCGGCTTGAAGGACACGCATCCGTTGATGCGCGAGGGGATGCAGTACGTGCTGTCGCGGCAGAACGAGGACGGGAGCTGGGGCGACCCGCGGGCCGAGGACATCTATGATCGCTATCATCCGACGTGGACGGCGATTGGCGGTCTCTGCGACTATGACTGGCGGGGCAGGCGGCTCAGCTTTCCCGAACTCAAGCCGCTGCTCAGGCAATGGACGAAGTGAATCTGTGTGCGCTCCGGCGGGCGCTTCAATCCATGCAGACTGTGAGGCGATAAATTGGCTCAAAGGGATTTTATAGGCATCGGCATCATCGGCGCAGGCTTTGCCCGGACGACGCAGATTCCGGCGTTTCGCGCCTGCGAGGGCGCTCGCGTCGTGGCGATTGCGAGCAGGCATCAGGAGAACGCCGGGCGCGTCGCGCGAGAGTTCTCTATCGAACACGCCACGGGTGATTGGCGTCAGGTAATCGCGCGCGAAGATGTGGACCTGGTGAGCATCGTGACGCCGCCCTCGACGCACATGGAGATGACGCTGGCCGCGCTCGGGGCAGGTAAGGCCGTGCTCTGCGAAAAGCCGACGGCGATGAATGCGGGCGAGGCGGACAGGATGCGCCGCCATGCCGGTCAGACGCAGCTGCTGGCGCTGATTGACCACGAGCTGCGCTTCGTGCCGGGCCGCTTGAAGATGCGCGAGCTGCTCAGGCGCGGCGAAATCGGACAGGTGCGCCACGCGAAGCTGCTCTATCGCTCGGACGCGCGCGCTACGGCCGAGCGCCGCTGGGATTGGTGGTCCGATGCTGCGAGCGGCGGCGGCGCGCTCGGCGCTATCGGGTCACACGCGATTGACGGTTTCCGCTGGCTGCTCGGCGCAGAGGTCTCGCACGTCTTCGCCTCCCTGTCCACGCACGTCGCCGAGCGCGCGGATGCGTTGACGGGCGAGCTGCGGCGTGTGACGACGGATGACGAGTGCAACCTGCTCCTGCGTTTCGCGGACACGGGGCTGACGAGCGGCGCGACGGGAGCCGTCTCGCTCTCGGTCACGGAGCAGGGGCCGCCCGCCCATCGCCTGGAAATCTTCGGCTCGAAGGGCGCGCTGATGGAAGACGGCGGCCAGCTCTGGCACGCGGAAACGGGCGCGGGAGAATGGACGCGGGTCGAGGCGGGGCGCGGCGACCTGGCCCCCGGGATGCACGACAGCGAGTGGTCGCGCGGCTTCACGCTCTTCGCGCGCGCCATCGTCGCAGCGCTGCGCGCCGGGCAGAGCCGCGTAGAGGGCGCGGCGACCTTCGACGACGGCTACAGCACGCAGCTTGTCCTCGACGCGGCGCAGCGCTCGCACCGCAGCGGCAGGCTCGAAGAGGTAACATTGAGCCCGGAAGGATGAGCGCCGCACGCCTGAATGAGTGACGATTGCCCTGACGAATAAAGCGGAGTCGCCTTTACTTCAGAGCGGCTGCACGCATCCTCTTAGACTCATCCTTCTGAGCTTTGTCGCCTGGCGCTCAACGTTTTTTCGCTTCCGGGCGGAACAACGTGTCGGGCAGCTCAACATCGAACTGGACGGTCTTGACGGTCGAGACGATGTCGCCGATGGTCGGGATGCTCGTCACTATCTTGAAGGGAACCATCACGCCGTCAACCAGCCTGTAGTCGTCGTAGGTTTCTTTGACCGGAAGGCTCATGTCATTGGTATTGTTCGTCTGAATCGTGTCGCGGCGCAGGAGCAGGAAAGACTTGACGGAAATGTAGTCCGTCACGGGGTTGCCCTTCTCCGGCGTCTTCTCGACGACGTAGACCTCTTCCTCGCCGAGCTTCGCCATCCTTTTAATGACTACGCTCCGAAAGAGCTTCTGCCAGTTCAGCGGTCCGTAAAAATCGGCGGCGATGCGTGCGTCCGCGAGCGATTTCCCGGCCTTGACTTCGGGCGGCGCGAAGCTGGCTATCTGCACGCCCGCCGTGCCGTCGAAGTAGTCGTCGATCGTCCCGATCTGCCTGCCGAGCCCCATCAGCTTGATGCTCGTCATTTCCGCCGCGGGAGCTTTCGCCCTGAAGGTCTCCGTCGCGGTCAGGCCCTGGTGCTCAAAGTTCAAGTCGAGCGTCATCAGCTTTGACTTGTGCTTGCGCAGGTTGGCTTCGCCGCCCGCGGCTGCGATGACCTTAGTCATCAGCTCCTCTGCCGTCAGCGGAGCGACGAAGGCAGCCACCCGGTTAAGCGGAAACTCGCCCTCCGGCTGCTTGATCGTTATCCCGATAACTTTGCCGTCGGCGTCGCGCCTGGCCGTGAAGGAGTAGGTGTCCGGAAGCAGCGGGCTGTAGAACCTGTCCTTCTCCCTTTCGGCCAGGGGGTAGGGCGGTTGGCCCGGAACGAAGAGCACTATCTTGCCGTCTATCATCTTGACCTCGACGGTGGGCCCGGCCCCCTTCATGTCATAAGAGCCGAGCAGTTCCCTGAGCGTGCCCGCCGCATCGCTGGCGGCCGTCGTCGCGTCCGGTTTAGCCGCCATGTCACTTCCGGCAGCCGTCTCGGGCTTGATTCGCCGGACGACGAAGTTGCCCTGCGGCTGTTCCAGGTACATCTCCGTCTCCGTCTCGTTCTCCTTGGCCGGGCGAAAGGTGACGAAAAAGCCCGCGGGCGCTGGCGGCCCGAGCCTGTAGCGGCGGCCCCCCATATTTTCAAGCACGTAGAGCGGCTGTCCCGGCACGGACAAAGTCAGCTTGCCGTCTTTCAGCTCGACCTCGAACGTCACATTGGCTTCGGCCAGCAAGTACCTGCCGACCTCGCGCGAGAGGTCGCCCGCCGAAGCATTGGCGGCGACATTGGCATTGGGCGCGACGTTCATCCGTTCCCGCTGGACCAGGTTCGACCAGATCGTTTCCATCGCAACGGGCGTAATCGGCGAGGCGCTGACGTTGGTCAGGAGGACGAAGCCGAGCCTCTGGTCAGGCATCAACCCGACCTCTGCATTGAAGCCGTCAATGTTGCCGCCGTGCTCGACGACCTTGTGGCCCTCCCAGCTGCGCAGGAACCAGCCGAGCCCGTAGCCGATATTCGAGGCGACCGTGTGCTGCTTCTTCAACAGCTCCTCAAAGCTCTTTTCCGAGACCAGCCGCTTGCCTTCAAAGACGCCGCCGCCGAGCATCAGCCGCAGCCACTGGGCCATGTCGCGCGCATTCGAGTTGATCGCACCGGCCGGAGCGGACGGGCCAATCTCGCGCATCGGAATCTGCGTCGTCTCCAGCGTCGCGCTGTTGTAATTGTAGCCGAGCGCGTAGTCCGGCGCTTTGAGCATCTCGGCGATGGTCGTGTTGGAAGACCTCATCCCGAGCGGCTTGAAGATGCGCTCCCTGATGAACCTGTCCCAGGTCGTGTGCTGCGCCCGCGCGACGATCTCGCCGGCGGCCGTGAACATGATGTTCTGGTAAAGGAATCTCTCGCCGAGCTTGGCGGTCGGCTTGGCCAGGCCCGCGATGCGAATCAGCTCTTCGCGCGTGAGCTGGCCGGAGACCATCGAAAGGTCCGTCCGGTCGAGCCCCGAGCGATGCGAGAGCAGGTCGCGGATGGTAATCTTCGCGTTGGCTTCCGGGTCGCGCAGCTTGAAGTAAGGGAGCATTTTGGCGGGCGGATCATCGAACGAAAACTTGCCCTCGTCAACGGTCATGGCGGCCGCCATCGCCGTGAATGCCTTGGTCGAGGAGCCGATGGCAAACAGCGTGTCGGGCGTCGCGGGCAGCCCGCGCGCCACGTCCCTGACGCCGAAGCCCTTCATGTAAATCACCTTGTCGTCTTTGACGATGACGAGCGACATGCCCGGAATATGGTATTCCCTGCGCTTCTCTTCGAGGGCTTTCTCGATGGCCGCGAGCCGCGCGGCGAGGTCGGTCGCCTGCCCCGCCGCAGTTGGGGACGCCGGGCCGCCGCCCTGAACGGTCGCCTGCGCGAAGGCAGTGCCCGGCAGGGGCGAGAGAAGGTTAGCGGCGAGCAGGACCAGAACGATGGCAAGATGCGAAAAGCGTTTAAGTGTCATATTATCGGTGCTCCACCAACAGAAGATCAGGGACTCGCAAGCGCCCGTCAACAGGCTTTGAAGGGCCGTCGTGCGGGGCGGCCGTCGCCGGGCTCGACGCGCCTTTCTCTCCCGGCTGCGGCTTTGCTGATACGTCAGGGAAGACTATAAGGTTTAGCCCGCGCGGGACGCCAGCCGGGACAAAGGCCGGACGCTCCGGCGGGACGGCGAACCGAACAGAACGACACTCGATAATCCATGACGAAGCCGAAAAAAAAGAGGGTGCGCGTTGGCGTTGATACCGGCGGGACGTTCACGGATTTCGTCTTCGAGACGAGCGACGGGACGCGGCTTTTCAAGCTCGCTTCCACGCCCGAAGACCCCTCGCTGGCCATCATGGCGGGCCTCAGGCGCGTTGCCGCAGAGACGGGCGCGCCTCTCGCAGAGATAGAGGTCGTTCACGGCACGACGGTCGGGACTAACGCCCTCCTGCAAAGACGCGGCGCAAGGACGGCGCTCGTCACCACAGCCGGTTTTGAAGACGTGCTCGCCATCGGACGCCAGGCCCGCCCGGCGCTCTATGACCTCAATGCGACGCGGCCCGCTGCGCTCGCGCCGGACGAGTTGCGCTTCGGCGTGCGCGAGCGGGTCGCGGCCGACGGAGAGGTGCTCGAAGCATTGGACGAAGGCGCGCTCCGTGCGCTGGTCAGAAAGCTGAAAAGCGCGCGGGTCGAAGCTGTCGGCATCTCGCTGCTCTTCTCTTTCGCGCATCCGGGGCATGAGCGTCGCGTCGCCGAGGCTCTCTCCGCGCTCGGTGTGCCGCTTTCCGTCTCGCACGTCATCCTCCCCGAATACCGCGAATACGAGCGCACTTCGACCGTCACCATCAACGCCTACCTGCAACCGCTGATGGGCGCTTATCTCAACCGGCTGCGGGCTGACGCGCCGCGGCTGCGCGTGATGCAGTCTTCGGGCGGGGGCATCTCGGCCGAAGTCGCCGCCGCCGAGCCGGTGCGGACGATACTCTCCGGCCCGGCGGGCGGAGTGGTCGGCGCGCTCGGCGTGGCGCAGACCTCCCGCGTGCGTAACATCATTACCTTTGACATGGGCGGCACTTCGACGGACGTGGCGCTCTGCGACCGGGAAGGGATGCGCATGACGAGGGAGGCAACGGTGGCCGGGCTGCCCGTCGCCGTCAGCATGATGGACATCCATACGGTCGGGGCGGGCGGCGGCTCGATTGCGCGAGTTGACGCGGGAGGCTCCCTGCGGGTCGGGCCGGAATCTGCGGGCGCTATCCCAGGCCCGGCCTGCTACGGGCGCTCGCTGCTGCCGACCGTGACGGATGCCAACCTGGTGCTCGGACGCTTCGGCGGCGCTGACCTGCTCGGCGGAGAGTTCAGGCTTGATGAGAGCCGCGCGCGTAAGGCTCTGCTCGGGCTGGCGCGCACGCTCAGCGCGGCGGCCCACCGCGAAGTGAGCCTTGAGGAGGCTGCGCGCGGCGTCCTGAGCGTCGTCAATACGAACATGGAGCGGGCGCTGCGTGTCATCTCGGTCGAACGCGGCTACGACCCGCGCGAGTTCGCCCTGCTCACCTTTGGCGGGGCGGGCGGGCTGCATGCGGTGGAACTGGCGCGCGCTCTGCGTATCCCGCGCGTTATCGTCCCGACCTCGGCGGGCGCTCTCTCGGCGCTCGGCGCGCTCACAAGCGATGTCGTTAAGGACTGGAGCCGCACCGTGATGCTGGAAGCGACGGCCGGGAGCCGCCGGAGGGTTGAGCGCGCGTTTCGCGAGATGGAAGCCGAGTCGCGTGCGGCCCTGCGCCGCGAGGGATTCCTGGCGTCCGAACAGAGATACGAAAAATCGCTCGGCGTGCGTTACCTGGGCCAGTCCTTCGAGTTGGAGATCAGGTGGACGCCCGGCACGGACATCGAGCGGGCTTTTCACGGGGCGCATCGCGCGCGCTACGGGTACGCGCAGGAGGCCAACGGCGTCGAGATCGTCAGCGCGCGGCTGCGGGCCGTCGGCCTGGTCGAAAAATTGAGGGCCGGGAGAGCGCCCCGCAGCGCGCATCGAGAGCACACGGCGCGGCCGCAATCTTATGCAATGGTTCATTTCGCGGAAGGCGAGAAACGGACTGCCATTTACTCCCGCGATCGGCTGGAGCCGGGAGCAAGACTGCTGACGCCCTGCATCGTCACGGAGTATTCTTCGACGACGCTCGTCCCGCCGGGCGCGCGTGCGAGCCTCGACCGTAACGCTCATCTGATTATCGAGCCATGAACAAAGGACGAAAAAAACAGCCGTCGCGCTTTGACCCGACGACGCTGGAAATCTATCGCGCGCTCTACACTTCGGTCGCGGAGGAGATGGGCATCGCGCTCAGGCGGACGGCCTTTTCGCCCAACATCAAGGAGCGGCGCGACTACTCCTGCGCCGTCTTCGACGGGGAGGGACGTGTCATCGCGCAGGGCGATCACATGCCCGTTCACCTCGGCAGTATGCCGATGGCGGTCGCCGCCGCGCTCCATGAGATCAGGCTCATGCCCGGCGATGTCGTCGCGCTCAACGACCCCTTCGCGGGCGGCACGCACCTGCCGGACGTGACGCTCGTTGCGGGCGTCTTTGAAGAGCAGGCGAAGCGCACCGGGCGCAAGTCGAAGGCTCCCTCGCGGCCCTTGTTCTACGTCGCCAACCGCGCGCATCACGCAGACATCGGCGGGGCCAGTCCCGGCTCGATGGGCCTGGCGACGGATATTTACGGCGAGGGCATACGGATTCCGCCGCTGCGAATCGCGCAGGGTGGCGTGGCGGACGAGCAGTTGATGAGATTGCTGCTGGCGAACATGCGCGGGGCGGCCGAGCGGCGCGCGGATTTCGAGGCGCAGGCGGGCTCTTTGAAGACGGGCGCGGCTCGCCTGCTTGAGCTGGTCGAGCGGCGCGGCGCGAGAGACGCGCTGGAATACGCCGGACATCTCATAGCTTATTCGGCTCGCCTGATGCGACGCGCCGTCGCGGCGATTCCAGACGGCGTGTACGAGGCGGAGGACGCTCTGGACGACGACGGCATGAGCGGCGGCGAGGTCAAGATTTGCGTGCGTGTCGAAATCACGGGCGAGCGTGCGGTCGTTGATTTCGAGGGCAGCTCGCCGCAGATGGCGGGCGCGGTCAACGCCGTCGAAGCCATCACCGTTTCGGCCGTCTCTTACGTCTTTCGTTGTTTGATTGCCGGGGATGTTCCGGCCAGCGCGGGCCTGATGGAGCCGGTCAGAGTGCGCGCGCCGCGCGGGACTGTAGTCAATGCGACGCCTCCCGCTCCGGTCGCGGGCGGGAACGTCGAGACCTCGCAGCGCATCGTTGACGTGTTGTTCCGCGCACTGGCCCAGGCCCTGCCGCAGAGGATTCCGGCGGCGAGCCAGGGGACGATGAATAACCTGACCATCGGCGGGATTGACCCGCGCAGCGGCGCGGAGTTCGCCTATTACGAGACGGTCGCGGGCGGCATGGGCGCGCGCCCCGCGCTCGACGGCATGAGCGCCGTTCACACACACATGACCAACAGCCTCAACACACCTGCGGAAGCCCTCGAATACGCTTACCCGTTGCGCGTGCGCGCCTATCGCCTGCGCAGGGGCTCCGGCGGCAAGGGCGGGCGGCGGGGCGGCGACGGAGTCGTGCGAGAGATAGAGACGCTCGTGCCCGCGCGGATGTCCCTGCTTGCAGACAGGCGACGCCGCGCGCCTTACGGGCTCGATGGCGGCGAGGACGGAGCGACGGGCCGCGACGCGATTATCCAACGCGGCCGCGCACGCCCCATCGCCTCGAAGGGAAGCTGGCAACTCGAAGCCGGTGACCGCGTGCGCATCGAGACGCCCGGCGGCGGCGGCCACGGCGACCCAGGCGACAATTGATTCATTTGTTCAGCCCGGCAACTAGATGATGAATCAATGGCTGAGTGAATAAATCATTAAATGTTACAATAGCCGCATGCGCGTCACCATCGGACAGATTAATACGACGAACGGCGATTACGAGGGAAACACGGCGGGAATCCTGCGGGCCATCGAGCAGGCGAAGCAGGACAGGGCCGATCTGGTTGTGCTGCCGGAGACGGCCTTGCAGGGCTACATGTCCTTCGACTGGTTTCTGGATAGGGACGTGGCGCGCTCTTCGCTGGAGCCGCTGGCGAAGATTATAGAGGCGACCGACGGGCTAACGGCCGTCGTCGGGACGGTGCGGCCGACCGAGCAAGGGGCCGGGCGCAGGCTCTATAACTCGGCCGCGGTGATTCGCAACCAGAAGCTGCTCGGCTTTTCCGACAAGACGCTGCTGCCCGAATACGATGTCTTCGACGACCCTAGATATTTCGAGCCGTCGCGCGAGCGTCACCTCTTCCAACTGCCCGGCGCGAGCCTCGGCGTAGCCATCTGCGAAGACTTCTGGAACGATAAGACGTTCTGGAAGGAGCGGCTCTACACGAACGACCCGGCCGACGAGTTGATCGAGCTGGGCGCGAGCGTGCTGGTCTCCATCAATGCCTCGCCTTTCAACAAGGGAAAGATGGGCCAGCGCTGCTCGATGGTTTCGCACAGGGCAAAGCTCGCGGGCCTGCCCATCGTCTTCGTCAACCTGGTCGGCGGCAACGACGGCATTATCTTCGACGGCGCGAGCATCGTCGCCGACTGCAAGGGCGATATTATCCTCCAAGCGCCGCCCTTCGAGGAGTTCTTCGCGACGGTTGACCTGGACTGCGGCGTGGCCGACGAACGCTGCCTGCCGGGAACCGACATCGAGACTGTGCACCAGGCGC
>DASVWH010000048.1:0-8934 GCA_036389715.1 Pyrinomonadaceae bacterium | reverse complement strand
GCGGTCGCCGGGGCTCAGGTGAAGGCCCGCCCGCGCGGCCTCGCTATTGACGGTGCACGCGCCCCCGGCCAGCAGCCCGGCGATCCGCATCCGGCTCAGCCAGCCCAAACGCGATGCCAGAAACACGTCCAGCCGCTCTCCGCCGCCTTCTCCGGCGACCTCGAATTGAAGGGGACTTTCCATTACGTCATCACGGCGAGGCTTCCGGCAGGGCAGGCCGCAAGGGCCGCTCCGAAGCGCTGACAGCACCCGCATGAACTCATGCGCCAGCCCCCGGGCCTCGCCTCATCATTCACCGCTTCCAGCCCTTTAGGCAAGCCCGCCGCCTTCGGCCGAGGTTTCGTGAATCCCGCTATCTTCGCATAAGAAAAGGCGTTAGACTCGTTAAAATCTAACGCCGCCGGACTTATCCACAGGTGGAAAACTTTGCGCCGGGCCCCCGCGTCCCACGAATCGCCGCCCGGACAGAGAGGCGCTGCCGGGCCGCATCAGGCCGCCGACTTGAAGACCTCCTGCCCGTTGAAAGCCTGCTTCGCTTTGACGTAGGCCTCGACGGCGAGGCGCGTGGCGGCACTCATGCTTTTAAACGCGGCCGGTTTCTGCTCCCGCATTTCGAGCAGGGCTTCGTAGAAGGAATTGACCTCGAAGCCGGGAGCGGCGGCAGGCTTTTGCCCGACAGGCTCAGTATTTCCCTGCTTGCTGTTCTTCTTTGTCTCTCTCATCTCTCTCCCTTGTTCGCTCAGGCGGCCTTCGCCGCTTCACTATTGCCGCCGGTTTCAACGACCTCGGCCGCTTTGCCTGTCGCCTGCGCAGACGGGAACTCCGGCCCGGCCGGACACGCACAGGCGGACATCGCGGGCAGCCCGCCCTTGCTCGCGGTCGGCTGCGGCGCATAAACGGACGCGCCGCAATTATTGCAAATCCCGATTCTGTTATAAGGCGGTAAGATTATTTTCGCTTCCATTACCTTTAAGACTCCTTGTTCTACACCCTTCTTTAAGTGCGGCCCGGAACGCGGCGGCGGATGCGGCTCGATTTCTCCCGCCCGCACAGCGCCCATCGTCCACTCGACCCCTTCCCGGCTTCCTTCGCTGCAAATAACGCCCCTCGCCTTGAGCACAAGCTACGCGGCCGGAGACTCCCATTCGTGTGAAGGGTTTGCAGGAAGGTGTGATCTTCTCCGCCGGGCAGGAGAGCCGTGGTCCGCCGGTGGAGTTTAACGCGAGAGCCGGGCTGCCTTTTTAGACGCCCGTAGATTATTCAGGGTTGCTCTTGGTCGCGGAGGTTCGAGCGTTCGAGCAAAGGGCCACGGCCATTTCGGCGCGCCCTAATCGCGGAAGTTTTGTGTCACCATCAGGCCGCGCCAGCCTCCGTCCATGATGCCGATGCCGAGGCGTCCGAACTGCGGGCGCAGGATATTGGCGCGATGCCCCGGCGAATTCATCAGGCCCGTATGCGCCATCGCGAGCGTCGGTGCGAGCGCCAGGTTCTCGCCCGCCGCGCGGTAGCCGACGCCCGCCTCGCGCATCCGGTCAAAGGGGCTGCGGCCTTCCGGCGTCATGTGCGCGAAGTAGCCGCGCGCGAACATATCGGACGAATGACGGCGCGCCACTTCGGTCAGCTCCGGGTCGGGCGCAAGCGGCGCGAGCCCGGCCCTGGCGCGCTCCTGGTTGACCAGGTTCAGCATCTCGGCCTCCAGTTCCGGCAGCGGCTGCGTGTCGGCCAGGGTGTAAGGCAGCTTGACGACCTCGTCCGACTCCGGCCGGACCGTGCGCGTGTTGAGCGTCTGCCTGATAGCGTCGTCAAAGATCGGGACCAGGGCCGTCTCCAGGCGGTCGCTGATGACCGCCAGACGATTGGCCACGACGCTCTCGCGCACGGGCACGCGCAGGCCGTCCGGCAGCGGCAGGGCCAGCAGCAGCGGCGCGGCAATCGTCGCCGCGATCAGCCCGTTGACCAGGCCGGGCAGGACGCCGAGCAGCCTGTTCCACTGCCGCTCGTGAATATTCTCCGGCAGCCTTTCGAGCAACTTGCGGCCGAGCAGGTGCACGCAGAGGCTCGTCGTCATGGCGATGAGGAGGAAGGCCAGCGGCTGGCTCCAGACCTCCGTCAGCCTGAAGAGAGCGCCGAGCGCTTGCGAGACCGGCTGGTAGAAACGCAGGGCCAGCAGCAGGCTGCTCATCCACCGCACGAGATCGAGCACCCCCAGGATAAAGCCGCGCCGCCAGCCCAGCACGACGCTCAGGAGCACGAACAGGATTAAGAAGATGTCTATGAAATTCATCTATCTATCAAATTCATCCCATTGCTTGGGGCTGCGCGCGCCGGGGATTGCCCCTGCTCGAAGAGCTTGAGACCTCTGGCGCGGGTCTCTTCCAGCCGCGCGAGGAATTCGTCGCGCGGGAGGAGGTGTGCGCCAAGGGCCTCCATGTGCGGCGTCATGACCTGAATATCCATCCAGTCGAGCCCGCGGCTTTCGAGGTGCTCGATCAGGTGAAGCAGCGCGAGCTTTGAAGCGTTCGGGCGCAGGTGAAACATGCTCTCGCCCGCGAAGGCCCCGTCGGCTTCGACGCCGTAGAGCCCGCCGACCAGCGTCTCTCCCTCCCAGGCTTCGACGCTGTGCGCGTGGCCCGCCAGGTGCAGCTCCGTGTAGGCGCGAATCACCTCGGGCGTAATCCAGGTCCCGTCCTCATCCTTGCGCCGGGTGGCGGCGCAGGCCCGAATGACGGCGCTGAAGCTGCGATCAATCGTGAACTTGAGCGCCGAGCCTCTTCTTAACCTTTCGAGGCGGCGCGGGACATGCAGTCTCCCGAATTCGAGAATCGCCCGCTCTGCGAGGCAGAACCAGGTCAGCGGCCAGCCCTCAATCGGCCAGGGAAAGATGCCCCGGCGATATGCCGCGAGGAGATTCTCGACGGTCAGCTTGCCGCCGATAGCGACGATGCCCTCTTCGCTGGCAAAGCGCGGGTCAGGAAATCGTATCAAGCCCATCATTCACCCGAAGGGAAAAGCCCGTCTTCGAACGGCACGGCTGAAAGCGCGACAGAAGCAGGTCTTGAAGCAAGTCTCCGAGGAGCAAGCCGGGAAGCAAGCCGAAGGTGCAGGCCGGGGAGTAAGCCAGGCTCTCTTTCGCTCTCTTTTTAGGCCGCCGGAAACTTCAGCACGAGGTCGTCGCCGAGCAGCTCGACCAATACTTCGCCGCTCTTGATGGCCTCGCCAAAGAGCAGCCGTTCGGCCAGCGGCTCTTTGATCTTCGATTGAATCAGGCGGCTCATCGGGCGCGCGCCGTAGAGCCTGTCGAAGCCTTTCTGCGCGAGCCAGGCCCTGGCCGGTTCGGTCAGGCGCACGCTCGCATTCTTTTCCACCAGCTGCACATTCAACTCTCTGATGAACTTATCAACGACGCGCTCGATGACCTCGAAGGGCAGCGGCTCGAAGGGAATCCAGGCGTCGAGCCGGTTGCGAAACTCCGGGCTGAAGGTCCGCTCGATGGCTCCCCTGCCGTGGCCGCGCCCCGTCTCCTTCTGAAAGCCGATGCCGCCCGCGCCCATCTCGCGCGCGCCCGCGTTGGTCGTCATAATCAGAATCACGTTGCGGAAATCGGCCTTCTTGCCGTTGTTGTCCGTCAGGGTGGCGTGATCCATCACTTGCAGCAGGATGTTGAAGAGGTTCGGGTGCGCCTTCTCTATCTCGTCGAGGACCAGGACGGCGTATGGAGTCTTATTGACGGCGTCGGTCAGGAGCCCTCCCTGGTCGAAGCCGACGTAGCCGGGCGGCGCTCCGATCAGGCGCGAGACCGTGTGCGATTCGGCGTACTCGCTCATGTCGAAGCGCAAGAATTCGATGCCGAGCACACGGGCCAGTTGTTTGGCAAGCTCCGTCTTGCCGACACCGGTCGGGCCCGAGAAGAGGAAAGAGCCGACGGGCTTTTCCGGCTGGCCGAGGCCCGAGCGCGAGAGCTTGATGGCTCTGACGACCTGGCTGATGGCGTGGTCCTGGCCGAAGATGACCGCGCGCAGCTCCGGCTCCAGCTCTCGCAGGCGGTCGCGCTCGGAGCCTGCGACCGTCTTCGGCGGAATCTTCGCCATCCGCGCGATCACCGTCTCGACCTCGGCCGGGCCGATGACCTCCGGGCGCTCGGCCTCCGCGAGCAGCTTCATGGCAGCGCCCGCTTCGTCCATCACGTCAATGGCCTTGTCGGGCAGAAAGCGGTCGTGCAGGTACTTGGCCGCCAGCTCGGCCGAGAGCGTCAGGGCTTCCGGCGAATAACGCACGCCGTGATGCTCCTCGTAGTAGCTCTTGAGACCATTCAAAATCTCGATGGTTTCGGCCACGCTCGGCTCTCCGACCTCGATCTTCTGAAAGCGGCGGGCCAGCGCGCGGTCGCGCTCGAAGGCAGCCTTATATTCGCCGTAGGTCGTCGAGCCGATGCAGCGCAGCTCTCCCGTGGCGAGCGCGGGCTTGAGAATGTTGGAGGCGTCCATCGAACCGCCGCTGACCGCTCCGGCCCCGACAATCGTGTGGATTTCGTCAATGAAGAGAATCGCGCCGGGCCTCTTCTTGAGCGCGGCGATGACGCCCTTGAAACGCTGCTCGAACTCGCCGCGGTACTTCGTCCCGGCCAGCACCGCTCCCATGTCGAGCGCGTAGACCTCGGCCTCGCGCAGCACTTCCGGCACCTCGCCGAGATGAATCTTGAGCGCCAGCCCTTCGGCGATGGCCGTCTTGCCCACACCCGGCTCGCCGACGTAGATGGGATTATTCTTGCGGCGGCGGCAGAGAATCTGAATCGTTCGCAGCAGTTCGACCGAGCGCCCGATGAGCGGATCAATGTGGCCTCCGGCGGCGCGCTCCTTGAGGTCAACGGTGAAGGCCGCGAGCGGGTCTTTGCTCGTTTCTGCGGCGCTCGCTTCGTCGTCGGCATCGAGGCCGCCGCCTGCGGGCTCGCCGTCGCCCGCGAGCTTCGAGACCCCGTGCGCGATGTAGTTGAGCACGTCCAGGCGCGTGATGCCCTGCTTCTGCAAGAGATAGACGGCGTGTGAGCGTTCGGCGTGAAAGAGGGCCGCGAGCACCTGCCCGCCGTCAACCTGCTGCCGCCCGCTGGCCTCCGCCTGCATCAGCGCATACTCGATCACGCGCCTGAACATCAGCGTCTGCTCGGGCAGCTGGCGCAGCTTCTGCGGGCGCGCTTCGAGGCGCTCGGTCAGGAACGCCTCCAGCTCCTGCCTGAGCTTTTCCGTCTCGCCCCCGCAATGAAGGATGACGTTGCTCGCCGTCCCGTCGTCGAGCAGCGCGAACAGGAGATGTTCGAGCGTGACGTATTCGTGTCGCCGCCGCGTGGCCTCTTCGACCGCCGAATTTAAAGTGACCTGTAGCTCTCTGGTAATCATAATCGGTAATAATCTCAACCCCGCCTTGCTGCCCGCGCCCGCGCTCGAATCTTTAACCGGGCCCGACCTCCTCTATCGTGCAGAGCAGCGGATACTCGTTCGCTTGAGCGAGGCTCGTGACCTTTGCGACCTTCGTCTCGGCGATCTCGTAAGTATAAATCCCGGCGACGCCCGTCCCCTCCAGGTGCACCTGGAGCATGATCCGAAAAGCGTCGCTCTCCGTGCGCTGAAAGACCGTCTCAAGGATGTGGACGACGAACTCCATCGTCGTAAAATCGTCGTTATGCAGCAGCACCTTGTAGAGCGGCGGCTTCTCAAGTTTGGCCTCGCTCTTGGTCTCAACCAGCTCGTCCAGTTCAAAATCGGGTCGTGGCATGGCAACCAGCTCTCGCTCTGAATTTTCACACTATCATACCGTAGCGTGCGCGCATTTGTTGAATCAACCCGCGCCCCTCCAATCACTCCGGCAGATTAAGGGCGGCCCTGCCGGGAGTGGCGCGCTTTCTCTTTTCCCGATTCCCGGCGTATGGTACGAAGATGCGGCGGCGCGGGCACATAGGCAGCAGGGGCGCAAAGCCGCGCCGATAGAGGGCAGACTTTCCAGGCGGGGATTCGATTATGACCAGACTCGAAAAGTTGCAGCAGAGCGGTATCCGGCGGACGGGGACGCCAAAGCAGGGGTTCACCTACCGGACGGCCGACGGGCGCGCGGTCGGCAAAGAGGATTTACAGAGAATCCGCGCCCTGCGCATCCCTCCGGCCTGGACCGAAGTGGCGATCAATCCCCTGGCGCGCGGGACGCTTCAGGCCGTCGGCAGGGACGCGGCCGGGCGCTGGCAATACCTCTACCACGAGGCCCACACGAAGCGGCAGGAGCAGAAGAAGTTCGAGCGGCTGATGCAATTTGCGGCCGCTCTGCCCCGGATGCGCCGGACCGTCGCGCTCGACCTGGCGCGCCCCGGCATCGGCCGCGAGAAGGTCATGGCCTGCATCCTGCGCATTCTCTCGACCTGTTTCATCCGCCCCGGCAGCCAGGTTTACGCCGCCGAGAACGGCAGCTACGGGCTGGCCACTCTGCGGCGCAGGCACGTGACGGTCAAGGGCGACCTGGTCATCTTCGATTTCAGGGGCAAGTCCGGCCAACAGCAGCACAGGGAGCTGCGCGACCGCACGGTGGCACGCATCGTCAAGCGGCTGATGGAGCTGCCCGGCTACGAGGTCTTCAAGTACGAGGACGAAGAGGGGCGGCTGGTGGATGTCAAACGGCGGCACATCAACCAGTACATCAAGGAGGTCATGGGCGGGCAGTTCAGCGCGAAGGATTTCCGCACCTGGGCCGGGACGCTGATCTGCGCCTGCGCGCTCGCACGCGCCGAGGCCGAGGTTGACGGGAGCAAAACGGCACGGAAGCGAGCCGTCGTCGGAGCGATTAAAGAGACGGCCGAGCACCTCGGCAACACTCCGGCCGTCTGCCGCTCTTCCTACATCTCGCCCGAAGTCCTGACCAATTTCGAGCGAGGATGCGTGGTCGCCAACTACTTCGGCAACATCGAAGAGCTGGTCGCACGCAACCTGCGCGGCCTGCACCCCTCTGAGAAAGGTCTCCTCAATCTACTCAAAGAGCAGGCCACCTGAAGAGTGCAGCCGAAGAGCGGGCACGCTCTAAAGCGCCAGACGGAAAACGTAAAGCAAGGCGAAGCGATTAAGCGAAGCGATTAAGCGAAGCGTTTGAAGCGATTCTCTTTCCTGCGCTTCACTTTTTCCCGCTTGCTCACCTGTTGTTCTACGGCATTCCTCGCCCTTACTGGCCTTGCGCGCCGGTCGTCTCGCTTTTCACTTCCGCCTTCATCGTTTGCAGATAGAGGGCGTACATGTCGGAGAGACGGTCGGAGGCGGCCGGGTCGCTGCGTGCGAGCAGCGTAATGACATCGTCGCGCGGGTCGAGCAGGGGCTTGAGCCCGTTGCGCTGGGTCGCTGTCAGCGCCGAATTATCGCCGCCGTCAACCTGCTCCCGTAAAGCCTTGAAGAACTCGCTCGCAGACTGGCGCGCGGGCTCATAATCGCCGCGCCGCGCACCGACGGCTGCCGACGCCAGGCTGTTCTGCATCCGGCTGACGGTCAACTCGCGCCCTCTGACCTCAAGCTCGCGGCCGCGTTCGCGCGCCTTGAGCCACATCGGAAGAAACCCGATCAGAAAGCCTATCAGGCCGACGGCGAAATAGAGCGCCGCCCGCTTCCAGACCGGCCGCTCGCCCGCGCTCCGGGCCAACTCGCCCGGCCTGACGTTTGCCGCATCGTCTTGAGCTTCATGCATCAGTTGGACTCCCTTACCGAGAAGAGGCCGGAATATTCCCGCGCACCGATTTCCCGCGCGCCGCGAATTAACGGCCAGGGTGGTCAGAGTAGTTGAGATTGGGCATGAAGACAATAGCCGGGTCGCAGGTCCGGCCCGGCGTCAGCGTGCCGGGAGCGCGGCTTTCGGCGCATCATCGCTCGCCGGGCGACCGCTTCGGGACAGCAAAATCGCGGCGCGGCATAATCTACACTTCGACGCGATTTTTCGTTACAGTAACGATTGAAATGGCACAGCTCATCACCAGAACGCAGGTCTCCGCGGGCGGCGTTGCCTTTCGGCGGCGCGCGGCAGAGATAGAGGTCGCGCTGATTTCGGTCGGCGCGGATTCCCGCTGGCAATTGCCGAAGGGGCTGGTAGACGACGGCGAAGAGCCGGAAGCGACGGCCCTGCGCGAGGTGCGCGAGGAGGCGGGGCTGCGGACGGAGCTGCTCGCCCCGATTGAGAAGATCGAGTACTGGTACGTCTCGACCACTCGCGGCGAGCGCGTGCGCTTTCACAAGTTCGTTCACTTCTTCCTGCTGCGCTACAGGTCCGGCAGCGTCCGCGACCATGACCATGAAGTGAATGAAGCACGCTGGGTCGAGATTGAAGCGGCGCGCGGGATGCTGGCCTTTAAGGGTGAAAGGCAGGTCGTCGAACGCGCCCGTCAGATGATCCTGGCCCTGCCTGCCGAGGCGGATTCGGGAGAGCCGGAAGACTAGGGAGCCGGGAGATTAACGGTCTGACGGCCCGGCCTCCTCGCTCGTCAACGCTCCGGCAAAAACTCGTCACGGCTTCGGCAGAGTGCTCGCATCATCCGTCGCCTCTGCGGGCAGCGTCCAGGTCTGGCCCGGTTCGGTCAGCGCGACGCGCCAGCGTTCCTCCCCGGCCGCCGCCAGCAGGCGCTCGACAGGCTCTTCGACCGGCTCGCGGCTCAGACGAAACGTCGAATGATGCATCGGCAGCATGTACGCGGCATTCATCTCGCGGCTCATCGCCCATGACTGCTCCGGGTTGGCGTGAACGTTGATGTACGGGTCATAAGCGCCGATGGGAAGAATCGCCAGCTCGATTCGCGCGCGCTCGCGCAGCCGTGCGAAGGCTTTCGTGTACGCGGTATCTCCTGCGAAGAGAACCGAGCGGCCATGCTTGGTCAGCAGGAACCCGCCGTAGCCCCTGTGCTTGTCCGTCAGCCTGCGCGCTCCCCAG
>DASVWH010000047.1:0-5152 GCA_036389715.1 Pyrinomonadaceae bacterium | reverse complement strand
ATTCAGGAAGACTTAGGCGACCGCCAGCTTCGTCACATCTACGAGATGTGCTCGGAAGAAGACTGCGAGGCTTACAAGGAAGAGGCCATCGCCCTGATTGCGCAGATTCAGGCCGCGACTCCCAAAGCCTTTGAACTCAATTCGATAGCCGGACGCCTAGCCTTCGACGAGGCCAAGCTCGCCTGGGAATTGAACTTCTTTTTCGAGCACTATTTCGGGAGCCTCCGCCGCGAGCAGTTGACGCACGGCGAAGCGGCCGAGTTGAAGGCCGAGATGAACGACATCGCCGCGGACCTCTCCGCGCGCCCGCGCGTGCTCTGCCACCGCGATTATCATGCCTCTAACCTGATGGTCGATAAGCGGAACCGGCTGCGCATCGTGGACCATCAGGACGCGCGCCTGGGCCCGGCCAGCTATGACCTGGTCTCGCTCCTGCTCGACCGTCAACCCTCGCCTCCCTCGCTCGCAGAGGTGCGCTCGCACAGGCTTTTCCTGCTCGAAGAGCGGCGGCTGCGCGGCCTGGACGCCCTGGACCCGGACGAATTCGCGCGCGAGTTTCGCCTGATGACCGTCCAGCGAGGGCTCAAGGCCATCGGCACGTTCTCCTATCAAACGGCCGTCTGCGGGCGCGGCTCAACCTACGCGCAGTTTATCCGGCCTACTTTCCAGCTCGTGGTCCAGGCGGCCGAGTGGCTCGAACGCTTCCCGGCCCTGCGCCGCGCAATCAATCAAAGATTAGAGGACAACATCGCCAGTTGAATCGTTCGTCGTAACTCGTCAGTAGAGAAAAGCGTTCTCACGGTTTTTCTATTTCCGATTTCCGATTTACTATTTACGAACAACCTATGCAGCAGACATACATTAATCAATTATCGAATCACGTCGGCGAAGAGGTGACGGTCAAGGGGTGGCTCTACAACCTGCGTTCGAGCGGAAAGCTGCTCTTTCCGCAGCTGCGCGACGGGACGGGGCTGGTGCAGTGCGTCGTCCTGAAAAAGGCGGTCGCGCCGGAAGTCTGGGATGCGCTCAAGGGGCTCGGGCAGGAATCCTCTCTGACCGTGCGCGGGACTGTCCGCGCCGACGAGCGCGCGCCCGGCGGCTATGAGCTGGACGTGTCGGGCGCGGAAGTGGTCGGCGGCTCGGAGGATTACCCGATCACGCCGAAAGAGCACGGCACTGAGTTCCTGATGGACCATCGCCATCTCTGGCTGCGCTCACGCCGCCAGCACGCGATCCTCAAAGTGCGGCACACGGTCGTCAAGGCTGTGCGCGATTTCCTGGACTCGGACGGCTTCACGCTCTGCGACGCGCCGATCTTTACACCGGCCGCCTGCGAGGGCACGACGACGCTCTTCGAGGTGGACTATTTCGGCGACGATAAGGCGTACCTGACACAGTCCGGCCAGCTTTATAACGAGGCGACGGCCGCAGCCTTCGGCAAGGTCTACTGCTTCGGCCCGACCTTTCGCGCGGAAAAATCGAAGACGCGCCGCCACCTGACCGAGTTCTGGATGGTCGAGCCGGAAATGGCCTTCGCCACGCTCGACGATGTGATGACCGTCTGCGAGCGCTTTCTCTCCTACATCGCCGCCCGCGTGCTCGAACAGCGTGCAGAGGAACTGAAGGTGCTCGAACGCGACACTTCAAAACTCGAATCAATCATCGCGCCCTTCCCGCGCCTGCACTACGACGAGGCCGTCAAGATACTGCAAGAGGGTTTCGAGCGCGGCGAGATGCAGGCGCGCTTCGAGTGGGGCGGTGATTTCGGCGCACCGGACGAGTCCTACATTTCGAGCAAGTTCGACAAGCCCGTGATGGTTCATCACTACCCTGCGGCCGTCAAAGCCTTCTACATGGCGCGCGATCCGGAAAGGGCGGAACTCGCGCTCGGCGTAGACGTGCTCGCGCCCGAGGGTTACGGCGAAGTCATCGGCGGCGGCGAGCGCGCGACCTCGCTCGAATTTCTGCGCCAGCAGCTGGAGGAGCACCAGCTACCGGAAGAGGCCTTTAACTGGTATCTGGACCTGCGGCGTTACGGGAGCGTGCCGCACGCCGGGTTCGGGATGGGCATCGAGCGCTGCACGGCCTGGATGTGCGGCATCGAGCACGTGCGCGAGACCATCCCGTTTCCGCGAATGCTCTATCGCCTCAAGCCTTAAGGCTTGCTTCGCGGCCGCCGGTTGATGAATGCCCTGAGGCTCTCGACCGGCTGCTTCAACTCGGATGGGATTGACAGTTGGAACAAAGGGAATCGGCTCGTTGATGAATCGGCGGACGGATTTTGAGCTATGAGCACTAATCAGGATCGCATCGTGACCATCTTCGGAGGCTCCAGGTGCGACGAACACTGCGAAGAGTACGGGCAGGCCCGGCGTGTCGGCGAGCTGCTGGCCGCGGCGGGCTTTGTGATTTGCACGGGCGGATACCTGGGCGTGATGGAGGCCGCGAGCCGCGGCGCGCGCGAAAAGGGCGGGCGTGTGCTCGGCATCGTGATGAACCAGTTCAAGGCCGAGCCCAACCGTTATCTCACGGACAAGGTTGCCACCTCCCACTTTTACGAACGCCTCCAACATCTCATCACGCGCTCGGTCGGCTTCATCGCCCTGCGCGGCGGGATGGGCACTGTGACGGAGGTCTCGCTAGTCTGGAACAAGCTGCAAACGCACGTCATAGAGCCTCGTCCGCTGGTGCTCCTGGGCGATTGCTGGCCGCCCGTGGTCGAAGCCTGGCGGCGACACCTGGTCGTCAACGACGCCGATGTCAGCGCGCTCGATTTTGCCGGGACGCCCGAAGAGGCCGTCTCGATTATCACTGAAAAGGCCAAAGGAGTTTCGGTATGAACTGCCCTCGATGCGGCGCAAATCTGCTGCCCGGAGCGAAATTTTGCAGTGTCTGCGGCTTTAGCGCCGCCCCCGTTCCGCCCGTCGGAGGGCCGCCCGCGGGCTATCCGGGCGCAGCGCAGCAGGGCGGCTTCACGCCTCCTCCCACGCCCCCGCAGCAACCCGGCTACCCGCCGCAGGGAGGCGCGCCCTACGGCTACCCGCCGCCCCCGCAGCAGCCTCCGCCGCCTTCGCTGCCGACAGGCCAGGGCATCCACATAGATGAGGACTCTCGCGGGCAGGGGCGCGGCTACAGTTATGAGGTTCTGCACCAGCCTTCGTTTTCGCTCGCCGTGGTTCAACTGCAAGCGGAACAATCAATCCTGGCCGAGGCCGGAGCGATGGTCTCGATGTCCGCCAACGTCGAGCTACAGTCCGAGATGAAGGGCGGGCTCTTCGGCGCGCTCAAGCGTGCTGCGGGCGGCGAATCGGCCTTCGTCTCGACCTTCACGGCGCGCGGCGGCCCCGGCGAAGTCTGTTTCGCCCCCGGCTCGCCCGGCGATATCGCGGGCATAGAGATGTCCAACCAGATGTTTTTCGTGCAGGCCAGCTCCTACCTGGCCGGGGACGCCGGATTGAACGTGGATACGAAGTGGGGCGGGGCCAAGACTTTCTTCGGCGGCGAGGGCCTATTCGTCATGCAGGTGACGGGCAGCGGGCTGCTGCTGGTCTCTTCCTTCGGCGCGATTCATCGCAAGCGTCTTCAGCCGGGCGAAAGATACGTCGTTGACACGGGCCACCTGGTCGCCTGGGAAGGGACGACGCAGTATAGCCTGCGCAAGGCCGCGGCCGGATTCTTTCGCAGCATGATGAGCGGGGAAGGCTACGTCGCGGACTTCGTCGGGCCGGGCGAGCTGCTCATCCAGACGCGCAACCTGGCAGCATTCGCCGGACTGATAAAGCCTTTTCTGCCAACACAATCTAACTGAAACCCGAGAAACTCCTTGAACGATAGCGGCGGGGCCGAAGAGAGATTTAAGATTGATGACTGAGGCTTTAACCAGACCACAGCCGCGCACGGAAGCGTCGGATCGTCCCGGTGCGGGACGGCGCGTCAGCATCCTCGGCGTGCCTCTCAGTTACGGCTCCAGCATGGCGGGTGTGGACATCGGCCCGGCGGCCCTGCGCGTGGCCCGCCTCAACCAGCGGATAGCGCAGCTCGGATACGAAGTGCGCGATCTTGGCGACATGCGCGTCCCGCGTCCGCCCTATCTCAGTCAGCCCGGAGCAAAAGCCGTCTATTTGCAGGAGATCAGCTCGGCCTGTGAGGAGGTCGCCCTGGAAGTCGGGACGATCTTGAACAGCGGAGAGATACCGCTCGTGCTCGGGGGCGATCATTCCATCGCCATCGGCTCCATCGCAGGGGTCAGCTCCTACTATCGAGAGCGCGAGCAGCAGGTCGGCCTCATCTGGTTCGACGCTCATGCCGATATGAATACGCCGGACTCTTCCCCTTCGGGCAATATCCACGGGATGCCGCTCTCTGCGCTGCTCGGCTACGGCGCGAGGGAACTGACGCACGTTGCGGGCTTCGCTCCGAAGCTGGACCCGCGCTACTGCGCGCACATCGGGGCGCGTGACGTGGACCAGGGAGAGCGCGCCTTGATTCGACAACTCGGCATCCGTTTCTTCACGATGCGCGAGATAGACGAGCGCGGAATCAGCGCCTGTATGGACGATGCGATTGCGATAGCTTCGCAGGCCCCGGCCGGTTACTGCGTCACTTTCGACGTGGACGTGCTCGACCCGGGTGACGCGCCCGGCTCGGGGACGCTCGTGCGCGGCGGGATGACTTACCGTGAATCGCACCTGGCGATGGAAAAGATTGCCGAATCGGGCGGGATGCGCTCGCTGGAAATCGTCGAGATCAACACGGCGCTCGATGTCAATAACCGCACGGCGGAACTCGGCGTCGAGCTGATCCTCTCTGCGCTCGGTAAGACTATACTTTAAGGTTCGACGGAGAAGAGCTGCTTGGCGAGAAAAATGCGGGTCGGAGTCATCTTCGGAGGTCGCTCCGGCGAGCACGAGGTATCTGTGCGCTCGGCGCGGGCCGTCATAGATGCGCTCGACGTGAAAAAATACGAGGCCGTGCCGGTTGCCATCGCGCGGGCAGGGGAGTGGCTGTCGCCTGCGGAGTCGGCCGCCATGCTCCCGGAAGAGACCCGTCGGCTCCTGGGCCCGGATGTCCTGGCCGGGCGTGACCGCCCTGCCGCCATCTTCGGCGACCCGTCCGGCGGCGGCTCTGCCCCGGACGAGGCACGGGCCGAGCG
>DASVWH010000046.1:0-3910 GCA_036389715.1 Pyrinomonadaceae bacterium | reverse complement strand
GTCCGCCCGTTGACGACGACCTGGTAAACTTTCTGGTTGAGCCTGTAGGCCCCTGCGTAAACCGGCAGCAGGAGGTGCTTGAAGGTAATCGCCGAGTAGTGCGTCGAGATGTTTGAAATCCTCTGCTCATCGCCGCCGATGTCGCGCCGCACATCGCCCTCGATGACGCCCGCCGCGATGGCCTTCGCCTGCTCGAAGCCTTCGGCCAGCTCGACCTGGTAGCGTTGCGCCTTGAAGCCGGAAAGATAGGCTGGCTCGTATGGCCTCAGCTCGGACAGGTCCCAGGGGTCGAGCGCGCGCAGGCGGTTTTGCGGCAGAGACCTGGTTGCCGGAATAAGCAGGTCGTCGAACCAGCGCGTGACCGTGCCCGCGGCCGGATACCAGCGCGTGCGCTGGACCTGCCGCGTCTTCGTCTGGCGGTTGCCCTGCGCGTCCGTCTCGACGTAGCTCTCCGTCTCGTAGTAATGTTCGCCGCGCTGGCCCGTGTAGTAACTCATCGTGTTAGCATCATAGGTCCAGAAGGGCAGGTAGACGCCGTCAATGGCTTCGGGGCTGGCGAACCTCTTGAGAGCGTTCGGCGCGAACCAGCGCGAGGCAATCCACTGCTTGATGGAGGCGGCCGCCTGCGGCTGCGTGACGCGGAAGGGCAGGACGCCCTCGGGGGCGACGGTCGGGTCGGCGGACTTCGGCTGTGCGACTATCTCCGCGCCGCAGAAGTCGCACGAGCGCGCAACCTCCGGCGGGACAAACGTGACGGTCGCGCCGCAACTGCTGCACTGGACTTCGAGCGCGCCGACGGCCAGTTGCTGCAATTGATCTGCGCGCGGCTTGAGATACTCTTCAAATGAGCGTTCCTGCACCTGGTCGGCGCTGGCGGGAATCTCCTCTTTGCGCCCGCAGTAGGGGCAGACCAGGCAGCCGTCCTGCGGCGCGAACACGAGCACGGCCCCGCAGGCCGGACACGGATAACGATGTATCTTTTCGTCAACTTTCTGCTGGTTTACTTGCATGATATTTCTTCGGATATTCCTTATGGATGATGAAATGCGCGAAGGCTAAAATTCAAAGGGCGGCACCCGCGAAGGCAGCGCCCGCGGCCGCGCGAGCCGAAGAGTTTAGGAGGCCCGCCAACGCCCTTCACGGATGGCGGCGAGCATAGGATAAAGGTTTCAAATTTGCAATCTCGGAGGGTCTTCGCCAGAATTAGCCCAAGATGGAAATCTCAATCCCCGCTCCGCGCGACTTCAACTTCAAACGCACGGCCATGAGTCATGGCTGGACCAGCCTCCCGCCCTTCGAGTTTGACCGGCAGACCTGGACGATCATCCGCGTGCTCGATTTAAAGGGAGCGCGGCCCGTCACGGTCTCGATCACGGGGGCAAAGCGCGCCGTCAAGGTGAGCCTTGCGCGCAAGGTCGGCCAGCGTGCCGCCGCTTCCGTCACGCGCGACGTGCGCCACATGCTCAGGCTCGACGACGACCTGGGGGATTTTTACGGGGCGATGGCGGCCGACCCGGACTTTGAATGGATCACGCGGGCCGGGGCCGGACGGCTCCTGCGCTCGCCCACCGTCTTCGAGGACCTGGTCAAGACCATCTGCACGACGAACTGCTCCTGGGCGCTGACGGAAAAGATGGTCCAGGGGCTGGTCACAAACCTGGGCCGGGAATCCGCCGACGGCCGACGCACGTTTCCGACTCCCGCAGCGATGGCCCAAGCGCCCGTCAGTTTCTATCGCGATGAAGTGCGCTCCGGTTATCGCGCCCCGTATTTCAAGGAGCTGGCCGAGCGCGTGGCCGGTGGCGAGGTGGACGTGGAAAGCTGGCTCGACAGCGAGCTGCCGACAGATGAGCTGAGGCGCGCGATGAAGCGTGTTAAGGGAGTCGGCGATTACGCCGCCGAAAACCTGCTTAAGCTCGTCGGACGCTACGACGTACTGGCGCTGGATTCCTGGGTTCGTGCCAAGTTCGCGCGCACCTATAACGACGGGCGCACTATCCCTGACGCACAGATCGCGCGTCACTACTCTCGTTTCAGCGCCTGGCGCGGCCTGGCGCTCTGGTGCGACATGACGCGCGACTGGCTCGATTAGCTCGCCGCCGAAGGGCGCGGGCCCTCAGAGAGCAGTTCATCGGCAAATCGCCTGCGTTGGACTGTCGTAAGAGAGCGGCGAAATGATTATCTCCGACTTTAAGTTATCTTTGAGCTACCGGAAGGAGCCTTCCCATGCCCCAATCTTTTAAATGCCCTTCGTGCGGCGGCCCGCTCGATTATGACGGCGGACCTGGCCCGACGATGCGCTGCCCCTTCTGCACCAACTCTGTGATTATTCCAGACGAGCTGCGCGCCGGTAATGCAGGCGGCGGCGCGGCCTCCCCTAATTTCTTCGGCGACCTAACGGGCAAGGCCGTCAAGTTCAAGGAGCTCGGCGAACTCGTGCGCAGCGGCCATAAGATCGCGGCCATCAAGCTCTACAGGGAGCTGTTCGGCTGCGGGCTGAAGGAGGCCAAGGATGCGGTCGAGAATCTGGCCCAGGGCAGACCGGCGGTGGTCCAGACGGCCTACGGCGCGCAGGGCGGCTACGAGGTCAACGCGCAGCAGTTTCCCCCGGCCGCACATTCGCCGTTTGGACAGCAGCCGCCTGCGCGTTCAGGCGCCGTCTGGGTAGTCGTACCCGTCATCCTCATCCTGATAACCGTCGGCGTCATCTTCGCCGTTAAATTCTCTCGTTCCAATCCGGGCGCGGCGAGCGGTTCAACGCATGACGGCTCGCCGCGCGTGAGGGGCGCGGTCGGTGCGCCGGGAGCAAAGGCCGAGCCTGGCTTCGCCAGCGAGACGATGAGGTTCGGGAGCGAAGGCATCGGCGTCGGGCAATTCAAGGACGCGCGCAGCATCGGCATTGACGGCAGCGGCAACATCTACGTCGGCGAATACATGGGCGGCCGCGTGCAGGTCTTCGATGCGCAGGGTAAATTCGTGACGCAGTGGATGGTTGATGCGAAGATGCCTCTGACCGGGCTGGCGGCAGACCGCAAGGGCACTGTCTACATCGTTCAGAGCGGGACGATCTCACGCTATGAGGGAGCGACGGGCAAGCTGCTGGGCCAGTTGCCGTACGCGGGCGGCAACGGCTTCGACGACATCAAGACGACGCCCGACGGCGGGCTCATCGCCGCCTGGTACGGCAATCGCGACGACATCGTCCGCTTCGATTCAAACGGTCAGGCCGGAAAGATTATCCGCGCGGCCATCAGCGGCCAGAGCGGCGATTCGGAGCTTGACACGCACGTCGCCGCCGACGGTCTCGGCAACATTTATGCGTTCGGCTCATTCAACAAGGCCATCTTCAAGTTCACGCGCGACGGCAAGTTCATCACCAGGATTGGCGGAGACGGCGACGAGCTCGGCCTGTTTCGCGCGCCCCTCGCAATCGCGGTTGACGGCCAGGGCCGCATCTACGCCAGCGACATCAAGGGCATCCAGGTCTTCGACACGAACGGCCGTTACCTTGACCTGATAAAGACCGGCGGCGTGTCGTTCGGGATGGTCTTCAACGATAAGGACGAACTCTTCATCGCGGCGCGCACGCAGGTAATCAAGATGGCGATTAACGGGAGCAAGTAGGAAAGATGAAGGCTCTAAGCGGCGCTCTTCAACGCGGGTTCAGCAGACTCATCACCCGTCCTCTTTCAGACTTGCGGCGTCATCCTTGAGCCTCGAAGAGGGGCAGAGTTTTTCCAGCACGCACTCGGCGCAGAGCGGCGTGCGGGCCTTGCAGATTTTGCGGCCGTGCGCGATCAGCAGGTGCGGGAAGATTATCCAGTCTTTGCGCGGCACAAGCTCCATCAAATCCAGTTCTATCTTTTCGGGCTGCGCCTGCTCGCTCAGCCCTAATCGCCCGGAGAGCCGC
>DASVWH010000045.1:0-10822 GCA_036389715.1 Pyrinomonadaceae bacterium | reverse complement strand
ACTGGATGGAGAAGAGCGATTCGGGCTGCGGGGAGCCTGGCCGGTCGTCGCGTCCCGTGTAGGGGTCGTTGCGCCTGGGCCTGCCCTCGATCAACGCTTGCAGGTAGGCTGCGTAGGCCACTTCGTCCTGCGAGAAGATGCTCTCAGCGCCGTTCCATTCGGGACCGCGCGAGAGGCGCAGGTCAAGCTGCGGGTAGAGAGCCAGGAGCGTGAGCGCGACGGCGGCCAGAATGCCCGAGCGCCAGCGCGGCGTCCGCTCGCGCCGTTCGAGTCCCGATTGTCCGGGCCCTGCCGCGTCGAGTAAGGCCATCGTTTGCGGTTCTATCCGAGCAGAAACTGTAAAGAATCTCCGGGCTCGTGCTCAGTGGCCTGCGCGCCTTCGAGGAAAACGCGCGCTGGCTTATCGCCCAGGAGCGTGAGCGCGGAGCCTTCGACTCTCAAGCCGCTGCCTTCTCTGAGGCCGACGACGTATGTGCCGGGATTAACCTTGAGAAATTCCTGTATGCGCTGCGCCCTGGTTTCGCCCTGGTGGCCCGAGGGGTGCTCGTCCGTGTAGTGCGGGTTGATTTGAAAGGGAATCAGGCCGAGAGCTTTCAAGCCGGGAGGCTCGACGATGGGCATGTCGTTGGTGGTCTTAATCGTCGGGCAGGCCACGTTGGACCCGGCGCTCCATCCGACGTAGGGCAGGCCCTTTTCGACGCGGGCACGGATACTTTCGATCAGGCCGGACTCGTAGAGCCCGCGCAGGAGTTGAAAAGTATTGCCCCCGCCGACGGCGATGGCCTCCGCGCTTTCCACCGCGCGGTTCGGGTCCGCGGTCTCGTGCACGGACTCCAGCTCGTAACCCATCGCCTCGAATCGCGCGCGGACCAACGCCGTATAGTCTTCAAATGACCTGATGACGCCCGCGAAGGGAACAAAGAGAACTCTTCTCACGCCCGTCCCGAGAAAACCCTTGAACTCGTCGGCGTATGGCTCCAGAAATCTCCCGTCGGGGCTCGTCGAGTTGCTCAGCAACAGTAATCTTTTGTCCGCCATTTGCAAATTTCAGTTCGGGTTAAGCTCCCGCTGAAGTTAATGCTTTCTTCTTATGATTCTATCCAGGCTCTGGTTCGCTATACCCAGTATTAGTCTGTTTCTCTCCTGCACGGCTCTTTCTTTCTCCGCGCGCACCCGTTGAGCTTCGGCTTCTATTCGTCTGGCGTCGGCTTCTCGTATCCTTGCCTCCTGCGCTCTCTGGCGCTCCTCATATTCCTGCCGCCTGCGTTCCGCTTCAGCCTGCCTTTGCTGCTCGCGCTCGCGCTCCAGTCTACTAGCCTCTTCCTGTCTTTGCCTGGCCAGCTCTAGCTCCAAACGGTTAGCTTCGGCCTGCTTCTGCTGCTCGGCCTGCTGTTGCTGCCGGTTGGCTTCTTCCTGTGCGCGTTGTTCGTGCTCCAACCGTCTTTGCTCGGCCTCGGCTCGTTTGCGCTCCTCGCGCTCCTCGCGCCTGCGGTCGGCCTCTGCTTGCTTTTGCAGTTGATAGTCCTGCTGCTTTCGCCCGGCCTCCGATTGAGCTGGCTGCGTGATATAGACGGGTTCTTTCGCCGACGTGGAAGACGGACCGGAACCGAATCGTATCTCGAATTTGAAGAGGGAGAAGCTGAACAGCGTCAGGCCGAGAACGGATATACTGATTAAGGAAGACTTACCTCTCATAAAGCCTCCGTAGGATTGAGGAGATAGTAGAAATAGCGAGGACTACTCAGCGGCCGAGCGCCAGTGATGAAAATCCGTCGAAGTAACTCAGAATCGTGAGGGTAAGGCCCTCATCAGATGGAGACGAACCGGAACAGCGGGCAAACTATATTTCTATTCAGGAGGGATGTCAATATTTAGACGAAGGCCGGGCTGATGGTCTCGGTTAGGCTCTAAGCACAGTCATTGACGACGGCCGCGCGCCGCCGCAAACGGGCGAGACACTGCAAGGCTTATCAACCCAAACCTCACGACCTGCGCCGGGTCTCCGGCTACAGGACCAGCGGGTTGAGCTTTTTATTGACAGCTTCTCGCTGGCTGGAATATCTTGCCAGCATCGCATGTCTGATTTCCCGCTCGGGAGCGCCTGACCTCCCGGGTCTCACGATAACCTCAAGCCCAGAAGGTAGCGACCGGCCCATGAATCCTCACCAGAAACACGTCCTCTGCGTGGAAGATGACGAGGACACCTGCATTATGATAAACAGCTTGCTCGGCCTCATCAATTGTGAAGTGACGAGTGTGGGCACGGCCGGTCAAGCCAGAGACCGGATCGCCGGAGGAAAATTCGATCTTTATCTCCTCGACAATTGGCTGCCGGGGGGCTCCGGCATAGAGCTTTGCAGGGCCATTCGAGAGGAGGATTCGTCTACGCCGATCATCTTCTATTCGGGAGCCGCTTACGCTTCGGACAGGGAGCAGGCGATGGCGGCCGGAGCACAGGCTTACCTGGTCAAGCCTGCCGAGATATCCAGGCTGCTGGATGTCATCAAACAACTACTGCACTTGACGTGAGAGCACACCTGTTCTCATGTGTGCAGCCGCCTAAAGGCAACCCGCGCCTGGCCCTGCTTAGAAAAGCCAGCGAATTAAATAGACCATCCCGACGATGAAACCCGCGATGAAGAGCAGGAGGAAAGCGATGCAGCCGAAGAAGACTACTTTCGCGCTCCGCGCCCGTTTTTCATCGGGCGGCGAGAGCGGGTTCTGCGGAAAGTAGGGTGGGGGAGTGTTCGTCGGCATTTGGTCTTTTCCTCTCTTCTCGTTGACGGCTTGGAAACAGTCTCTCGGACGGGCGGTAAGAAATAAGAGCGCCGCTCGATAGAGCATTGCTGCCCGGTCAATAAAGCGGGCGCTTCAGGCGGGCTCTATCACTTCCTTCACTCTTCCGACCTCGCCGCTCTCAAGCCGCACCTTGATGCCGTGCGGGTGAAAGGCTGAGTTCGTCAGGATGTCCTTGACGATGCCGCGCGTCCCTTTGCCCGTGCGCTGGTCCTTCTTGAGCACGATTTCAACCGTCAGGCCGCGACGAATATCTTTTCTGTTCTGCCCGTTCATCCGCATCCGCCCGTTAAAGACTCTTCTTATTATAGCCGATTATAGCCGAGGCCGGGCCACATCCATTAGCAAGGGTTTGCCTCCCGGCTTATAAACTGAAAAGATGATGGCGGGACCGGAAGAAGGCGAAGCCTGGAGGAATGAGCCGGACAGAGGGAACGGCCCCGGCCATGAATTTGAGAGCTGAGACGGCGCGGAAGCTGCGCACGGGAGCGAAGCAACAATGCGAAGGAGATTATTGCAGGGGCTGGCGGGCGGCTGCCTGGCGCTCGCGGCGCTGCTTCTCATGCCGGGCCGGGCACACAATCCCGCCGCGGAGCATCAAACTGTTATGCAGCAGCAGCAAAGAGTCCCGCTCGTGATGGCCCATCGCGGCGGCGGCGGCCTCTGGCCCGAAAATACCATCTACGCCTTTACGAACGCGGCGCGGCTGCCCGTAGACGTGCTCGAAATGGACCTCCACGCGACGGCCGACGGCGAGCTGGTCGTTATTCACGACGATACGCTTGACCGCACGACGAACGGCACGGGACGCGTCGCCGAGATGACGCTGGCGCGGTTGAAGACGCTGGACGCGGCCTACCGCTTCTCGACTGACGGCGGGCAGAGCTTCCCCTTGAGAGGCAAAGGCATCACCGTCCCGACCCTGCGCGAAGTGTTCGACGCTCTCCCGCGCATGCGCCTCAACATAGACATCAAGCAGGACCGGCCTTCGATAGTCAAACCCTTCTGCCGGATGATTCGCCGGAGCGGGATGACGGACCGCGTGATGGTCGCATCCTTCAGGCAGGAGGTGCTTGACGAGTTTAGAAGAGAGTGCGGGGAGGTCGCCACCTCGGCCAGCGTGGCCGACGTGAGAGCCTTCCTCGCCGCCGGAAATGTCGGGCAGGGCGCGCCCCGCAGCCCCTTCGCGCGAGCCCTGCAATTGCCGGAGTACGCGGGCGGCAGGCAGGTCCTGAACCGCCAGCTCGTCGAGATAGCGCATGCCCATCGGGTCGAGGTTCACGTCTGGACGATCAACGACGAAGCGGCCATGCGGCGGATGATTGAGCTGGGTGTGGACGGCATCATCACGGACTATCCCGACAGGCTGATAAAGCTCCTGGAAGGCAGGAGCAGGTAAAGCCGCGTCCGTGACCGCAGCGTCGTTCACCTGAATGGCCCTCGCCGCAGGCCCTACTCCTCCACTTTCGGCTTCGAGCGGAGACGCTTCTTGAGAGAGTGTTTGGCCTTGGCGTCGAGGTTTCGCCGCTTGGTCGTTCTTGAGATGCGGGTCTCGATGCGCTGCGGCGGGCGGTAGTTCAGCTCCGCGACCTTCTGCCGCAGCTTCTCAAGGGCGATTGCTTTGTTGCGGTGCTGGCTGCGCTCCTGCTGCGAGGTGACGACGACGCCCGACGGGAGATGCCTGAGCCTGACGGCGCTCTCCGTTTTATTGACGTGCTGGCCGCCCGGCCCGCTCGAACGAAACGTCTCGACCTCGCACTCGCTCAACAGCTCGTCGTCGGATTCCGGCAGTAAGATCATGGGGCTATTTAATCATTGATCGATTGATTCATGTAATCATTGAATCAATCAATCAATGAATCAATGATTACATGAGCCAATGAATCAATCCGTCTCCTGCTCTCTGCTGCTCCAGAAGACGGGCTCTGCGGGTCGAAGCTGGCGCTCGACGGCCAGCGCGACGAAGCCCATCGTGTAGCGGGCGTTGATTTCGAGCAGCGGGTGCAGACCCCCCGCGTGCTCCAGCGCGTCGAGGCCAGCCGGGCCCGTGTAGCCTTCCCTAAAGAGCCGCTCTCCGACGACGGCTGCGACGCGCTCAAGCTCTCGCGCGCGCTCGGGCGCGACCTTGCGCCCGAGCAGGTAGCCGGTGGGCGTGCCAGCGCCGTTCGTCTGAAGATCGCTGATTCCGTGAATCCTGATGCCGCCCTGCGCGAGCACGTCCATGACCACGCCGTATTCGCGTCTGACCTCCAGCCAGGGTTGGAAAATAAGAGTCTCGCCGAGTATCAGGCGTCGCCTGGCCCAGGTCGCCTGCGGCCCTTCGAGCAGCGGCCCGCGCCCAAGGACACGCTCGCGCGCAGCAAACCCGAACGGGCTTTTGATGACCCACTTGTCCTCGCTTTTCGGACAGCCGCGCGCGACCGCCTCTGCCAGCTCCTCGAATGTCCGTGCGGCGCGAGCGCCGGGCAGCGCGATGCCGAGTTCCCGCTCAAGGGCGTGGCTGAAGAGCTTTGAGTTTACCCTGGCAACTATCTCGGGCGAGATTGGCCGCACCGCTGCGCCCGTCGCAGCGCCGCGTGCGATGGCGCTCGGCGTCCAGCCCCAGGGCGTAAAGGTGCGCCCGCGCTGCTCTCCCTGTGAAGCTGTAGTGACAAGCTCGACGCCGCGCCGCTCGGCCCTTGCCCTGAGCGACTCCGCCTCGCCCTCTTCGAGCAGCAGCGCATCGCCCGGAGCCGCCAGCCAGAGCAGGTGCGCGGCCAGCCGCCGGTTGACCCGGTCGAAGGAGGCGGGCCGCCTGTACCTGCCGCCGGGCGCGGCCAGCTCCATCTCGCAATCGGCGTTCATGTACCAGAGCCTGGGAGCCATATCAGTTGCCGCAGCAGCGGGCCAGGCGGGTCAGCCTAACGCGAGCATGTTTGTGCGCGCAGAGCGCACCGGCGTGTGCCGGGCGAATTGAAGGGTAAAGTGGATGGAAGTGCCCTGGCTAACCCACGCTGCCCTGGCCCCACGGCGGCGGCAGCACGCCGGAAAGAGCTTGACCCTCTGCGGGCAATCCCCGGGCCTCTTTTGCTCCGGGCCGCAACGAGCCGGGGCTATCGGCGAAACTCGCCCTCCCGCGTTTTTTGACCGCTGTTTTTTCTCGCACGACGGGCGACGAAGACGATAAAGCCGATCACGGCCGCGGCTAAAAGGGCCGCGATGATGAAGATCAGCGGATCGTTGTAATTGATGAGCGCCAGAGACATTAAAACCCTCCCGGATAACCTTTCTGCTTTCAATCGCTGCCGGAGCCATGACCGGACCGGCCGCCGCGCCGTGTCAAGACGAACTGTCCTGACCGCTCGCCATTCTACCCCGAAGGCGGCAGACAATCACGTGGCAGCGCGTGCGCTGTCACGTGATTGATTCGAGTCTGCGGTTGACGGCCAGGGCCTGACCTGCGATGAACGGCCGGGCCTCGAAAGGAGTCTGCGAGCGGTCGGCTCAAGTAGTCTCGGGCATGATGCGGACGAGCGCAAAGTGTTCGCTGCCTGCGTCCGACTTTTCCGTGACGCGCGCCAGCAGGACCTGTACTTTGACCGGCCCGTGCTCCGAGGCGTAGATGAAGCTTGACCTGTCGAGGGTCTCGCCCTGCGCCATGAAGAGGCGAAAGCGGGATTGAAGATCGCTGACCTGCCTGGCGGGCATGACCTCTGTGAAGAAGTTGCGGCCGAGAATATCGCGCGCGGCGAGAGTCGTCTGCCGTTGTTGGGCCGGGCTGTAGCGAGTCACCGTCCCCGCCGCGTCCAGTTCCAGGAGGCCGAAGGGCAGCGCGTCGAGTGAGGGTCGAGTTTCCATCAGAGCACCTTGTGATTTGAGAGGCTGAAAATACTATCCGGCGTACTCGCTGAGTTGCAGGTATTACGGATGGAAAAAGGCCGACCGCGACCGGTGCTGCCCCTGACGAAGAGCCCGCCTGCGGTCAGCCACCCTCCGTGTCCTTAACCTGCTTGTTCTTTGAATGGATGACAGCTTATCGGCTATCTTCAGGTGTGTCTGTACGTCTCAGTACAGACCTGGCTTCGACCGTCAGTCCGGCAATCGTTCCCGGCAGTAGAGGGCTGCGAGATGCGGCGATGAGGCCGACCGCACGGCAGCCCGCTTCCTCTATCTTCTCAAAGTTAAGCCCGCCGTTTATTATGGACGCATCACGGGTTCTGTACGTAAACGAACAGACACGGCCTGGCCGCTTTAATAAGTTCAGACGCCCCTCTTTGTGACCTGCTTCCCCTTTTTGTCAGTAGCCCCTGGGCCGGACCATGACGATTAAGGGCCGACACTGATGGCAGGGCTTCTCTCATTTGGCGCTCTCTTGCGGAGGAGTGGTGACTAAGCATGGCTAAATTAAAGGACAGGATACAGACGGCACTCGACGAAGGGAGGATGCTGATACTGGGCTCGCAGGTGCTGCTCGGCTTTCAGTATCGCTCCATTTTTGAGAAGGGCTTTGAAGGCCTGCCCGTCTATGCGCAGTATCTGAAGCTGGTCGGGCTGGTCCTGATGCTCATTGCCGTGGCGCTGCTGATAGCGCCCTCGACCTATCACAGGATAGTCGAAGGGGGAGAGGACACCGAGGCGCTTCATCGTTACATTACGAGGATCATGGCCCTGGCGCTGCTGCCTTTCGCCTTCGGGCTCGGCATTGATTTCTTCGTCGCCGTGGAAAAGCAGTCGGGACGCAACGCCGGTATCGCGGCCGGAATCGGAATGACGCTGGTCGCGCTCTCTTTCTGGTACGGCCTGGAAGCCGTCCGCAAGCGTGAGCGAGAACCGCGGATAAGGGAGATACAGGAGATGGAAGATAAAGATCAGGGCTCGGAAGACGAGCAGCCGAAAGTTAAAGACAAGATCAAGCACGTCCTGACGGAGGCGAGGGTCGTTTTGCCGGGCGCGCAGGCGCTGCTCGGCTTTCAGTTTGCATCCATGCTGGTCGAGGGCTTTGATAAGCTGCCGGAATCCTCGAAGTACGTACACCTGTCGAGCCTCGGCCTGATCGCCCTCTCCATCATTCTCCTGATGACGCCCGCCGCCTATCACCGGATGGTCGAGGAGGGCGAAGAGACGGAGCACTTTCATCGCTTCTCCAGCCGCATCCTGCTGGTTGCGATGCTGCCGCTGGCGCTCGGAATCTGCGGCGACCTCTACGTCGTGGCCCGCAAGGTGACCGACTCTGTCACTTTTGCCGCCACTGCGGCCGCCGTCATGCTCCTCTTCTTCTACGGGCTCTGGTACGGTTTTACGCTCTATCGCCGCAGCCAGCGGCGTTCGGCCGCGCGTCCGGCTGTGAAATACGGCCAGCGCGTCGCCGAATAAGAGTGGCAGTTTGAGTTGTTGTGCCCTCGAAGAAGAGCTGAAAATTACGATGCCTGAGGGCACGCAGCGCCTCAGGCATTCTTAATCGCGTCATAGACTCGGCTTGACCCCTGGACGAATCACTTTTTCGCGTCGTCGCTCTGCTCGGCGACCTTCGCGGCCTCGATTCCGGCCGGTTCCCAGACCTCGCCGCGCCACTGCTTCTGCCCCGTCACAACCGACAGCGAAGCGGTCGGCTGTTGCAGGTCGCGCACCAGCCTAATGACCTCCGCGATGGTCTCGATCCTTGAGCCGCGCGGGTTTTCGACGCTGATGCGGATGTGGCTCCCGACCGCCGGAAGCTGTTGGAAAACGACCACCGCCCCGGCTGGCCCGACATTCTCCGTCGTTCCTTCAGCGATGATGTGCTGGCCGGTTCTTTCCTCGTCCCACTCGGCGTGCACCGGCAGATTGACGAGAAAGCGCTGCTCTCTGTTCTGCTCTGTAATTGTGTACGGCATATTTCTCCCTGCTGGTTCGGTCACTGCTCCGGCCAGAAAAAAGGTCTCTCGGCCCTCTCGAAGCGAAGAGAATTTTTGCTGCGGAGTAAAGATTAGATGTCCCCTCAGGGGAAAAGTTGTACCCCCCGGGAGGACCGCAAAAGCCCCGTTTTCAAGCACCCGGCGCGCTCCCGAAAGCGAGCTTCGAGGCCGTCAATGCAACCTTCTTTTAGTTAAGGCATCTTAAGTATGTAACCGGATTAAGGAACGGAGAAGCCGGGAATGGCCGCGACGACCGCGAGAGCCGAAGAGGTCTTGAGCAGCTTTGCCGAAGCGATGGGGAGGCTGCTCGTCGAGCAGCACCGGAAGCACCTGGCCGAGCTTGACCTGACGCTCTTGCAGGCGCAGGTGATGAGGGTGCTGCGGCGCGACGGTCCGATTTTACCGGGCAAGCTGGCCGTCGAGCTGGGTATCTCGGCCCCGGCCATGACGCAGTTGACCGACCGCCTGGTGCGTAAACATCTGATCGAGCGGCGCGCGGGCACTGCCGACAGGCGCTCCGTCCAGGTCGCGCTCTCGGCCAGGGGCAAGCGCCTCGTGGACCAGTTTCGCCGTCGCCGCAGCGACATCTTCGAGGGAGCGCTGAAGACCATGAGCGAGGCGGACCGGGCACAGGTCGTCCGCGCGCTGGAAAAAGTCAACGCGGCCCTGGCTGCATATGAGCAGGCGATGACGGCCGGGCCCGAAAAGTGCAGTTCACAGTAAAACAGCAGAGCGATAATCGAGGGGGATTATTAAGAGTATGAGTAGCATTAAGAAGAGTTTGGTCGTGCTCGCGAGCATCATCGCGATTGCGATTTCCGGGGCGACGGCCGCCGCCAACACGACGGGCGAGAAGGAGACGGGCGGCCAGCAGGTCTCCAAAAAGGTGCGGCGCGAGCTGGTCACCCTGCCCTACTACGGCGTCTTCGACAACCTGGCTTACAAGGTCGAAGGCACGACCGTGACGCTCTACGGCCAGGTGGTTCGCCCTTCGACGAGCCATGACGCCGCGCGGCGCGTGGCGAAGATCGCGGGCGTCGAGCGCGTCGTCAATCACATAGAGGTCCTGCCGCTCTCGAACTTCGACGATGCGGTGCGTCTCGGCACATACCGCGCCGTCTTCGGAACGGGCAGCCTCTACCGCTACGCGATGGGCACAAACCCGTCCATCCACATCGTCGTCAACCGCGGGCAGGTGACTCTCGAAGGCGTCGTTTCCAGCAGGATGGACAGCCAGCTTGCGTACATGGCGGCCAGGAGCGTGCCGGGCGCGTTCTCCGTGACGAACAACCTCGTCGTCGAGGGTGAGCGCAGAGCTTACTAAAGAGCCGCTCGCTCGAACGCCGATTCGGAAGGGGCGCGTTCTGAAAAACAGGACGCGCCCCTTCTCTTTTCATCCGGCCTGTTAGCAGAGAGCCGCCGCTGGACCGGACCCTTTCATGCTTCTCCTTCGGGCGGGCGAGTGTTAAGTTGTCAGGGTGATATTCGGCAGCTATTCTTTTACAAGTTTTCCGGGGAGTCAGGGATGAGCACAGCAGGGTTTTCAAGGAAGGTTCGCCTGGGCGATGACGTGATGACGCACTGCGGGCGGTGCAAGGAAGAGCGCACGCATCAGGTCGTCGCACTCAACTCGCAGGGCGGCATCGAGCGTGTCACGTGTCGCACTTGCCAGAGCGATCATCTCTATCGCGAGCGGCTGGCGAAGGCTAAAAGGGCGTCGGCCAGCGGAACACGCAGGGCGCAAACGAAGGAGCCGGAGCAGCTGACGGGGCCGCAGCGCAGCTATTCCCCGAGAGAGACTTACCAGCCGGGCGACCTGGTTTCGCACCCGAAGTTCGGGCTCGGAAAAGTGCTCGAAGTTCGCCAGGGGAAGATAGACGTTCGCTTCAACGGCGAGCTGCGCACGCTGCTGCACCAGGCTTGAGCCGCGCAGAGGGTGCAGAGAGAAGAAGCGCGGCCCTTGACGAAGAGCCGCGGCGCTTTAATCAAAGAGGGCTCTTTGATTAAAGCGCGTTTTGATTAAAGCGCCTCTCTAATCGAAGAGGGTTCCCTGGTTTGACGGGCGGCGGAAGCTGCGCTTGCGCTCCGTCTCGATGTATCTTTCACGGTTGAAGCCGAGCCTGCGGCAGTGCAGCCTGAAAACCTGCTCGACG
>DASVWH010000044.1:0-6596 GCA_036389715.1 Pyrinomonadaceae bacterium | reverse complement strand
TTCGTAGACCGTGTGTTTAGTCGTTCGTGGCATGGACTATGGAACACTATCAAGCTGAAGATGCTGCATTACAATCTGTGTCGTGCTGGGTTACTTTCAGCATAACCAACTCAGGACTCGGGTTGAGTAATGAGTGATGAGTTAAAAGCTCGATCTTTCACACATCGCACAGCACACATCACTTTCTCGACTTATTACTTAACACTTGTTTATCCATTCTTTCTTTCAAACTCTTTCATGAAGGAGACGAGCGCTTCGACGCCCTCGCGCGGGAATGCGTTGTAGATTGAGGCGCGGATGCCTCCGACCGAGCGATGCCCTTTGAGGCCGTCGAGGCCCGCGGCCGTTGCTTCAGCGGCGAACCTTTTCTCCAGGTCTTCCGAAGGCAGGCGGAACGTGACGTTCATCAGCGAGCGCGCCTGGGCGTCGGCGTGGCCGCGATAGAAGGCGGTCGAGTCAATCGCATCGTAGAGCAGCCGTGCCTTGGCTTCATTCTCGCGCTCCATCGCGGCGAGGCCGCCCTTTTCCAGCAGCCACTTGCAGACGAGGCTGATGATGTAGATGCCGAAGGTGTTCGGCGTGTTATAGAGCGACTTGTTCTCGACGTGCGTCCGGTAGTCGAGCATCGTGTGCAGCCCCTCGGGGATGCGCTCCAGCATGTCTTCGCGGATGATGACGAGCGTGACGCCGCTCGGCCCCATGTTCTTCTGCGCCCCGGCGTAAATGAGCGCATACTTCTCTGTCGGAATCGGGTGCGACAGAATGTCCGACGAAGCATCGGCAATGAGCGGCACGTCTTCCACTTCGGGCTCGCTCTTCCACTCGACGCCCTCAATCGTCTCGTTCGTCGTGAAGTGAACAAAGCTGGCCCCCGGGTCCAGGCTCAGCTCTTCCGTGCCGGGCGTGCGCGTAAAACCGCCGTCCGCCATGTTCGCGGCCACGTTGATCGTGCCCGAACGCTTCGCTTCCTTCAGAGCCTTCTTGCCCCAGCTGCCTGTGATGATGTAGTCGGCGCTCGCGCCCTGCGGCAGAAAGTTCATCGGAATCATCGAAAATTGGAGGCTCGCGCCGCCCTGCAAAAAGAGGACGCGGTAATTGTCCGGCAGCGCGAGGAGTTGGCGCAGCCCGCTCTCCGCCCGCTCGATAATCTCGTCGAAAGCCTTCGAGCGATGGCTGATCTCCAGCACGGACATTCCGACGCCCGGCAGACTGACAAGCTCGCGCTGCGCCTCCTCCAACACGGGCATCGGCAGTACCGCAGGCCCGGCGCTGAAGTTGTAGATTCTTTCCGTCATTTATTCACCTCCTGGAAGTGAGCAGTAAGCAGTGAGCAGTGAGCAGTCGAGACTAAAAGATTTTCTTTTAACTGCTCACTGCTCACTGCTTACTATTTTTATTCCCAAACTTTGGACGCATCGCCTTGCCCGCGACGCGCGCGACGATGGAGCGCGGGACGAGGCGTTCGGATTCCGTCATCAGGTAGTTGGTCCAGCCGGAGACGACGTGGCTCTTGCCGCGCTTGAGCCCGCGCAGCGCCGTCTCGACGACCTGCTCGGGCGTCTGCGCAACGCGCATCGGCGGGCGCTCCGAATTGGCGGCGGCGAAAAAGTTTGTCTCCGTCACACCCGGACAGAGCGCCATCACCTTGATGCCGTAGGAGCGGTTCTCGTCCCACAGAGCCTCCGAGAAAGAGAGGACGAAAGCCTTCGTGGCCGCGTAGGTCGCCATGTAGGGCACGCCCTGAAAGGCCGCTGTCGAAGCGACGTTGATGATCGCGCCGCTCTTGCGCGCGCGCATCGGGCCTAGATAAACGTAACTGAGCGCGACCAGCGCCTTGATGTTGAGATCAATCATGTTCAGCTCGCGCCCGAGGTCATGGCCGAGAAAGTCGCCCATCGAGCCGAACCCGGCGTTGTTAATCAGCGTCTCGATCCGAAGCGCGCGCCGCTCCGTCTCTTCAAACAAACGCGCGGCCGCATCCTCTGCGGACAAATCGAGTGCGACGTACTGTGCGCTGATGTCATGGGCGCGGCCAAGCTCGCTGCAAACGCTGGCGAGCTTCTCTTCGGAGCGCGCGACGAGCAGCAGATTCTCGCCCGCCGCGGCGAGCCTGCGCGCAAAGGCTTCGCCGATGCCGCTCGATGCGCCCGTAATCAATGTGGTCTTCATGATAATGGCGTCACAGGGCTCTCAAATAACAGGCGGCGCTTCAGCGCAAAGAGCCGGGACACGATCCCCTTATTTGCCGCCTGCAATCGTTTTAATATTCAGTTCGAGGATGTCCGGGTTTTCGGCGCGCAGGCGCTCCATGGTCTCGCGCGGCGGCTCGCTTTCGAGATTGATGCGCGCGACGGCCGCCTCCGAGCCTTCAAAGATGATGTTCTCCATCTCCTGCACGTTGATCTCGGCGGCCCTGATGGCGTCCAGGATATGCGCGAGCACGCCCGGGCGGTCGCGGTGGCGCACGACGAGCATGTGTGTGGCGGGCGTCCGCTTGGCCAGGTTGACGACGTTCGGGACGCGGCCCGTCTCCATGAAAGCCTGAACGATGCGGACCGTCTCGGCCGCAATCGCTTCCTGCGCCTGGTCAGTCGAAGCCCCGACGTGATGTGTCCCGTAGAGGTTCGGTTCTCCGGCAATCGGGTCCGTGAACTCGGCTGCGGAGCTTGTCGGCTCCGCGGCGTAAACGTCCAGCCCCGCGCGAATCCCACGCGTCTGCATCGCCTGGACGAGCGCCGCCTGGTCCACCACCTCGCCGCGCGCAGTGTTGATGAAGTAAGCGCCCTCGCGCATCGAATTGAACACGTCCGCGCCGACGAGCGAGCGCGTTTCGGGTTTCAGCGCCAGGTGCACGCTGACGATGTCTGAATCGCGGGCGACCTCCTGGGGGTTGTGCCTGTGCTCGACGCCCAGCTCGGCCGCGCGCTCGGGCGTCAGGCTGCGGCTCCAGGCAATGACCCTCATCCCGAAGGCGTGCGCGCGCGGAATCATCTCCTGCCCGATCTGTCCCGTGCCGATCAGGCCGAGCGTGCGCCCGTAGAGGCCGCGCGCTTTCGAGAACTCCTTCTTGTTCCACTGTCCCTGCCTGAGCGAGATGATGTTGTCCGCGATGCGGCGGTCGAGCGCGAGCATCAGTGCGAAGGCCAGCTCCGCGACGGCGATGGAATTTTTGCCCGGGCAGTTGGAGACGTAGATGCCGCGCCGCGATGCAGCCGCCACGTCAATCGTGTTGTAGCCAGCGCCCGCGCGCACGACCAGCTTGAGCGCGCCCGCGTCAAGCGCGGCCTCCGTGACCTTCGTTGAACGCACGACCAGCACGTCGGGCTGCGACTGCCCGATGGCCTCGACCAGCGGCTCGTCCTTCAGGTCCGGTTGATACGAAACCTCACAGCCGATGGCTTGCAGCCCATCGCGCCCCGATTGCTCGAATTTATCAGCGACAAGTACCTTCATGATTTTCAAGGGGTTGGGGTCAGGGGCCGGGGGTCAGTAAGAGCAACTGATTTTCCGGCCCCGGACCTCCGACACCCGCTCCCGTTAAATGTTATGGATCAGGATTCCGTCCCGCAGCTTCGGCTCGAACCAGGTGGACTTGGGCGGCATGATTCCGCCCGCGTCCGAGACGCGAATCAGGTCTTCGACGGTCGTCGGGTAGAGCGAGAAAGCGACGGCCGCGCGGCCTTCATTAACCAGGCGTTCAAGCTCGGCCGTCCCGCGAATGCCCCCGACGAAGTCTATTCGCTTGTCGGTGCGAACGTCCTTGATGCCGAGAATCGGGTCAAGCAGGTGCTCTTGCAGGAGGCTCACGTCGAGCGCGGCGATTGGATCGGCGGAGGCCGGGACGCCTCCCTTGAGAGTCAGCCCGTGCCAGCGGCCGCCGAGATACATGCTCCACTGGCCGGGAGCCTGCGGCGCGGGCTGCGCGTCCTTCGTAAACTCGAATTTTCGTCCGACGGCCGCGAAGAACTCTTCCGGCGAGAGGCCGTTTAAGTCGCGCACGATGCGATTGTAGGGCAGTATCCGCAACTGGTCGTCGGGAAAGAGCACGGCTAAAAAAAAGTTATACTCTTCGTCGCCCATGAAGCCGAAGCTGCGCTCTTTGAGTTCGGCGCAGGCGCGGCTGGCACTGGCGGCGCGGTGATGCCCGTCCGCAATGTAGAGATACGGTATCTCTCGAAAGGCATGAACGAAGCGGACCGGGTCCGGCACGTGCCAGACCGTATGACGGACGCCGTCCGGGGCCGTGAAGTCGTAGATGGCATCGGTCAGGGTCGTCTCCATGACCATCGTGTCTATCTCGCGCCGCGCGCGGTAGGTGAGAAAGACGGGGCCCGTCTGCGAGCTGAGCGTCAGCATATGGCGCGTCCGGTCGTCCTCCTTATCGCGCCGCGTGCGCTCGTGCTTGCGTATCCGGTCCTCGTCGTACTCCTGGACCGAGCAGCAGGCGACGACGCCTATCTGTTCGTGCTCGCCCATAATCAGGCGATAGAGATAGAGGCTCGGCGTCTCTTCCATCACGAGCGGGCATTGCGTGACCAGGCGCTCGAAGTTATCGGCGGCCTTGCGATAGACGGCGTCGCTATGGATGTCCGTCCCTTCGGGAAGGTCAATCTCGGGGCGCGAGACGTGTAGAAAACTGAAAGGATTGCCCCCGGCAAGCGCGCGCGCTTCCTCTGTGCTGACTACGTCGTAGGGCACGCTCGCCACTTCCGCGACTCTCCCGGCGGGCGGGCGCAGGGCGCGAAACGGATGTAAGATGGCCACGAAGTTTCTCCTCCAAATTAGCAGCCGGTTTTCAAGCGTTCGGCCCGAAGACGCGCCCCGGCCTCCTCCTGCTGAAGTTTCCGGCCACTGATTACTGAGAGCTTGTTCTTTAGACTATCCGCTTGCGAGCTTCCAGGGCAAGTCCCGAGAGCTGCTCTCGGGGCCGCTCCCGTTTGAATCTTTCGTCTCGAAGCGCGCGCGGCGGCGTGCGGCAGCGGAGAGCAAAGCGGCTTTGAAATGCCGGATTCGGCTCGGCCGCCGGTTATTTCTTCGTCAGGGCGGGCAGGGCCGCGTGCGTTGGAATGCTTGCTGTGCCACGGGTCGCTCTGTCAAAATCGCGTGGCCGCAGGCAGGCAAAGGCGTCGGAGCTACTGGCGGCGGCAACGCTCTTAATTTAAGATGAGAGCGCCAGCCAGCATTTGAGAGCGCCGGGTTCGCGTTCAAGACCTATTTAAGACTAGGGGAAGGATATAGATGATACAAGTTGAAGATATGCCGCTTGAAGAGATGCAGGAGCTTCTCAGGAAAGTCGGCTTCGGCCATCTCGGATGCACGCGCGAGGGCCGCCCGTATGTCGTCCCGATGAACTTCTCTTACGACTCTCACAATCTCTACTTCTTCACGACCGAAGGAACAAAGACCGATTACATCGCTGCTAACCCGGAGGTCTGCTTCCAGGTCGAAGAGGTTCACGACCCGTCTCACTGGCGCAGCGTGATGGTCATCGGTCGTGCGGAACGCATCACCTCGCCCGACCAGATGGAGCACGCGATGGGCTTGATAACCGAGCGTAATCCGACGCTCACGCCCGCCGTCAACCGGACACAGGTGGATACCTGGGGACGCGCCAACAAAGTGGCGCTCTACAGGCTGCGGCCCGACATCATAGACGGTCGCAAGACCATCTCATGACGAAAGACCGGGCCGCGCGCAGGGCGGCATGTGCGGCACAGATAATGGGAGCGGCGAGCGGCCGCGTGCTTCGGGGAGGTGACAGGGGCAATGACGGAACTGGCGAATCGTGAATGTGTGCCGTGTCGCGGCGGTGTGCCGCCGCTTGGCGGCGACGAGATAGCGGAACTCTCCAAAGGGTTGAGCGGCTGGGAAGTGGTCGCGCAGCACCACCTGCTGAAAACTTACTCGTTCAAGGATTTCCGGGAGGCGCTCGACTTCGTTAACCGCCTGGGCCGATTGGCCGAAGAGCAGGGACACCACCCTGACATCTGTTTCGGCTGGGGACGCGCCGAGATTACCATCTATACGCACAAGATTGACGGCCTCACCGAGAGCGATTTTATTCTCGCCGCCAAGATAGACAAAGGCGAAGAGGGGCAGGCGTAAAAGCGCGGGCGGCGCACGTGTCGAATGGCCGCAAGACCCTCTCAAACGCTCGCCTGCGGACCCTTTAACTGCGAGCCTGCATCTCCTTTTTGCCGCTCCAGCCTCTTCATCCTCTTGACCCCTCCCGCTCTCGGACCACGTCCAAGTAGAGGTTTTCCGTTGCCTCGATCATCTGTTCGAGGCCGTAGTGCCTGCGCGCTGCATCGCGTGCGCGAGCGCCGAGGCGTGCCCGCTCGCCCGCGTCTTCGAGCAGCCGGAGCAGTGATTTTGAGAGCGCGCCGACATCCCCGATGGGGACGAGCAGCCCCGTCGCTTCGTCTTCAATCAGCTCGCGCGCGCCTTCGGTCGCCGTCGCCAGGACCGCCAGGCCGCTGGCCATCGCTTCAACTATCGCCAGCCCGAAGGATTCGACGTGCGAGGCGGAAACGAAAACGTCCAGGGCCCCGAGCAGCGGCGCAACGTCTTCCACCCATCCAGGCAAATGTACGCGG
>DASVWH010000043.1:0-11531 GCA_036389715.1 Pyrinomonadaceae bacterium | reverse complement strand
AGGAAGCGAGCGTTAAGCCTTCGGCCTCGCGCCCGCCCGCCTGCAATGCCGCGCGCAGCAGACCCATCAGCGCATCGCGCCCGAGCGCACGTTCGGCCAGACGCCAGACCATCGCGCCCTTATTTGTGACGGACGTGTAGTAAGTGCCGTCGAGCGGCGTCGTCAGGGCCAGCGGCGCGTCCCGCCTGGAGATAGCCGCGTAGGCCACGCGCTCGCGCAGCTTTTCCGCCTCGGCCGTTTCCGTCCCGAACTGCTTCTCGAAGAAAAGCGCCGACAGGTATCGCGTCAGGCCCTCACGTATGACGCCGCTGCCTTCGCCGCGCAGGGGCGCTGTGCCGCCTATCCAGAGATGCGCGACCGCTCCGGCGACCTGCAACGCAGTCACGGAATCAATCCTGGTCCGGCGCAGCGCCGCCGCGTCGAACAGCAGCGCGCCCGCGTCGTCAAAGCCAGCGCCGCGCGTGACCGAGATGAGCCGGATGGGAGCGGCGGGCGCGCTGCCGAGCAGCCCCGCATAGAACGCGCGCGCAGCGGCGGCCAGCGACACTAACGCCTCGCCCTGCTTACGTTCTTCCGCGCTTGCGCCTTTCGGCAGGTAGATGCTGATGCCCGCGGCCTCGCCCGCGCCCTCGCTGATGTCCCACTCGCCTTCGACAAAGAAGGGCTGCGCGGAGAGCTTCTGTTCGTAGACGCTCGCCGCGTTGCGCGGCTGTGCAGGGACGCCCGAAGAGACCGCCGTGCCGGAGCCTTCGACGCGCAGGGTGAAGGGGGCAGTATCCGCGCCGCGCAGCGAGTAGAGCGTGTTGGGCGTCGGATACCAGTAGGAGAGCGGGAGAAACTGCATCCCGGCCGGAGAGAGGGCCGCGAGACCGGAGTTTTCGGCGAGCGGCAGGCGATACGAGAGCGTGACTTCGACGGTCGAGCCGGGCGCGGCCGCCGCAGGAAGATTAACGCTCACGGCCTGAAGGTTGGTGCGCGGCTCGGGCCTGGAGCGAAAGGTCGCGGCCGCGCCGCCCGCGCTCGCATCTTTAATCTCCGCCCTCGGGCTCAGACGCAAGGTGATTCTCGACCCGGCCCCGCGCCCGACGTTGCGCACGGTGAGCCTGGCCGTCACGTTCAGGCTGCGCTCAGGCACGGACGGGCTGGCCGTCAGGTCATAACGCGTCGCCAGCCAGGCGGCGCTCGGCTCGTCCTGCGCGCGGGCGACGGGCGGCGACGCGGCCCAGAACAAAGAGAAAAGAGTGAGCAGCAGAGTTGCGCGGGCTATTTTCATGATGAGCTTGAGATGGTTAGATTGATTCGGAATTGAACAGTATTTTTTTGAGCAAACAGTATTTGCTTCGAGCAAGAGGCGGCGCACAGCATTCACGCTTTCAGTCGCCAGCGGCTCCGGCGGCCTCGCCCGCGCCGAGGAGCGCGTGAATATCGCGCAGCTTCTTGAGCAGAGCGCCGAAGCGTTCCAGCCGGAGCATGTTCGGGCCGTCGGACGGCGCGGCTTCCGGGCGCTCATGGACCTCCATAAAAACGGCGTCAACGCCGCAGGCGACTCCGGCGCGGGCGAGCGGTTCGATGTACTCGGGCTGTCCGCCCGTTGCATGGCCCAGGCCACCGGGCAGTTGCAGCGAGTGCGTGACATCGAAGACCACGGGCGCTCCGAATCCGCGCATGATCGGGAAAGCGCGCATGTCAACCACCAGGTTATTGTAGCCGAAGCTCGCGCCGCGCTCCGTCAGGAGCAGCTTTTCGCATCCGGCCGACCGCGCTTTCTCGACGATATTGCGCGCGTCCTGCGGCGCTAGAAACTGCCCCTTCTTGACGTTGACGGCGCGGCCCGTCTGCGCGGCCTCGACGATCAGATCGGTCTGCCGTGAAAGGAACGCGGGGATTTGCAGGATGTCAACGACCTCTGCGCATTGCCGGACCTGGGAAATCTCGTGAACGTCGGTCAGGACGGGCAGGCCCAGCTCCTCTTTAACGCGCGCCAGGACCGCCAGCCCGGCCTCTATCCCGAGCCCGCGAAAGCTCTGGATGGAAGAGCGATTGGCCTTGTCGAAGGAGGACTTGAAGACGAAATCGAGCCCCGCCTCCCGTGCCCGCTGCGAGCACTCGCGCGCCATCATCAGGGCGTGCTCGGCCGACTCTATGACGCACGGCCCGGCGATGACCGTCAAACGCCCGTCGCCGAAAGTAGCATTGCCGACGCTGAATGATTGCCTCTCCACTATTGCTCCCCCCACACCCGTCGCTCTCTGCGCCTGCGCCAGTCCGAGACCCGCACCCCGGCTCCCGGAATACTGCCGGTTCAAATACTGCGGCCCCGCTCAAGCCTGAAGAGCTAGAAAGGGTTCTTGAAGATATTTCTGATCTTTTTAACCGCGCGCTTGATAGTAGACTCCTGCTTTGGCGGCTGGACCGGACGCACTACGCGCCGCGCCTCCCTCTCATTATTGCGCGTACCCTGCTGCCGCCGCCCGCTGCGCCCGTTATCTGCGCCGCGGTTCGGGGCAACACCCTGAGTGTCGCCTTCGGCCGGAATAAAAAGCGTGCCCAGCGCGGCGCTATCCGTGCTCACCAGAGAGAGCTTGGCCGTCGAGCGCGTCGCCAGGACCGCCAGGAGAATGGCGAAGAGCAGCAGCGCCGTCATGGAGATGAGCAGGATTCGGATGGGCCTCGTCAGCCACCTGAACCAGCTCTCTTTCTGCTCGAAGAAAATCCTGATGCGGCCGATGGCGGGCGGGCGCAGCGGAAAAACCGAAGGCTCGACGGGCGCGGAATTAAGGGCGGGCGGCGCGGAATGCCCGTCGCTTCCCTGCTTCAATGACGACCCGGCGGCTGCGGCCGGGGCGGCGGGGGCGCTCGCCTGCATCGAAGCGGCGGCGCGTCTTTCACGCAGCCGCTCGATGTCTATCACGAGCCTGCCGGAAGGGGTCTCCGTCCCGGCGCTGCGCAGCGTCTCAAGGGTCGGCGCGCTGAACGTCGCGGCGTGCTCAAGGCCCGCTTTCTGCACCACGTCATAGAGTTCGCGGCGCAGCTCTTCGGCGTTCTGCGGCCTGTTATCGGGTCTCTTTTCGAGGGCGTGCATGACGACCTCTTCGAGCGCGGGTGGGATGGCAGCGACGAACTCGCGCGGGCGGCGCGGCGGATCGGAAGAGTGCTTGAGCGCGATGGCGAGCGGCGACGTGCCCGTGAAGGGAGTCGTGCCCGTCAGCATCTCGTAAAGAATGATGCCGAGGCTGTAGACATCGGAGGCGGGCGTCAGCTTCGCGCCGTCGCACTGCTCGGGCGACATGTAGCGCGGCGTCCCGATCATCACCCCGACCTGCGTCAGCGTTTGCGGGTCATCGTCGTCGAGCGCATCGGCGGCCAGCTTGGCGATGCCGAAGTCGAGCACCTTAACGAAGGGCGGCGCGTCCTTGCGCTGGACGATAAAGATATTGGCGGGCTTGAGGTCGCGGTGAATCACGCCCGCCTCGTGCGCCGCCGCGACGGCCGAAGCCGTTTGCAGCATCAGCGAGACGGCGCGAGCGGTATCGAGCGGGGCTTCGCGCGCCAGCACGTCGCGCAGCGTGTGACCTTCGAGCAGCTCCATCACGATGTAGACGAGGCCGTCCGAAGTGCTCCCGAAATCCGTGACGGTGACGGCGTTGTTATGCTGGATGCGCCCGGCTGCGCGCGCCTCGCGGCGAAATCGCGTCTGCGCCGCTTCGTCCTCGACAAAGCGCGGGTTAAGCACCTTGACGGCCACGGGGCGGTCTATCAGGAGATGCGCGGCGCGATAGACAGTGCCCATCCCGCCCGTCCCGATTCGCTCTTCGAGGCGATATTTCTCGTCCAGCGTGCGCCCGATGAGCGGGTCCACGGGGATGTTCACGCGGACGGTCGAGTTGGCCTGCAAGGGCGTCCCGTCCTCCGGGCAGACCCTGACCTCTTCGGCAAACTCCTGATCGCATGTGGGACAATGCAGCATACAAAAACGTCTTTAATCGTCTCCGGCCACGCCCGCCCGCTCTGGAACGAAGGTTTCGGGCGCGTCCATCTTTTCGGCGGAGGTCTCGTTACGCAGACGATTGACGTAGGCCGCACGGACGAACGAAGCGAAGAGCGGATGCGGCTCAAGCGGCTTCGACTTGTACTCGGGATGAAACTGGCAGCCGAGGAACCAGGGATGCACGTCGCGCGGCAGCTCCGCAATCTCGACGAACTTTCCGTCCGGCGATTCCCCGCTGATGACCAGCCCGGCGCGCTGAAGCTGTTCACGAAATTCCGGGTTGAACTCGTAGCGATGACGGTGACGCTCGTCTATCTGGTCCGCGCCGTTGTAAATCTCGCGCGCCAGCGAGCCCGCCGCCAGCTTGCACGGCCACGCGCCGAGCCGCATCGTCCCGCCCAGCTCTTCGACGTTGACCAGGTCGCGCAGCTTGAAGATAACGGCATAGGGCGTGTCCGCGTCGAACTCTGTCGAATCGGCGTCCTTTAAGCCGCAGACGTTGCGCGCGTACTCGATGCAGGCCGTCTGCATGCCGAGGCAGATGCCGAAGTAAGGCGTCCGCGTCTTGCGCGCATAAGCGATGGCCTTAATCATGCCCGCGACGCCGCGCTTGCCGAAACCGCCGGGGACGAGAATCGCGTCGAAATCGCGGAGGCGGTCTTCGTAGTCCTCTTCCATCAGAGCCTCGGACTCTATCCAGCGCACCTCGACGCGCAGGTTATTGGCCACGCCGCCGTGCGTCAGCGCCTCTCGCAGCGACTTGTAGGAGTCCTCCAGCTCGACGTATTTGCCGACGATGCCGATAGAGGTCGTGCCCGTCATCGGCTCTTTGATGGTCGAGACCAGCTCGCGCCAGCGCGAAAGGTCCGTGTGCCCGGCGCGCTCGCCCAGCTCCAGCAGGTTGACGATCAAGTCGTCGAGGCCCTGCTCGTGAAAGGCGAGCGGCACTTCGTAGATCGTGCCCACGTCCATCGCCGTGATGACCGCCGACTCCTTGACGTTACAGAAGAGCGCGATCTTCGAGCGCAGGTCGCGCGAGAGGACGCGGTCCGAGCGGCAGAGCAGAATATCGGGCGCGATTCCGATCTGCATCAAATCGCGGACAGAGTGCTGCGTCGGCTTGGTCTTCAACTCCCCGGCCGCGGCGATGTAGGGCACGAGCGTCAGGTGAACAAAGATGGCGTTTCCCTTGCCCTCTTCGTTGCCCATCTGGCGGATGGCTTCGAGAAAGGGGAGCGATTCGATGTCGCCGACCGTGCCGCCGATCTCGACGATTACCACGTCGGGACGGTCCTTTTCGGCGACGGCGCGCACGGCGTCTTTAATCTCGTTGGTGATGTGCGGGATGACCTGGATTGTCTTGCCGAGGTAATCGCCGCGCCGCTCTTTTTCGATGACCGAGAGATAAATGCGCCCGGTCGTCCAATTATTGGCCTGCGACAACTGGGCGTGAGTGAAGCGCTCGTAGTGCCCGAGGTCGAGGTCTGTCTCGGCGCCGTCGTCCGTGACGAAGACCTCGCCGTGCTGGAAGGGAGACATCGTGCCCGGGTCCACGTTGATGTAGGGGTCGAGCTTCATCAGCGCCACGCGCAGGCCGCGCGCTTCGAGCAGGCTCCCGATGGAGGAGGCAGCCAGACCTTTGCCCAGGCTGGAAACCACTCCGCCCGTCACGAAAATGTATTTAGGCATCGCACTCCTCGCATGATGAAAGTTAAAGGAAGAAAAGCCTGAAGGCGCGAGCGCCCGGAGACCGCACGGCTATTCGGGCCTCTCGGCAGGAGCTTTGTCATCATCATCGCCCGATTCCTGCTCGCCGTCCAGATGCCCTGCGCGGAAATCCTGCTGCACGACGGCAGCCTTCTCCGCCGCCGGGTCTAAAATCTTCTGCACTCCGATCAGCCCCGCGCCCAAGAGCCCCGGCCCCTCGCTGACGCGTTTCTCGTACTCCTCCTGCGTCACGGGCTTCGCGGGCCGCGTTATCAGATAGAGGCCGCCGAAGACGAGCACAAGGATAAAGGCTAATCCAATCCAGTCATTCATAAGTATCCCGTAAATCGTGAATGGTAAATCGTCAATAGTAAATAGTGAATCGTAAATGGTGAATAGATAAAAGCGCGCGTCTGCGACTTAAAGCCTCTCTCTTTCTTTTTCTATTTACGATTCACTATTTACGATTCACTATTTAAGATTGACTTCCCTCCATCATTCGCCGCACGCGCTCAAGGTCTTGCTCGGTGTCAACGCCGATTGAAGGCGAGCGGGTTTCGATTACCCGAATGGTTATCCCGCGCTCAAGCGCGCGCAACTGCTCAAGCGATTCGTCGCGTTCCAGCTCACTTTGCGGCCAACCCGTATATTCTAACAAAAAGCCGCGCCGGTAGGCATAAAGCCCCGTGTGCTTGCGAAAGCGCGAGAGCAGCGACGGCTCAAGCTCAAGCGCCGCCCGGAGCGTGCCGTGTCGCCGCACGGCCTCGCGCGGGTACGGAATGGGCGAGCGTGAAAAGTAGAGCGCACGCCCGTGCACGTCCGTCACGACCTTGACGACATCGGGGCTCAAGACATCGGCCGCCTGCGTCAGCGGCTCGCAGGTGGTCACAATCTGCGCTTCGTCGTCCCCGGCCAGCGCGTCAACCGCGCGCTCGATGGTCTGCGGCGAGATCAGCGGCTCGTCGCCCTGAACGTTGACGATCAGGTCCACGCCGTCGAGCCCGGCTGCCACTTCGGCCAGGCGGTCGCTGCCGCTCGGGTGCTCGGCGGCCGTCATCATCGCCTCAAACCCTGCATCTTCAACGACTTTCAGGATGCGCGGGTCGTCCGTGGCGACAATCGCCCGCGCGATGTTGCGTGCCGCCAGGGCGCGTCCGACGACATGCAGAATCATGGGCCGTCCGGCGATTTCGAGCAGCGGTTTACCGGGTAGACGGGTCGAAGCGTAGCGTGCGGGGATGATGGCGACGGCATTTGGCTGAGGAGATGAAGCCGTGTGATTCACGGGCCAACACGATAACCCGCCGCCACCGGCACTGTCAACAAAAGCCAGGCCCGAAGCCCTCCCGGTCCGCCAGGCACAAAGCCAGCGCCAAAGAACGGCGCTCGAACTTCAATCCTCAGGGCTTTCGTCCCCTCTGCCTTCCACCGCCGCTTAGCTCTTCAGCGCGCTCGTTTGACACTACAGCCCCTGCGGGCTACCATGCGTTTTCCACACATATAAAGTTTTGATGCTCTTGCTATTTATGATCTGTTATTGGTAAGAAATGTTAATGCCTTCAGGGACGACCGAGAACATCATTGAATTGGTGGGCAAGACTCCGCTGCTGCACCTCGCGCGCTTTGCCAGACCGCCGCTCGCAGATATTTACGCCAAGCTCGAATATTTCAACCCCGGTGGGTCGGTCAAAGACCGTGCCGCGCTCGGGATGATTCTCGACGCCGAAGAGCGCGGGCAACTGCGCCCCGGCTCGACCATTATCGAACCGACGGCCGGGAACACGGGCATCGGGCTCGCGCTCGTCGGGGTGGCGCGCGGCTACAGGGTCATTCTCTGTGTACCGGAAGGCTACTCGCGTGAGAAGATGAAGGTCATGGAGGCCCTCGGCGGCGAGATCGAGTACGTCACCAAGGAAGAGGGGATGAAGGGCGCTATCGCGCGCGCGCGCCAGCTCTGCGAAGAGATCAAGGACAGCTTTGTCCCGCAGCAGTTCGAGAATCCCTCCAATCCCTGTTATCACGAACGGACCACCGCCCGCGAGATCATCGAGCAGATGGAGGGACGCATTGACGCCCTCGTCATCGGGGCGGGCACGGCCGGGACATTCACGGGCATCGCCCGCGCCGTCAAAAAGCTCAATCCGCAGGTTCTCTGTGTGCTGATCGAGCCGGAGGGCTCCATCTTCGGCGGCGGCCCGCCCGGCCAGCACAAGGTCGAAGGCATCGGCCAATCGCAATTTGTGCCGCCCAACTGCGACATGAGTGTGGCCGACGAGATTATGATGATTACCGATCAGGAGGCTTTCGCAACCGTGCGCAAGCTGGCGCAGACAGAAGGCGTGCTGGCCGGAGGCTCATCCGGCGCGGCCGCCGCCGCCGCTTACCGGATCGCCGAACGCCTGGGCCACGGAAAGCGCATCGTCACGCTCTTTCCCGACGGGGCCGAGCGCTACATGAGCCAGGGAATATTCGATTAGTTTTCAGTTTCCGGTTTTCAGTTTTAAGTCAGGACCAGCCTGCTTTTAACTGAAAACCGGAAACTGAAAACCGGAAACTGATTTTATGGGTTTCGCGACAACAGCTATTCACGCGGGGCAGGAGGCCGATCCGGCGACCGGCTCCGTCACCGTCCCGATTTACCAGACTTCGACCTACGCGCAGGACGGGATGGGGCGGCACAAGGGGTTCGAGTATGCGCGCACGCAGAACCCGACCAGGATGGCGCTCGAACGCAACATCGCGGCCCTCGAAGGCGCGCGGTTCGGCTACGCTTTCGCTTCCGGGATGGCGGCCATTGATGCGACCATGCGGCTCGTCAAGGCTGGCGAGCACGTCATCGTCTCGGACAATACTTACGGCGGCACGTTTCGTCTCTTCACACGCATCCTGGCCAACTACAAGATCGAGTTTGATTTCGCAGACACTTCGGACGTGACCAATGTCGAAGCGGCCATCAAAGAGAACACCCGGATGGTCTTCGTCGAGACGCCGACCAACCCCGTGATGATCGTCACGGACCTGCAAGCCGTCTCCGACATCGCGCACGCCGCCGGGGCCAAGGTCGTCTGCGATAACACTTTCATGTCGCCCTATCTCCAGCGTCCGCTCGATTTCGGTGTTGACATAGTGGTGCATTCCACTACTAAATACCTCAACGGGCATTCGGACGGGGTGGGCGGCATCGTCGTGCTCAACGACGAAGAGGATGCCAACTGGCTCGGTTTCGTGCAAAATAGCGCCGGGGCCATTCTCTCGCCGTTCGATTCCTGGCTCGTCCTGCGCGGGACCAAGACGCTGGCGTTGAGGATGGAGCAGCACGACCGCTCGGGCCGCGCCGTCGCCGCGTTTCTCGAAGAGCATCCGAAGGTGCAGAAGATTTATTATCCAGGCTCGCTCTCGCACCGCCAGCACGATCTAGCCAAGCGCCAGCAGAAGGGCTTCGGCGGGATGGTCGCTTTCGAGCTGGGTTCGCTCGAAGCCGCGCGCACGGTGCTGGAATCTGTTAAGCTGTGCACGCTTGCAGAGAGTCTGGGCGGGGTCGAGACCCTGATTTCGCATCCGGCCACGATGACTCACGCTTCCGTCTTGCCCGAGACGCGCGCCCGGCTCGGCATCACCGAGGGCCTCGTCCGCATCTCGGTGGGTATTGAAGACACGGACGACATTATCGCTGACCTGGATCAGGCGCTTGAGAAAGTTTAGTGTATCGGCAATCGTGAATAGCTAAAAGCGCGTCCCTAAACGTCAGCCTCTTGTCTCTCTTTTTCTATTGACGATTGACCATTCACTATTTACCAGGTACTCGATTTGCCATTAACGATTGACCATCGCTTATGATTATAGAGCTTCACGCAAAATCCGACGTTGGTCGTGTACGGCGTGGGAACGAAGACAATTTCCTCCTCCTGGACCTGTCTACGACCAGGACCTGGACGGGCTCGGACGGCTCTGAGCCGCCCGCCGAGCTTAACCGTTTCGAGCTTGGCGACAAGGGCATGGTGCTGGTCGTTTCGGATGGGATGGGCGGCGCGCTGGCCGGGGATGTGGCGAGCCGGATGGCGGTAGAAACCGTCCGCGAGATGCTCGTCGAGAGCGAAGCAGATGCCCCCGACGAGACCGGCGAAGACGGACGCCCCCTCGTTGATTACCTCCGCAATGCCACCGTTTACGCCAATCTGGCGATTCATCACAAGAGCCAGGAAGACACGCGCTGCGCCGGGATGGGCGCGACCTTCACAGGTGCGGCCATCAAGGACGACCTGCTCGACCTCGTCCAGGTCGGCGACAGCCGTGCTTACGTTATTCGCGGCGATCAGATCAAGCTGGCGACCAAGGACCAGTCGCTCGTTCAGCAGCTCGTAGATGTCGGGCAGATCAGCGAAGCCGAAGCCGAAACGCACATGTTTCGCAACGTCATCCTTCAGGCGCTCGGCGCGCAGAGCGAGCTTGCGCCAGTTACGGGGCGGCTGCGCATCCGTCGCGGGGACATGCTGCTCCTGTGCAGCGACGGGCTCTCGGGCAAGCTCCGGGCCGACGACATCCGCCGCATCATTACGGAAGCCGACGGCGACCTGGCGGCTGCCTGCGAGGCGCTCGTCTCGGAGGCCAACGAGCGCGGCGGCGAAGACAACATCACGGTCGTCCTGGCCAGGTTTACGGGCGACGACCTGCCCGAGCCCGCCTCCGAGAAGATCACCATCGAGCTGCCGCCGATGGAAGAAGACACGACGCTCGGCGATTCCGAGCCGCAGACAGACCCCGCCGCCTGATTTTCCGACGGGCCGCCGGGAATAAGAATTGACAACGACACTCGCCGCCAGTAACATCCCGGCCCGTCTCTAACTAGATCGCACGCAGGAATCCAGAGGGTTTTTACTCTCTCTGCATTTCGCTACCGGCCAACAGCTCAGACCTTGAATCAATTCGCGCGGGCGTTCGCGCTCTCTGCATACGCGGCGGGCCGATTTTCCCCCGCAAGATGTTCACACGGACACGTCCTTCCCGGACCACAGGTAATTCAGAGGGTGAGCGTCGCATGATTGGATTGCAGAGGGATTCTCGCGTTAGTAGATAGAGGCAGTTTGAGAGCCATTTGAACGCAATCCTGAGAGCATTACCGGAGACGTTCGGTCTCGATTTGAGAGTTGTTTTTCGGAACCCCCTAACCTATCCCGCGCCGTCGCAGTCGTCACGCAGACGCTGTGCGCGCGGATTTTACGAGGAGAAATTGGAAACCATGCTTCGACGTTTAGCGAAAACAAAAACAGTTGCCCTGGTAGCCTGCTGCCTGGCAGTGGCTGCGCTGGCTATCCCCGCCACGACGCGCACGACCAGGGCCGATGACCTGACGGGCCGCGAGCTGCTCAGCGTGACGCGCGTCGCGCAGGGCGGCAGCGAGTATCACGGCCTCCAGTACCTGACGGCGCGCAGCGAGGGTTATGTCAACGCGGCGGCCTTCGCTTCGACCGGCGCGAGCGTGCTGGCGGGCGCGGTGGAAGTCAAGGTCGGCATCACGGACTACCAGGACAGGGAGATGCGCAGGCGTCTGGACATCAGCCCGATGGGCGCGATGGCCTCTATGGGCGGCGGGCCGACCTTCCTCGTTTACACGGGAACGGAAGGCGGCGGGATGCTGCTCGGCAACCCGATTCGCGTCAGCGAAGTCGCGGCTTCGCGCCAGTGGGCGATGATGGGCTTCGGCACGTTGAACCGCGCCATCGAGGGCCAGTTGGTGACGGCCCGCCAGCGCGACGAAGGCAACGACTACGTGGTCGAGGTCAAGTTCACGCCGCAGGACACCGTGCGCTACTGGATTAACAAGAGCAGCTTCCTGATC
>DASVWH010000042.1:0-30607 GCA_036389715.1 Pyrinomonadaceae bacterium | reverse complement strand
ACGAGGGGCTCTTCCTGCGCGACGGGCGGGAGATAGTCTCGCGCACGCCGCAAGCCGAGCGCGTCCTGTTCAGTCGTGATGAGATGCAATTGCGCGGGCTGCACAATGTCGAGAACGTGCTGGCGGCGACGGCCGCGGGGCTGGCCTGCGGCGCGGCGCCCGATTCGATACGCCAAACGGTCAAGGCTTTTCGTCCCGTCGAGCATCGTCTCGAATACGTCGCCGAGATCGGCGGCGTCAAGTTTTACAACGACTCGAAGGCGACCAGCGTGGACGCGACCGTCAAGGCCGTCGAAGCGTTTGCCGCAGAGCAGGGCAAGCTCGTCCTGATTCTCGGCGGCAAGGGGAAACAAGCGCCCTATGCGCCGCTTGCGCCGCTGGTCCGGGCCCATGCGCGCAGGCTCATTCTAATCGGCGAAGATGCTCCGACCATCGAGCGGGAGCTGAAAGAGCACGCGCCCTCCGAGCGTGCGGCCGACATGCGTGACGCCGTCCGGCGCGCATACGCGGCAGCTGAGCCGGGCGACGTGGTGCTGCTCGCGCCCGCCTGCGCGAGCTTCGATATGTTCAAGAGCTTCGAGCACCGCGGGCAGGTGTTCAAGGAAGCGGTGATGGAAATAGATGGGCCAGGGACCAGGGGCTAGGGGCCGGGCTGAAGAACTATTAGCCTGACCGCCGACCGCAGAATTGAGATGGCAAGAAAGCTACAGGCAGATAAATGGTTATTCGCGGCGACCGCCGGGCTGGCGCTGTTCGGCATCGTCATGGTCTACAGCGCGTCGGCCGTGATCGCGCAGGAGGAGAACCATAACCAGTATTATTACGTCGTCAAGCAGGGCATCTGGACGGCCATCGGATTCGGGGTGATGCTGCTGGCCATGCAGTTCGACTACCAGCGGCTGCGCGACAAGCGAATCGTCTACGGCTTGCTGGCCGTGACGTTCGTCCTGCTGCTCGCCGTCTTCGCTTTCCCGCGCATCAACGGGGCGCATCGCTGGATCAAGCTGGCCGGATTTTCGCTCCAGCCGTCCGAGATGTCGAAGCTCGCGCTGGCCATCTTCCTGGCCTACTTTCTGGAGAAGCGCGCGGGCGAAGAGCATCTCCTGATGCGCACCTTCGTCCCGTGCCTGGCGATGACGGGCATTCTGGCCGCGCTGATTCTCAAGGAGCCTGACCTGGGGACGGCACTGATGCTCGGCGTCATCTGCCTGACGGTCTCGTTTACGGCGGGCGTGCGTTGGCTTCACCTGGGAATGGCGGCTGCTCCGGCGCTGGTCGGCATCGCCGGGATGCTGATCTTCGTCCCCTGGCGCTTGCAGCGGCTGGTGACTTTCACAGACCCGTGGGCCGACCCGCAGGACAAGGGCTTTCAGGTGGTCCAGTCGCTGATTGCGATTGGCTCGGGCGGGACGAGCGGGCTCGGCTTCGCGCAGGGACGGCAGAAGATGTTCTTTCTGCCCTTCGCTCATTCCGACTTTATCTTCGCGGTGGTCGGCGAGGAGTTGGGATTGTTCGGCGCGCTGGCGGTCGTGACCGTCTTCGGCGTGCTGCTCTGGCGGGGAATGCGCGCGGCGCTGCGCGCTCCAGACCGTTTCGGGATGCTGCTCGGCCTCGGGCTGATTAGCGCCATAGTGGTCCAGGCGCTCTTTAACATCAGCGTGGTTCTGTCGCTCGTCCCGACCAAGGGCATCCCGCTGCCGTTCATCTCTTACGGCGGCTCGTCACTGGTTCCGACCCTGCTCTCCATCGGCATCCTGCTGAACATCTCGCAGTACGCCGTCGCCGGAGAGGCGGAGACGCGCAGGCAGGGCGATGCGGAGAGAGGCGGCCTGGCGGCGGGAAGACAGGGAGAGGCGGCGGCGGTTCCGCTGTCTGCGCGGCTGCCGGTCTCGGCCGCGGGGCGTCGCGGGTGATGGCGATGCGCGTCCTGATTGCCGCCGGGGGAACGGGCGGGCACATTTATCCGGGCATCGCGGTGGCCAAAGAGGTGATGCGCCGGGATGCTTCTTCGGAAGTCAGGTTTGTCGGGACCGCGCGGGGGCTGGAAACGAGGCTCGTCCCGCAGTCAGGCTTCCAGTTGGCGCTTATTGAAAGCGCGGGATTGAAAAATGTGGGGATGGGGGCGCGCCTGCGCGGGCTCTGGCTGCTGCCGAAGAGCTTCTTTGCGGCGCGGCGCTTAATCCGCCAGTTTCGTCCCGACATAGTGATCGGCGCGGGCGGGTACGTCTCCGGGCCGGTGCTCTTGACGGCGGCGCTGATGAAGGTCCCGACGCTCGTGATGGAGTCCAACGCGCTGCCGGGCTTTACGAATCGGCAGCTCGCGCGCTTCGTTGACAGGGCGGCCGTGACGTTCGAGACCTCGCGCCCCTACTTTCGCGGCAAGGCCGTAGTGACGGGCAACCCCGTGCGCCGCGAGTTCTTTGACATCAGGCCCAAAGAGCGCGATGCTAACCGCTTTTCGCTGCTCATCTTCGGCGGCTCGCAGGGCGCGCGCGCGATCAACGAAGCGATGGTCGCCGCTCTCCCGCACCTCGCGCCGGAGCAAGGGGTTTTGAGCATCACGCATCAGACGGGCGAGGCGGATTACGAGAAAGTGCGGGCCGGTTATCTCGACGCGGGCTGGGGCGAGCAGGCGGACGTGCGGCCCTACATTGACGACATGGTAGCTCGCTTCGCGTCGTCCGATTTAATCATCTGCCGCGCCGGGGCGACGACGAGTGCCGAGCTGGTGGCGGCGGGCAAGGCGGCGATTATGATTCCGTTCCCGCAGGCGGCCGACGATCATCAGCGCAAGAACGCAGAGGCGCTGCAAGCGGGCGGCGCGGCGCGGATGGTCCTGCAACAGGAATTGACCGGCGAACGGCTCGCCGCAGAGATAGCAGCCCTCGTCCGCTCTCCGGCCGAGTTAACAAAGATGGAAGAGGCCAGCCGTAAACTCGCGCGCGGCGACGCCGCACAGACAACCGTGGATTTGATGCAGGAGTTGGTTAAGAGTTTTTAGTTTTCAGTTTTCAGTTTTCAGCCAGACCCCGGATTCCCGGAACTGAAGATTGAGGATTGAAACAACTGAAGATTGAGGATTAAGGATTGAATACTAAAAACTGAAAACCGAAAACTGAAAACTCTTTATGTTTAGTCGCATTCAACACATTCATTTCGTCGGCGTCGGCGGCATCGGGATGTCCGGCATCGCGGAGGTGCTCGTCAATACGGGCTTTCGCGTATCGGGTTCCGATTTGAAGAGTTCGGAGGTGACGAGGCGATTGGAAACGCTCGGGCTGGCATTCACGGAGGGACACCGGGCCGAGAATGTGGGCGACACGGATGTCGTAGTGCGCTCGACGGCCGTGCGCGACGACAACCCGGAGATCGTCGAGGCCAGGGGCCGCTCGATTCCCGTCATCCCGCGCGCCGAGATGCTGGCGGAATTGATGAGGCTCAAGGCGGAGTCGGTGGCCGTCGCGGGCTCGCATGGCAAGACGACGACGACTTCGATGGTCGCCACTGTCCTCGGGCGCGCGGGGCTCGACCCGACGGTTGTGGTCGGCGGCGTCGTCAAGTCCTTCGGCTCGACGGCGCGCATCGGCAAGAGTGATTTAATGGTCGTCGAAGCGGACGAAAGCGACCGCTCGTTCCTGATGCTGACGCCGACCATCGCCATCGTGACCAACATCGACCGCGAGCACATGGACTACTACAAGGACATGGACGACATGCGCGGGTGCTTCGCGCAGTTCGTCAACAAAGTGCCCTTCTACGGGACGGCCATCCTGTGCCTGGATGACCCGCATGTGCAGGCCGTTATTCCGCTCGTCAAGCGTCGCCGCGTGACCTACGGCTTGAGCGCGCAGGCGGACGTTTCGGCGCACACGATCAAGTTCAATGACGGCTACGGGTCGGCCTTTACGGTCTGGCGCGGGACGGAAGTGATCGGCGATGTCTCTTTGCGCGCGCCGGGGCTGCACAATGTCTATAACGCGCTGGCGGCGATTGCCGTCGGCTTTGAGCTGAAAGTCCCGTTCGAGCAGATCGCCGGGGCGCTCTCGGAGTTTACGAACGCGGACCGCCGCTTTCAGTTCAAGGGAGAAGAGGCGGGCGTGCTCGTCGTGGACGATTACGGGCATCACCCGACGGAGATCAAAGCGACGCTGGCGGCAGCCAAAATCGGCTCGGCCGGAAGACGCATCGTCGTCCTCTTCCAGCCGCATCGCTTCACACGCACGCAGGACCAGATGGAGGAGTTCGCGCGCTCTTTCAATAACGCCGACGTACTCTTCGTCGCGGACATTTACGCGGCGAGCGAAGACCCGATTGCGGGCGTCACGTCGGAAGCCCTGACCGCTGCGATCAAGCGTTACGGGCATAAGAACGCGCAATACATCGGCCCGCTGGAGAAGGCCGCCGAGGTGCTGCGAGAACACGTCCGCGCCGGGGATATGGTCATCACTCTCGGCGCCGGCCCCGTTTACCGCGCGGGCGAACAACTGCTCGGAATATTGAAATGAGAGAGATTCAATCATTGATTCATTCAGGCTTGTTATGGCGGTTAGCGAATTAAAGAAGGAGTTGAGTTTGGCTGAGCGCGACGCGGCGATTGAAAGGCTGGCGGCTCGCACGGGCGTGCGAGCGGAGCGCGGGCGGCGCTTTGCCGAGCTGACATCCCTGCGCGTCGGCGGGGCCATCGACTGGGTCATCTCGCCGCAGACGGAAGAACAGGCTGCGGCCGTCGTCCAGGAACTGGCCGAGGCTGGCATCTCCTGGCGCGCGCTCGGCTCCGGCAGCAACGTGCTCGCCGACGACGCCGAGCATCATTACGTCGTCGTCAGCCTCAAAGAGATGAAGGGCGAGGCTCGTTTTGACGGCGAGCGCGTTTCCGTCAGCGCGGGTTACTCTCTGCCGCGGCTCTGCATTGACGCCGGCAGGCGCGGGCTGGCGGGCATAGAGGGCCTGGGCGGGATTCCGGGCACTGTCGGCGGCGCGCTCTGGATGAACGCGGGCGCTTACGGGCACGAGATCGGAAACGTCACGGAGTCGGTCAGGGTCGCGCGCGGCGGCCAGGTCGTCGAAGTCCCCGGCAGCGAAATCGAGTGGAACTATCGCCACACCTCTTTTCGTGAAGGTGAGCTGCTGCTCGGCGCGACGTTGCGCTTGCAGCCGGACGAGCCCGAGAAGATCGGGGCGCGGATGTTGGAGGCGAAGACCAAACGGCTGGCGACGCAACCGCACGGCTCGCGCAGCGCCGGGTGCTTCTTCAAAAATCCGCCGGGCAGCCCCATCGGGACGGGCAAGATGATTGACGAGCTGGGGATGAAGGGCACGCGGCGCGGCGGCGCGGTCGTCTCGCCCGTCCACGCCAACTTCATCGTCACCGAAGGCCAGGACGCAAAGGCCGCCGATGCCCTCGCCCTGGCCGAAGAGATCAGGGAACGAATCAAGCGCGAGCACGGAATCGAACTGGAATACGAAGTCGAATTATGGCGTGCCGAAACACAGGCTGAAAGTCCTGAGTCCGCGGGCGAGGGCCCGGCGTCGAAAACATCTGACGAGTCGAACGGACTCCGGGGCCCGAACTCCGAACTCCAGCCGACAGAGGAAGAGAAGCAGTGAAAGAGCAAGTCATCACACCGAGGGCTCCGGCGCGCAGCCCACTGGCCGGAAAGGGCCGTGCGGGCGGCGCTGCCGTGCAGAAGCCCGCGCGCCGCGACAAGGGCTCGGCGGAGGCGCGCGCCCGGGGCGGCAGCCTGCGCGGCCTGCTCGCTTACTTCCCTGTGGCCGGAAAGCTCGCGCTCGCAGTCGTCACGGGCCTCCTCATTTTCACGGCCTACCGCTCGGCCTCCTCCGCCTCTTTCTTTCAGGCGCGCAGTATAGATGTCAGCGGAACTTCGCGCGCTTCCGGCGACGAAATCAGGAATGTGGTCAGGCGCGCGGTCGCCACCGGCGGCGTCTGGCGGGCCGACCTGGACGCCATCAGCAAGGAGCTGAAGGCCATCGCCTGGGTGCGTGAGGCTGTCGTCTCGCGCGTCCTGCCCGACGGCCTGCGCGTGCGCATCACGGAGCGCCAGCCGCGCGCTGTCGTTCGCACGACGAGCGGAAAATTCATCTGGGTTGACGAGGATGCGGTCAACGTCGGCGCGGCCTCGCCGACCGACCGGATTTTCATGCGCGGCTGGGAAGAAGCTGCGACGGAGACTGCGCGCGCTCAGAACCAGGAGCGCGTCAAGCGCTTTCTGGAGATGACGCGCGATTGGGAATCGAGGGGCATCAGCCGCCGCGTCAGCGAAGTCAACCTGAGCACGCTGCAAGATGTTCGCGCGCAACTCTCCGGCGACGATTCACAGATCGAGCTGCGCCTTGGGAAAGAGGACTTCGGCAACCGGCTGCAAAAGATGCTGGCCGAGCTGGACAGGCAGAAACAGCTCCCGCGCGGCCACTTCATCACCTACCTGCTCTGGGTCGCAGACGGCGAAAGAGGCGAGAACCATATCAACATAGGGTTCAGCCCGAACGCACAGTCTCCCGTCGAAGACGCTGCCGCCGCTAGCTCCAACGATGCCGGAACGACGGGCGATAAGCCCGCCCCGCGCGCACCGGAGCGCGCCAGGGAGAGCAGCCGTAAGCCTGATTCGACAGCACCGGCGGCCCGCCGTGCGAGCGAACAGCAACGCAAGAAGGAGCCGGACAAGAAGGATAAAGAGAAGAAAGATAAGCCCGCCGTCGCAGCGAAAACGGAGACCCGCCCGCGACGTGTCGGGCAATGAGGGCAGAGCGTTTCGAGTCCGGTAGTTGAGGGTGAAAAGTCTTAACTCGAACTCCGAAACTCAGCCCGGCCCGGACATCGAAACTCGGAACTTGGAGACAAGCATTTATGGCTAAACGCGCGTCACACACCGTCGGCCTGGACATCGGGACGAGCAAGGTGACGTGTATCGTCGGCGAGGCGGGCGACGGCGGCCTACTCGACATCGTCGGCATCGGCGAAGCGGAGGCGCGCGGCCTGCGCAAAGGGGTTATCGTCAACCCGGACGCCGCCGTTGACGCCATCAAGCGCGCGGTCGAAGACGCGGAGAGGATGAGCGGCCTGGAAGCCGAAGAGGTCACGATCAATCTGGCCGGGTCGCACATCATGGGCTTTAACGGGCAGGCGATTGTCGCCGTTTCGGGGCGCGACCGCGAGATTACGCCCGACGACGTGAGACGCGCGATTGATTCTGCCTGCGCCATTCAACTGCCCGCCGGGCGCGAGATCGTAGACCGCCTGCCGCAGGAGTTCATCGTTGACGACCAGGACGGCATCAACGATCCGGTCGGGATGATCGGCGCGCGCCTGGCAGTCAAAGTCCACATCGTGACCAGCCCTGTGACGGCCCGCCAGAATGCGATCAATGCCGTCAACCGCTCCGGCCTGGTCGTCGCCGACATGGTGCTCGAACAACTGGCCGCAGGCGAGGCGTCGCTGACGCAGGACGATAAGGAGTTCGGCGCGGCGCTCGTAGACATCGGCGCGGAAACGACCGGCCTCATCATCTACCAGCGCGGGGCCGTGCAGCATACGGCCGTCTTCGCCCTCGGCGGCTCGCACTTTACCAACGACATCGCGTTCGGACTGCGGACGCCGATTCCCGAAGCCGAAAAGATCAAGCGCACGGTCGGCTGCGCTTACAGCGCGTCACTGAACGAGATGGAACGCGGCGAGCTGGTCGAAGTCCCTTCGGTCGGCGGGCGTCCGCCCCGGCAGCTCTCGCGCCAGATTCTCTGCGACATCCTGCAACCGCGCGCCGAAGAGGTGCTGATGCACGTCGCAGACGAGATTAAGGAGTCGGGCTGGGAGCGACAGCTATCGAGCGGTGTGGTGCTGACGGGCGGCGGCGCGCTGCTCGACGGGATGACGGAGATAGCCGAGCAGGTCTTCGACGCTCCCGTCCGCATCGGTTACCCGGAACGTGACCGTTTCGGCGGGCTGATAGAGGATATTCAGAGCCCGCTCTGGGCCGCCGCCGCAGGGTTGTCCCTGGTCTCGCAGCGCGCGCAGAACATGGAGATGCGCGGCTCCGGCGGCAAGCGGGCCGCCGCCGGTAAGTTAACCCACTTTGTTTCCAGGTTTCGGAATCGTTTTAGTAGTATTTTTTGACAAGTTGTTGTATGCTGCCGCGCCAGCCGGCACAAGATGTAGTCCGCTATATATTGCAGCCCCCGGCGCGCACAGCCCAATATAACCGCATTATGCGCTTCGGACCCGCCGCAGGGCGGCCGAAAGAGAGGAAGTCGAATGATGACACCGGATGGTCGTCAACCGGGCAACGGCATTAATATTTTCATAGATGATGATCCGCCGATCACGGGCGCACGCATTAAAGTGATTGGCGTGGGCGGCGGCGGCGGCAATGCCGTCAATCGAATGATTGAGGCTGGCATCGAGGGGATTGAATTCCTCGTCGCCAACACGGACTTGCAGGCGCTTAAACGCTCGCGTGCTCCGATCAAGATTCAACTCGGCGGGAGGCTGACGAAGGGCCTGGGCGCGGGGGCGAACCCGAACATCGGCCGCGATGCCGCGCTCGAAGACACCGAGAAGATTATCGAAGTCCTGGAAGGGGCCGACATGGTCTTCGTGACGACGGGGCTCGGCGGCGGGACCGGGACGGGCGCGGCTCCGATCATCGCCAGCCTGGCGACGGAACTCAACGCCCTGACGGTCGCCGTCGTGACCAAGCCTTTTCACTTTGAAGGCAAGCGCCGGATGCAGATGGCCGACCTCGGCTTGCGCGAGTTGCGCGAGTGCGTGGACACGGTCATCACCATCCCGAACGAGAGGCTGCTGCACACGGTCGAGCGCGGCGTCTCGCTGGCCGACTCCTTTAAGGTCGCGGACGACGTGCTGCGCCAGGCCGTGCAGGGCATCTCGGATTTGATTACCGTGCCGGGGCTGATTAACCTGGACTTCGCCGACGTGAAGGCGATTATGGCCGGGATGGGGCTCGCGCTGATGGGCGCCGGGCGCGCCAGCGGCGAGCACCGCGCGGTCGAAGCGACGCAGCAGGCCATCTCTTCGCCGCTCCTGGAAGAAGCCACCATCCAGGGCGCGAAGGGCGTCCTCATCAATATCACTGGCGGGCCGGATTTGACGCTCTACGAAGTCAACGAAGCCTCTTCGATCATCCGCGAGGCGGCCGACGAAGACGCTAATATCATCTTCGGCGCGGTGATTGACGAAACGCTGCGCGACGAGATGAAGATCACTGTCATCGCCACCGGCTTTGACAAGGAGTCGGTTGAGGCTGGCTCGCCCATGTCGAGCGGGACGATGCCCGCGACCACTGCGCCGCGCTACACGCAGCGGCCCGGCGACGACCGCCAGCCGCCAGCCCCGTCGCGCTCGGACGATCTGGACGTGCCGACCTTTATCCGCAAGAAGGCGGACTGACGCAGGCGGCCATAGGTAAAGAAGACGAAAGTGAAGGGGAGGAGCAGAAACGCTCTTCCCCTTCATTTTTGCCCCTTCACTTTCGCTGCTTCACTTTTGCCTTGTTCGCTTACGCCCTCTCACCCTTTTGGCTTCAGTCGCCGAATTGGAGGCGCGGGCTAAAGGGCGCGTCCGGCTGCTCTTCGTCGCGCGCGCCGTCGGCATACTGTAGCTTGTAGAGTCGCCAGTAGAGGCCGCGCCCGGCCAGCAATTCCTGGTGCGAGCCCTGCTCGCGAATCTCGCCGTGATGAAGGACGATAATCCGGTCGGCCCTCTGAACCGTCGAGAGGCGATGCGCGACGACGAGCGAGGTGCGGTGGCGCATGACGCGCTCGATGGCCTGTTGAATGAGCTGCTCGGTCTCTGTGTCAATCGAGCTGGTGGCCTCGTCCAGAATCAGCAGCGCCGGGTCAAACGCCAGCGCGCGCGCGAACGAGATGAGCTGCTTCTGCCCGACCGAGAGGCCAGCGCCGCGCTCCCTGACCTCCGTCTTGTAGCCTTCGTGCAGACGCCGGATGAAGCGGTCTGCGTGAACTTCTCCGGCGGCCCAGACGACTCGCTCGTCCGTGATGCTCGAACGCCCCATCCGGATGTTGCTCTCGACCGTTCCGCTAAAGAGAAAGACATCCTGGAGGACGACGGCAAAATTCTCGCGCAGCGATTGTAAGTCCCACTCGCGCACGTCCACGCCGTCGAGCAGGATGCGCCCGCGCTGCACGTCGTAGAAGCGCATCAGGAGATTCGTGATCGTCGTCTTGCCCGAACCCGTGTGGCCGACGAGCGCGACGGATTGCCCCGGCTCGACCGTGAAGGAAACGTCCTTGAGCACCCAATCGTCTTCCTTGTAGGCGAACCAGACATGGTCGAACTCGATACGGCCCGCGGCGCGCCCGGTCTTCTGCGGCGCTTCCGGCGTCTTGATGGCCACCGGCAGGTCGAGCGTCTTGAAGAGCCGATGCGAGGCGACGACGGCCGCTTGCAGCACGTTGTACTTGTCCGAGATGTCGCGGATGGGCTGAAAGAGCTGCTGCGAATATTGTATGAAGGCGACGAGCGCGCCCAGCGAGAGCACCGTGTTGACGGGCGTGTTGTGCATCACGCGCCAGCCGCCGTACCAGATAATCAGCGAGACTCCGATGGCGCCGATCAGGTCTACGAGCGGGAAGAAGACCGCGTAGTAAAAGATGGTCTCGATATTGGCCTTGCGATAATCGTCGTTGATGTCGTGAAACTGCGCGCGGGATTTCTCTTCGGCGTTGAAAATCTGGACGGTCTGCGCGCCCGACAGGTGCTCCTGCAAGAAGGAGTTGATGCGCGCGAGCCTGGTCCTGACGCGGTCGTAGCCGCGCCGCGCGTGCTTGCGAAACCAGCTCGTCGCCAGCGACAGCAGCGGGACCGTGATAAGCGTCACGAGCGTCAGCCGAACGTCCATCCAGAGCATCATCCCGACAATCGCGAAGATCATCACCACGTCGCCGAGCACATCTATCACGCCCGACGTGAACAGCTCGTTGAGCGCGTCCACGTCCGAAGTCAAACGCGTCATGATGCGGCCGACGGGATTGCGGTCGTAATAGGCCACTTCCTGGCGTTGCAGCTTCCTGTACAGCTCGCTGCGCAGATCGTACATGACGCGCTGGCCGACGGATTCGAGCAGCACCGTCTGGATGTAAGAGAGCGCGAAAGTGACGAGCAGGACGGCCAGGAAAAGGAGCGCCAGCCATTTGAGGCCGCTGATGTTGCCCGGCGTGATGTACCAGTCAATGGCATACTGCGTGAACTTCGGTTGCAGGATGCGCAATAGATTCAGGACCAGCGTCAGCACGAGCGCCGGAATGAGCGCGCGCACATACGGCTTGAGATAGCGCATCAGCCTGCGCGAGACCTGCCAGTCGTAAGTCTTGCCGATGGCCTCTTCTTCGTGAAATTGTTTAGCTGCCGTTGCCATGCTTTACCAGTGCCTTGGATGTTTACCCTTCGCCGTGCGCACCGAACCTGGACCCGCCGGAGGCCGCGAGCAGGTCGTCGCGCTGCGGCTTGTGCAGCAGAATCCCGAAGCCGCTCAAGACGAAGAAGAAATAGTAGTAGCGCACGCCCGTGATGAAATGCGCCGCCAGCCCGAAGAGGCCGGTCGCTTCGCAAAGCGCAAAGGACATGATGTATGCGCTGCGCACGAGCTCCGGTTTCTGCTGCGCGACCGACTGCGCCAGCAGCCTATACTTCAAGCCGAAGGATGCGCCGAGGGTGACGAGCCCGAGCGCCAGCAGAATCCAGAACAGCATCGCGTTATCGCCCGCCGCCGCCGCTTCCGGCTGAACCACCCGCGTGACTATAAACAGAGCGACCACGCCCATCATAATTGCCAGCCAGATAACGCCGGGCACGCGATAGCCCGCGTCCACAGCCGCCTCGTTCTGCCGCGCTCCATTTAAGTCCAGGCTCATCAGAAGCACCTCGGGCCAGCGCGCCTCAACTGGCCGCCAGCTCTTCCTCCAGCAGTTGTCGCTCGTAAAGATCGGCATACTCGCCGCCGAGCGCGAGCAGCTCCGCGTGCGTCCCGCGTTCGACGATCCGTCCTTCGTCGAGCACGCAGATCAGGTCCGCATCCCTGACCGTCGAGATGCGGTGCGAGATGATGATGCTGGTCCGGTCGCGCATCACGCCGCGCAGCTGCCCCAGAATCTTCTCCTCCGTATAGGTGTCAACGGAAGAGAGGGCATCGTCCAGAATGAGAATCTTCGGCTGGCGCATGACGGCGCGCGCAATCGCGGCCCGCTGCTTCTGGCCGCCGGAGAGCGTGATGCCGCGCTCGCCGACCATCGTCTCGAAGCCTTCAGGAAAAGTCCGTATGTCTTCGGTCAGCCCGGCCACTTCCGCCGCCCACTCGATCTCCGCGCGGTCGGACTTTTCGACGCCGAAGGCGATGTTCTCGGCCAGCGTGTCGCTGAAGAGGAACGTCTCCTGCGGAACATAGCCGATTGCGGCGCGCAGCTGTGCGAGCGGGTAATCGCTGACCGCGACGCCGTCAACGAAGACGGTCCCCGGCGGCGCTTCCAGGAGACGCGAGATGATGTTCGCCAGCGTGGATTTGCCGCTCCCGGTGCGGCCGACGAAGGCCACGTTCTGCCCTGCCTCTATCGTCAGGTTGATGTCGTGCAGGACGGGCTCTTCGGCCGCGTTGTAGCCAAACGTCAGCCCGCGAAACTCTATCCGCCCGGCAATCGGCGGCCGTGGCCTGACCCCCGGCTCGTCCACGATGGTCGGGCTGGTGGCCCAGATGGCGTTCATCCGCTTGAGGCTCGCCGTCCCGCGCTGGTAGAGATTGACGACGTAGCCGAGAGCGATCAAAGGCCAGATCAGCCGCGCCAGGTAGAGATTGAATTCCGTGAACTGCCCGACCGTAATCTCGCCGCGCGCCGCGAGCGTTCCGCCGTACCAGATAATCAGAGCAAAGCCCGCGCCGATTAAAAACTGCATCAGCGGGCGCATCACCGCCGAGATGCGTACCAGGTTCAGATTGCGGCTCGCGTATTCGCGGTTGAGCGCATCGAAGGCCGCTATTTCAGACTCCTCCTGCGCGTAGGCGCGAACGACGCGCACGCCCGAGATGTTCTCCTGCGCGCGCGCCGAAATCTGCGCGAAGAAGTCCTGTATCTTCTCGAAGCGGACGTGTACCTGCTGGCCGAAATACTTGACCGTCCAGGAAACCAGCGGCATCGTCAGGAAGAGCAGGAGCGTCAGCCGGACGCTGATTCTGAGCATCAGCGGCAGAACGAACGCCACGACGAAGACCGTCTGGAGCGTGTACATAATCATCGGCCCGGCCAGCTGGCGCACGGCCGCCAGGTCGTTGGTCGCGCGCGCCATCAGGTCGCCCGTCCGGTGATCCTGGAAAAACGAGAGCGGCTGGTCCACCAGGTTGGCGTAGAAATCCCTGCGCAGGTCGTACTCGATGTGGCGCGACATCCCGATCAGGATGCGCCGCTGGAGGAAGAGGAAAATCCCGCTGACGATGCTGACGCCGAGAGTCGTCAGGCTGTAGCGCGTCAGCTTCTCCCAGGTCACGCCCGCGCGCAGATCGTCCACCGCCTGCCCGACGATCAGCGGGATCAACAGGCCGACGACCACCGAAGCCAGGATACAGAGGATGCCCGTGACGAGAGACTTTTTATAAGGGCGAAAATAACGAGCGAATTTTCTTAAGTCGTCCATAGGCAAAGCAGCACTGAGCGAACCCCTTCGGCTTGCGCGACAGCCTCCGGGCCAAATCACGAATTGACAGCCAGAGCGCTATCATGCGCGATTTTTACGCCGGACGCCAGACCGGAAGCGGGCTTTTCAGCGTTGCTTTAGATTGTAAACGAAGATGAAGGGGAAAGTATTGTGCCGGAGCCCGAGCGCCGGGAAGGTCAGTCGGAGAGCGGCTCTGAGATGAGCGGCAGGCGCGCGCTCGTTTCTTCCGCCAGGAGTGTGGCGGCTTCCGCCTGTTGCGCGCCTTCGTGCTCCGTATCGGCGAGGCATTCGTCGGGCGTGATGCAGATGCGGTTGCGGCCCGTCCGCTTGGCGTCGTAGAGCGCGCGGTCGGCTGCGACGACCAGTGTGTTGCGTGAAGATGCGTGGAGGGGAAAGGTGGCGATCCCGAAGGACGCCGTCACCTGGCCGACATCGGGCACTTCCATCTGTTCGATTCGCTTGCGCAGGCGCTCGGCCACGATCAGCGCGCCTTCCATCCCGGCCTGCGGGAGAATGACCGCGAACTCTTCGCCGCCGTAACGCGCGGCCGTGTCCACGCCGCGCAGCTCTTCGCGCAATCCTTCGGCCACCATTCGCAGCACCATGTCGCCGACATCATGCCCGAACGTGTCGTTGACGCGTTTGAAGTTGTCCAGGTCAAGCAGAATCAGCGAGAGCGGCAGGCGCATTCTGGTTGCCATGTGGAGGTCGCGTTCAAGCTGAAGCTCGAAGGAGCGGCGATTGAAGCAGCCCGTCAGGCCGTCTGTCAAAGCCTGTTGCTGCATCTGTGAGAACAGCCGTGCGTGATTGACTGCGACCGTCACCTGATCGGCCACGGTGCGGAGCAGCAGGACTTCGTTCTCCTGCCAGATGCGCGTCGAGTTGTCGGAGCGCACCATCAGCAGGCCCATGAACCTGTCCTGGTAGCTGAGCGGGACGGCGGCCAGCGGATGATGAATGCCTTGATCGCCCGTGCCTGATTCTTCGCGCCCGTCGAGCACATAGCTCTTGTAGCGCCCGGCGAGACGCACTGCGTAAGCATCCAGGTCGCCCTGAAGCTGCTCTTCTTCGGCCCTGTCCGTGCCGAGGCCGTCGCGGAAATAGCAGTTGGTCAGCTGCTGCTGGCCCGGCTCGCCTTCGACCCTCAGGGCACAGTGCTGGACGTTGAGCGCACGCCCGACTTCGTTGACCGTCGTTTGCAGGATGCTGTCGAGTTCGAGCGAGTTGCGGATGGCGGTCGCGATACGGTTGATGGCGATTTCGCGCCCGGCCTGTTCTTGCAGCAGCCGCGCCAGCTTCGTCGTCACGCTGACGGTCAGTTGCAGCGAAGTGGCCTTCGGCATGGAGGTGTGAACGGCAGCGGCGAAATCGAGCGCCTGTGCGTGTCCCTCGGCCGTGACGCGCGCCATCAGGTATTCGAGCGCCGTGTAAACGATGTCGGGCTCGAAGGTCCAGATTACCTTGTCGCCGCCGCCGGACTCCGCGTCGTTCTCATCCTTGTCTCGCACGGAAGCCAAGAGGGCCGAGAAGCGCGCGTCGGCGATCACGACGAAGCGTTCATACTCCTCGCTATCCTTGCCTTTGAGGAAGACGGGCGCGGCCAGCGAAGCCTCTCGCTCATCATCCGCCTGCTCGTACATGTTGTTGAGGGCGTCTTGCGGCGCAACGAAGAAGAAGGCACGCTGCGCGGCTCGCCCGATCTCACGCACACGCGCCATCTCGCGCAGCGAGCGTTTGCTCATCTGCGGCAGGCTCTCGATCACCAGCGCTCCCAGGTTGTTCTCAAGCACCACGTCTTCAAAATAGCGATGAAGCTGCGCGATGGTCTGCTCGGCGCAGCGAACAGGCATTAGCTGGCGTGAGTGCTGTGTGAGTAGAGCTTGGTAAAGAGAGTGCATGCGGAAAGTGCGGCGCGGAGTGCAAGCAGGAGAACGCTTGCGTTTAGCTTGAGAAAGAAAGAAATGCTGCCGGTGCTGCGGCTTAAGCAGCGAGGACAAAACCCATTTTTGCATAGATAAACTTGTTTGTCCACAACATTTTTGTAACTTTTCGCCCCTCCCGGGACTCCTTCCGGGAGGGGCGGGTCAGGCGAGCCTCATAAAGCTCGTAAGCGCAGTAGCTGCAAGGTTTCCATCGTTATCGAGAACATCAATCGTGAGGATTATGAGCCGTCGCCCGGAGCGCACGACGCGCGCCGTAGCGCTGGCGCGGCCCGCCGTCAGCGGCCGCAGATAGTGGATGGTCAGGTCAATGGTGGTCGTGGTTTGCCCAGGCTCAAGGACCGTCAGGATGGCAAAAGCGGCGGCCGTATCTACCAGCGAGGCCGTCACGCCGCCATGCAGCAGCCCGTTATTCTGCTTCAGCTCGTCGCGTATTTCCAGGTAGAGAGTCGCCGCGCCGGGTTCGAGCTTCCCGATTTTAATGCCGAGCAGGGCGGCGAAAGGAACCTTTTCGAGGGCCTCGCGGATACTCTGCTGCCGGGCCCCGGTCAGTTCGGCCGCGCTCATCAGCGGTAGGTCTCTGCGGCGTCAACCGGCTCGACTATCACGGCCGTCCCGTAGGCCAGGACTTCCGTCACGCCGCCCGTCACCTCGGTTGCGTCGTAGCGCGCGCCGATAATGGCGTTGGCCCCTAGTTCCGTGGCGTGCTGAACCAGAATGTCGAAAGCGTCGGAGCGCGTTTGCTCGCAGAGCCGCGTCCAGGCAGTGATATTGCCGCCGACCATGCTCTGGAAAGCCGCGCCGATGTTGACGAAGATGTTGCGCGAGCGGACGACGATGCCGCGCACGATGCCTAGATTCCTGACGACGCGAAATCCGGCCAGCTCGAAGGCGGTCGTCACCATGTGGTGAGAGACGGAAAAACGCTGCGGGTTGATGTCGTAGGGCGCACGCCGCGCCAGCGGGTCATTGTTCATAGCCTCATCCTCATTTAATCAGCTTAGTCTGTAAAGAGAGTCGGTTGAGCCTCGCCGTGTTCGTTGCCGGGTGTTGCCGTCGGCGTCTCTTCCGGCAGCCAGCGATAGCGGCCGAGGTCGCAGCGAGCGCGCGCATTAAATTCCACGCCCTCGGCTTCGAGCATTCGCTGCTGCTTGTCCGGCGGCAGGATGATGCGCCCGGTCGAGCATGCGCCCTGCGAGTTGATGACGCGATGCCAGGGCGTCGTCTCTTCATCGGCCGCGTGCATGACGAAGCCGACCGTGCGCGCCGTGTAGCCTTCGCCGAGCAGCTCCGCAATCTGCCCGTAGGTCATGACGCGGCCCGCCGGAATGCGGCGCACGATCTCGTAGACGCGCTCGCGATAGCCCGGGCTTTCCATCGTGGCGCGGTCGGCCTCCGGCCTGCTCATGCCGGTCCCTGTGCGGTCTGGTCTTTTGGAGTCTGCCATCGCTTTTTGAAGGTGTCTCGATGAGCGCGCCACCATTCGCGCCATTCCGCTATCGCTTGAGTGCGCTCTGCCCGCGACGCCGCGGGCCGGAAATTTAGTCAGGTAGATGTCGCCTCGCGCAGGCACATCTCTGCGAGGAAGCGTGTCTTTAGCTCCTCGCTCCGTAAAAGCTCGATCAGCTCGGGAATAGTCAATTGCGCCAGCCCCCGGCGCGCGGCTCGAAACTCTTCAGGCAGCATCCGGTCCTAGTCCCTTCCGCGCAGGACGGCGCGTGCCGGTGCGCCGTCGCCCGTCCCGCCCGCAATCTTCAAAGGCAGGCACAGCAACTCGTAGACGCCAGCCTCAACCGCTCGCAGGTCCAGCCCTTCGAGAATGACGATGCCGCTTGAGAGCAGCGTCCGGTGCGCCTCGAACTTTTCGGAGCCGAACTCTTCGATGGATAGATAGTCTATCCCGACAAGCCGCACGCCCAGCTCGACCAGGACGCGCGCTGAGTCCGGCGCGAGGTAAGTGAAATCTTTGCGAAAGCCCTGCGTCATGTCGGACCAGAAGGCGGAGTTGCGCGTCTTGAAGAGCACGCGGGTCGCACCGCTGAAGTCGTGCGCGGCGAGGTGCGCGGGCGTGATCGCGGCCGCGTCTTCAGGAATCGCCACGACGTGAGCTTCGCCCAGAAGTGCTTCGAGCGGCAGCGCGCCGACGCCGGGCGTGCCCGCGATGAAATGCGCCGGGGCGTCAACGTGCGTCGCCGTGTGAGCCCCGAAGTGAAGCAGCGAGACGTTGGCCGGGTCGCCCTCGGCGAGCGCCGCCCATTGCCTGATTTCGACGCCGGGGTCGCCCGGATAAGTGGGCGTCGCGGCCGAGATCGGCACGCTGATATCATAAATGCGCATAAACGGCTCTCACCCTGTCGCCGACAAATATAAAGGCAAAAGGCAAAAGGTGAAAGGCGCAAAGATGGCCGAAGGTAAAAGCGCGAGCAGAGTAGTCTCGCGCGCCGGAAAATTTTTGATACTGGTTTGCGGCCCGGCTTCGAGCTTTGGCCTTGCGCCTTGTTTTGTTAGCATCGCTTCGAGTCGAAACGCATGAGCGGGCAGAATGAGCAAAAAGGAGCCGGGCCGGATGGCGGACGCTAAGCGCGCGCCGCGGCTGGCCGCTTCCAGTTATTTGAACACGGTCCCGCTCATCTGGAGCTTTATGCGCGGAACGAGGCGGCGCGAAGTGGAGCTGGTGACGGACACCGCGCCCGCGCGTTGCGCAGACATGCTGGCGCGCGGCGAGGTCCAGGCGGCGCTCGTGCCCGTCATCGAATACCAGCGGATAGAGGGCCTCCGCATAGTGCCGGGCGTCTGCGTCGGCTCAACCTCGCGCGTGCGCAGCGTCGTGCTCGTGACACGCGACGAGTTCGCAGACCTGCGGGGCATCAGGACGGTCGCGCTCGATGTCTCTTCGCGCACCTCTGCGACGCTGGTGCGCATTATCTTTCGTGAGTTTTTAGGTTTCGAGCCGGAGTGGACCGAGGGCGCGCCGGACCTGGAAGCGATGCTCGCGCGCAGTGATGCGGCGCTGATTATCGGCGATCCGGCGATGACCTTCTCGCGGCGCGGCGTGATTGTGTATGATCTGGCCGACCTCTGGCGCAAACATACGGGCCTCGGCTTCGTCTTCGCCATGTGGATGGCGCGGCGTGATGAGTTGGAGAGTGTTGGCAGGATTGATTTTGCAGGGGCGCGTGACGAGGGGCTGGCGCACGTCGCGGAGATTGCTGCGCTTTACAGCCGCGCGGTTAATCTCCCGCTCGCTGAGGTCAGGTCTTACCTGCTGGAAAATATCTCCTTCGATTTGAGCCGGGAGATGCGTGCGGGCCTCGACCTCTTTTACAGGCTCGCGCACAAGCACGGGATGATCCCAGAAGTGCGCCCCTTGCAAATGGTCGGCGGGTAGAGCCAGCGCAGGCTGCGCAGGAAATCAATCATGGAGCAACTAAGATTTCCCATCTCGCAGGAGTTGCCGGAGATGGATTTCGCCACGCTCGACCTCCTGCCTTACGGCATAGTGGTCCTGGACGAGCGTGGCGTCATCCTCTTCTACAACGCGCGCGAGGAGCAGCTAGCCAACCGCAGCCGGGAGCAGGTGATCGGCCGAAACTTCTTCACAGAGGTCGCTCCCTGCACGCAGGTCAGGGAGTTCTACGGGCGTTTTCAGGAGACGATGCACCGCGCCGGGCTGGTCGCCGCCTTTCACTTTCACTTCCCGTTTCCCGAGCGCCCGCGGGAGGTGGAAATCACGCTCACCAGCTTCACAAAAGAGGGCTCGAATCTCTGCCTGGTCGCCGTCAGCGATGTGACGGAGCAGTCGGCGCTGCGCGAGCATCTGGTGCGCGGCGAGCGTTTGCGCGAGGTCGGCGAGGTGGCGGCCGGAGTCGCGCACAACTTCAATAATCTGTTGACGGTGATTCGCGGAAACGCCGAGCTGTTGCTGGCGCACCTGGCCGAAGACGAGTTTGCCCGCGGGCGTGTGCAGAAGATTCTGAAGGCGAGCGACGACGGCGAGGAGATGGTCAAGCGCATACGCGAGAGCGCGCGCCATCACCCGCGAACGCCGCAGGGCCTCTCGCCCTTAGATTTGAACGAGCTGGTCAGGGACTCGATAGCCTTTACGGAAGACTACGCGCGGGCTTCGCAGGATGAGCGCGGCGCGCGGATAAATTTCAGGACCGAGCTGGCCGCGGGGCTGCCGCCCGTGCTGGCCAGCGCGAGCGAGCTGCGCGAGGTCTTCGTCAATCTTCTGCGCAATTCCGTTGACGCCATCCGGGGCGAGGGACAGGTGACGGTCCTGACGCGCGCCGAAGCCGCGCGCGGCGTGGTCGAAGTCAGCGACACGGGCGAGGGGATGAGCCCCGAAGTGCAGGAGAAGCTCTTCCGCCCGCTCTTTACCACCAAGGGCGAGAAGGGAACCGGGCTCGGGCTCGCCACCTGCTACGCCATCCTGCAACGCTACGGCGGCGAGATAGAGGTCAGCAGCGAGGCGGGCAGGGGCACGACTTTCACTGTACGATTGCCCGCCGCTCTGGGATAATCTCCTTATCGCCCGGTCGGAGTGTCAGGCTTTCTCGCCCTCGGCTTGGGGCGCGGCAACTGGAAAGCGGCGGGAGAGCCATCGAAGCAAATGATGAAGAGCACAGATATTCAACCCATCCTGGAACGCGCGCTCGGGGGCGAGCGCCTGACCGCCGCTGATTGCACGGCGCTGCTCGAATCCGACGATTTCGTCCGCATCGGCCTGGCCGCCGACGAGATTCGCAAGCGCTGGCATCCCCGCGGCATAGTCACCTACATCATTGACCGCAACATCAATTACACGAACGTCTGCAACGTCGTCTGCACCTTCTGCGCCTTCTACCGCAGGCCCGGACACGAGGAGACCTACGTCCACTCGCTCGACGAGATTCGGCGGAAGATAGACGAGACCATCGCGCTCGGCGGGACCGGCGTGTTGATGCAGGGCGGGCTCCACCCGGATTTCGGCATCGAGTGGTACGAAGAGCTGCTGCGCACGCTGCACGCCGAATATCCGCGCTTTCAATTGCACTGCTTCTCTCCGCCCGAGATTCATAACATTCACCTCATCTCGGGGCTCGATTACGAGACGATTCTTTCGCGTCTGAAGGAAGCGGGGCTCTACAGCCTGCCGGGCGGCGGCGGCGAGATTCTGGACGACGAGGTCCGCAAGCGCGTCTCGACGAAATGCACGACCGACGAATGGCTGGCCGTCATGCGCGCCGTCCACCGTGTGGGCCTGCGCTCGACGGCGACGATGATGTTCGGCATCGGCGACACGGTGGTCCACCGCGTCCGACACTTGCAGCGCATCCGCGACCTACAGGACGAGACGGGCGGCTTCACGGCCTTTATTCCCTGGACCTTTCAGCGCGACAACACGGCGCTCGGCCGCCGCATCAAGGAGGAGCCGACCGGCATCGATTATCTCAAGATGCTCGCCGTTTCGCGCCTCTTCCTCGACAACATAGAGCATTTTCAGTCGTCCTGGCTGACCCAAGGGTTAAAACTCGGGCAGGTGGCGCTGCGCTTCGGCGCGGACGACATGGGCTCGATCATGATCGAAGAGAACGTCGTCTCGGCGGCGGGCGCGCACAACATCGCCGACGAAAAGATGCTCCGCTACCTGATCCGCGAAGCCGGTTTCACCCCGCAGCAGCGCGACATCCTCTATCGCCACGTCACCCGCGACCAATCCTCCGCAGCGGATGCGAGGGAATCAATGCCGCTCGGCGAATTGTCTGTCCTGATGGCCGACTAGCAAGAGCCCGTATCCACTGCCCCGAGCGCCTGCGCCCGAATCTCTAAATCCCGCGCCGCCGTGCGCTTCACGCGGCGTCAGCGAACCCTTTTTCCCAACTCATTCTGAAAATCGGCGAAACCCTTTCCCGGCTCATTCTGCAAACCCGGCTCACGCGGCTCCCCGGCGGGGCGGTTGGATTTCAGTGCCGTCGCAGAATCGGCCCGGCGCTTTCTCTCGGGCCTGCGCCTCTCTCCATCATTCACCGGATTCAGGAAATTTTCGAGCGCTTCCGGGGCCGCGTGATTCATCTCAGGCTGAAAATCCGCGTTAGGAAATGAGGGCGTATTTACAAAACTTCCAGTGGGATAAACACTGAAGCAGTCAAGACGGTGACACGCTCTGATGATTGCATTTTTCAAAGGAGCCTTGAGATGATGATTCAACGTTTTCGGCTTATAGCCATCTTCGCATTAATCCTCTTAGTTAATTCCGCCACGGCGATGGCGCAGGCAGATGGGTCCGCCGTCCAGTCCGCGGCAGCGCCCGCACCGGCCGTCACGGCTTCAAACTCGGCCGCGGGCGCGCGTTTCACCTCCCCCGGCGAGGTCCTGCAAATACGGCTCACTATTTACACTTCGGGCGGCGAGCAGCTTTTCGACTCGGGCCTCAAGCAGGGCAATATTCTCGACTGGAGGATAGCTGATGTCCCGCAAGTGATGGCCGACGGCTCGTATCTACTGGTCGTCACGGTCAGAGATTTACAGGGCAAGCTGAGACAGCGTCTCGGCTCTATCTCGCTGCAATCAGGGCGGATAACGCTCAAGCGCCTGGGCAGCGAAGAGTTGACCCCCGCCCAGCGGCAGGCCCTCGACGCGGCCCGCAAGTCGCAGAAGATCGAAGCGGCCGAGAATAATGATTCCCTGACCGTCCTGAGCGAAGGTAAGGAGCGCTCGGTGACGGTCACGGCGCACGACGGTCAGGCCGGGCAGGTGACGAGCACCAGCGGCCCGCTCACCTTCCGCACGGGCGGCTTCTTCAACGCGACCGAGACTGAGCAGATGCGGATTACGCCGGAAGGACGCGTCGGCATCGGCACGGATAAGCCGGAAACGACGCTCGACGTTAACGGGACTATCCGCGCCAGCGACGGCATCGTCTTCGCTGACGGAACAGTGCTCAAGTCTGCGGCCGACGCGCAGCCGCGCACGGGCGGCACGGGCGGCGTCCCGACCTTCGGGACCTCCGCGACAGGGACGGGCAGCACGGGCAGGATAGCCAAGTGGACCGACGGGCCAAGCGGCTCGCTCGGCGATTCCGTCCTCTCGGAGAACGGCGGCAACCTTGTCGTCAACGGCGGCAATATCCAGATGACGGCCACGCCGACTTCCGGCACCGACAGCAATCTGCTCTTCATGGACAGCAACTCTAAGACGGCCGGTTTCATCGCCAGCTCTACCCCGGCCTTCTCGGCCCTCAACGGCCCCTACTTCGCCATGCGCGGCAACACCTACTCGCTCTTCCCGAACCAGCGCGGCGCGATGTCAATCTCGGCCGGTAATGTTCCCTCGCCGGTCGGGCGCGAAGGCTCTGTTATCTTCAGCACGGGAGACGACCAGGTGCGGATGTCAATCAAGCCTTCGGGCCAGGTCGGCATCGGGACCGAAGCGCCGACGGCACGGCTCGAAGTGGCCGGTAACGTCAAGATCAGCGGGACGGGCAGCGCACTCATCTTCCCGGACGGCTCTTCCATGACCACCGCGGGCGGCGCGATGACCGGCACGAGCATCGTCAACGCCATCAACGACCCGGCGACCGTCGGCGTCATCGGCGACAACCGCCACTCGGCCAACATGGCGCGTCTCAACGGCGCGAACGCCTGGTCCGGCGCGAACGTCTTCGGCGCGGGGCTCTCCGCCAACAACGCGCTCATCACGAACGTCGGCAACCCCGTCAACGCGGGCGACGCTACGAATAAGGCTTACACGGACGCGAACTTCATCAAGTTCGTTCCCGGCGCGGAGCAGCTCTCGGTCGGCGACGCCAACGGCACGGCTCCGATGATTAACCTGCGCGGCGGCTCGACCTGTTGCAGCGGCCCCGGCGGCCACACGCCCGCCTGGTTCAAGGTCTTCCAGAACGGCAGCTTCGTCGCCACCGGCAACCTCGGCATCGGCGTCCCGCCCATGCAGGGCAAGGGCTACCGCACTTCGTGGGACAGCTACAAGGGGGCCTTCCGCTCCGGCTACGCCGACAACGAGTGGGACGACGCCAATGTCGGCTTCTTCTCGTGGGCGGGCGGCTCGAACTCGACCGCCATCGGCCTCTACGCGCTCGCCTTCGGCGACACTAACTCGGCCGAGAGCACTTCCAGCATCGTCTTCGGCAGCGGCAACCAGGTGAAGGGTGCGGCCGGGTTCTCGGCGGGCGCGGGCAACCGCGTGTGCGACACCTACGGCGTGGCGCTCGGCAACAACGCCAAGTCGGGCGGGCCGCTCATCAACGGCCGCTGCGACCCCGACACCTTCAACATCCGCGGCCTCGCGGCGGTCGCCATCGGCTACAACGTGACGGCCGATCAGGATCACACGACGGCGATGGGCAAGTTCGCCTCGAACAACGGCTTCACCGGCACGTTCATCTGGAGCGACGGCTCGGCCCAGCAGACCGCCGACACGTTCCGCAACACGGCGAACAACGAGTTCGCCCTGCGCGCGACGGGCGGTTTCCGCTTCCGCACCAACCTCGGCGGCACGACCGGCTGTAACCTCCCGGCGGGCAGCGGCGTCTTCAACTGCACGTCGAGCCGCACGACCAAGGAGAACTTCCTCTCGGTCAGCGGCGAGGACATCCTCTCGCGCCTTCGCCGGATTCCGGTGAGCACCTGGAACTACATCTCCGAGGGCCAGCAGGTGCGTCACCTCGGTCCGATGGCCGAAGACTTCTACCAGCAGTTCAGCCTCGGCACGGGCAATACTTCAATCGGCGTGCAGGACCTGGCAGGGGTCAGCCTGGCGGCCGTCAAGGCTCTGGACCAGCGGACCGTTGAGCTGCAACGCAAAGCCGCCGAGGTCGAACAACTGCGCGCGGAGCTGGGCGCGCTGCGCTCGGCCAACTCCGCTATGGAACAGCGCCTTGCCGCCCTCGAACAGAGCATCCGGGAGGGCGCGCAGAAGAGCACACAGAAGAACGCACACGGCCAGCGGACGGTCAAACGCAGCCGTTAACGGGCCGCGCAGAAAGCCCCGAAGGGCAGACACGACAAGCAGGAGAAAGGGGCCCGAGACTCAAATGTCCTGAGTCTGGGGCCCCTTTCTCCTGCTTATCCTTTTGACTATCCTGAAAGCCTGACGATGAACGAACTCCCGGCGGGCTTCACCCTTCGGCGGCCGGGTCTAATTGACGAAGCGGCGGAGCTGGACGCTGATGGCAAAGCCGATGGCGATGAAGGTGGCCAACACGGAAGAGAGTCCGGCGCTCATCATCGGCAGCGGAACGCCGATGACCGGCATGATGCCGAGCGCCATCCCGACGTTGATGAAGAGCTGAAAGGCCAGCCCGCCGACAATCGCCATGATGACGAGCATCCCCGTTCTGTCCGGCGCGCGCCGTGCGCCGTTTATCAGCCTGGTGATAAACAGCGCGTAGGCCATCAGGAGCAGCATGCAGCCGAGAAATCCGGTCGTCTCGGCCGTCACGGCAAAGATGAAATCGCTGTGCGGCTCGGGCAGGAATTTGAGACGGCTCTGCGAGTATTCGGTCGAGATGCCCGCGCCCGTCAGCCCGCCCTTGCCGACCGTCACGATGGATTGCCACGTGTGATAACCGAAGCCGCGCTTGTCGGCGTTCTCAGGGTCGAGAATGACGTTGATGCGTTCGAGCTTGTAGCCGCTCAAGACCCCCGTCTTGACCCCTATGAAGTAGGCCGCGGGCGCGGCCACCAGGCTTAGCACGACAGCCCCGACGACCAGTGACATCCGCACCGAAGAGAGAAACAGGACGACGCCGAGCAGCGGCAGGTACGTGATGGCCTGGCCAACGTCGGGCTCAAGCATAATCAGGCCGAGCGGCAGGGCCAGGATCATCAGCCCGACGATGGTCTCCTTAATCGTCAGGGCGGTTTGACGCCGTCGGCCGAAATAACGCGCCAGCATCAGGACGGTCGGAATCTTGACGAACTCCGAAGGCTGAAACTGCCCGACCAGCGGCAGCTTGATCCAGCAGCGCTGCCCGTTAATCTTCATCCCGATGCCCGGAATGAGCACGATTGCCAGCAGGACCAGGCCGAAGATGTAGAAGGCGGGCGCGATGTTGACGAACTTGCGATAGTCCGTGAACGCCACGGCGATCATCGCCACGAGCGCGATGCCGAGCCCGATGAGCTGCTTTTGCCAGTAGGTCTCCGTCGGCTGCGCGTTGTGAATCTGCCACGTGCCGAAGACGACGATGGCTATCGCCAGCGCCGCCAGCACCCAGTCGAAATCACGTAAACTGCGTTTTTCTAAGATTGCTGCCATTTAGTGAATCGTCAATGGTCAATGGTTAATGGTCAATAGATAAGAGCAGCTTTCTTTTTCTATTCACGATTTACCATTTACTATTGACCATTGACCACTTACGGTTTTCTGATTTGTGCCAGTTGTGAGCCGGGGGGCGGCTCGTTGCGTGTCTTGCGATAGTAAACGTCGTAGAGGGCGCGCACGGCCGGGGCCGCGTAAGTCCCGCCGAAGCCGACGTTTTCGATCAGCGCGAGGCAGGCAATCTCAGGCTTGTAGGCGGGCGCGTAGGAGACGAACCAGGCGTGGTCCTTGTTCGCGCCCACGTCTTTGCCGAGCCCGACGACCTGCGCCGTCCCGGTCTTGCCCGCGATGTCGAAGCCTGCCATCTTGATTCTCGCCGCCGTCCCGCCGTTATTGACCACGCCCCACATCCCTTCGACGACCAGGTGGTGCTGGTCATCTGGAATCGGGACGACCTTCGGCTCGGTGCGGTCAAAGGTGCGGGCGGGCCTGTAGTCTGGCGTGCCGGGGTCGCCGATGGCCCTGGCCTCCTTGAAGAGGTGCGGGACGTAGAGACGGCCTCCGACGCCGATGCCCGCCACCGTGCGCAGCAGCGAGATGGGCGTCACGATGTCGTAAACCTGCCCGAACGAAGCGTAAACCGTGTCTATGTCTTTCCATTCGGGGTCGCGCGGCTGCATCTTCGCCTTGAAGGCGGGCGAGGGCGTCCAGCTGACGATCTCGTGCGGCAAGTCAATGCCGGTCCGCTTGTTGAAGTCGAACTCGTCAACCATCTGCATGATGCCGTCAATGCCCATCTTGAGGCCGAGGCGGTAGAAATAGCCGTCGCAGGAATGCGTGATGGCCTCGCGCAGCGCGGGCGTCCCGTGATTGCTCATGCAGCGCGTAAACTTGTTGCCGATGGTGATGCCGCCGCCGCACAGGATGCTGGAATGCTCGATGGTGATTGCGCCCTGCTGGAGCCCGGCGATGGCCATCGGAATCTTCCAGGTCGAGCCGGGCGGATAGCGGCCCTGAATCGCGCGGTTGAGCAGCGGCGTCTCCGGGTCGGCCTTGAGCTTGGCATACTCGGCGCGCCCCTCTTTGCTTGCGATGCGCTGCGAGAAGAGGTTCGGGTCGTAGGAGGGCGAGGACGCGAGCGCCAGTATCTCGCCCGTGTTCGGGTCCATGGCGACGATCACGCCGCGCTTGGTCGGAGTGCTGCGCAGCTGCTCTTCGGCGGCATCCTGTAGGTCCGAGTCGATCGTCGTCACCAGGTCCTGTCCCGGCTGCGGCTCGACCACCTCGATCTCGCTCTGGATATGGCCCCGGCTGTCAACTATCACTTTGCGATAGCCGTCGCGCCCGCGCAGAAACTCGTCGTAGACCTTCTCCAATCCCTCCTGCCCGATGATGTCGCCCGGCCGGTAGCCCTTGTCTTTATACTGTGGCAGCTCTAACTGCTCCGGGTTGATCTCGCCGACGTAGCCGAGCACGTGCGAGAGCTTGCCGTTCTCGGGGTAATGGCGCTGCGGCTGCTGCTCGACGCGCAGCTCTGGAAGCTCCAGCGTGTGCGCATCCACCCAGGCGATGTCGGCCGTGTTGGCGTTCTCCTTGACCAGGATAGACTCGAAGGCGGCCTGCGATTTAACCTGCTCGAAGCGTGCGCCGAGGTCTTCGGCGTCAACGCCGAGACCTTCCGACAGCGGCTTGATGAGCGAGCCGAAATCCTTGCCCTTCATGTCCTCGCGCGAGAGGATGACGTTATAAATGGGGCGCGAATCAACCAGCAGCTTGCCGTTGCGGTCGAAGACGACGCCGCGCGGCGCGAGAATGGGCAGCAAACGAATGCGCTGATTCTCGGCGCGCTCGGCATAGTAAGCGCCGCGGATGACCTGCAAATAGTAGAGCCTGACGCCCAGCGCCGCGATCATCAGCACGACCAGCACGTGGATGATCCGCAGCCGGATGCGCAGGTTTTGTGAATCGTCCTCGAATTTCATAAGTCGGTTTTCAGTTTTCAGTTTTCAGTTTCGAGTTTTCACTAAAGATAAATGCCTAATGCCTATTGCCGCCACTCCACCTGCATTTTAACTGAAAACTCAAAACTCAAAACTGAAAACTCCGAGCCCCTCATCGTCTCCTGCCGATCCTAAATGATGTGCGCCGGGCGATGCGACGCCTGAAGGCGAGCTGGCGGCGCTGGCGCGCGCGGTCGCTAAAGATTAGGTCGAGCAGGTAGAAAATTATTGTTCCCCCGATGGTGGTTGCAATCAGCTTGAGCGAAGCCTGCTCGACAAAGGGGATGAGCGGCGAGGGGCCGAGCATCCGGTTGAGGAGAACGTAAACGGTATCGTCGAGCAGCGACGCACCTGCTAAGACGGGGATTCTCGCCAGGGGGTTGTCGAGCATCACGCGCGTCGAGAGACTGACTATCAAATACGCGACCAGCGTTTTCGAGAAGCCGCCCGAGCCGAGCAGCCCCCCACTGAGGGCATCCGTCACGAGCCCCGCCACTACTCCGACGAACAGCGCCTGGAGCGCGTCGCGTTGCAGCGCAAAATAGACTACCACAATTAGCGGCAGATCGGCATAAACCAGCGGTGGCCAGACGGCCCGCAGCGACGATTGGAGGATAACCGCCACCGCCAGCACGAGCGCGATTTTCAGTTGACGCATCTCAAAAAGTGAGCAGTCAGCAGTGAGCAGGTAAGCAGTCGCCGGGCGGCGCGGCAGCTTTTTAACTGCTCACTGCTGACTGCTCACCGCTCACTTTTTCTTCTCCACATTCGGCAATACCTGATCGGGCGCAGTGCGCTGCGGCGGATGGTACTGCAAGACGACGACCTCTTCGAGCGCATTCAGGTGCGCGCTCGGCTTAATCTTGATGACGTGCGGGACGGTCGCCGAGCCGTGCTTGACCTCTACCACCTGCCCGACGCTCAGTCCAGGGGGGTAGATACCGTCCTGCCCCGTGGTCAGCACGTAATCGCCGCTGTTGACCTCCTCAAGGCCGGGCACATAGCGCATCTCCAGCAGCCCGTTCTCGCCGAGACCCCTGACCGAGCCGAGCGCGCTCGACTGGCCCAGTTGGCCGACGACCGCCCCGGCCGCAGCCTTTTCGTCCGTCACGAGCATGACCTGGGCCGTCCAGGGGCTGGTCCCGACCACTCGCCCGACGATGCCGCCCGGCGTCACGACCGGCATGTTCAACTCTATCCCCGAAGACCTGCCGCGATTGATCGTCACGGTATCGAACCAGATGGACGGGTCGCGCGAGATAACGCGGGCCGCGACCATCTGATACTGCCCCTGCTCTTTCAAATCGAGGAGGGTCTTGAGGCGCTCGTTCTCGTCGCGGTCGGCCTGTGTCGCGCGCAATTGCTGCTCCATCTGCTCGACGCGCTGCTTCAACTGCTCGTTTTCGGCGACGGCGTTGCGCATGTTGGCCAGACGCTGGAAAAAGCCGAGCCCGGCGCTGCCCGTGCTCGAAGTCAGGCGCTGGAAGGGCGAGATAACGGACTGCGCGAGGACGCGAATCATCCGCTGCTTCGTCACCTCGTCGCGCGCGTCGTACATCATCAGCGCGACGTTAAAGAGCAGCAGCCCGATCAGCCACCAGGGCGCGCGCTGTCGTATCTCCTTTTGCGTGCGTGTCGTCGCCATAAAAACAGTGATGAGTGATGAGTGATAAGTAATGAGTGACGTGTGAGAGGCTTTTACTCATCACCCATTACTCATCACTCATCACTACTTATTACGTTCCGCTCGTCAGCGTGTTGTCCCACTTGACGCGTTTGAGGAGGTTGAAGTCGGAGAGCATCTTGCCCGTCCCGAGCACGACCGAGGAGAGCGGGTCTTCGGCCAGGCTGACGGGCAGGCCCGTCTCGATTGAGAGCCTGCGGTCCAGGTTCTTAAGGAGCGCGCCGCCGCCCGTCAGGACGATGCCGCGTTCGACGATGTCTGCGGAAAGCTCCGGCGGCGTCCTCTCCAGCGCGACGCGCACGGCGTTGACGATGGTCGAGACCGAATCGGCCAGCGCCTCGCGTATCTCTTCGTCCGTGATGACGATGGTTTTCGGGATGCCTTCGATCAGGTTGCGCCCGCGCACTTCCATCGAGAGCTGCTCGTCGAGCGGGAAGGCCGAGCCCAGCTCCATCTTGACCAGCTCGGCCGTGCGCTCGCCGATCAAAAGGTTGTACTTGCGCTTGATGTAGTGCGTGATGGCCTCGTCCATCTCGTTGCCGGCGACGCGCACCGCCCGCGAATAGACGATGCCCGAGAGCGAGATGACGGCGATGTCTGTCGTCCCGCCGCCGATGTCCACGACCATGTTGCCGTGCGGCTCCGTAATCGGCAGGCCCGCACCGATGGCCGCCGCCATCGCTTCTTCGACCAGGTAAACTTCGGAAGCCTTGGCGCGGTAGGCGGAATCTTCGACGGCGCGGCGCTCGACCTGCGTGATTTCCGAGGGGATGCCGATGACGACGCGCGGGCTGACCCAGGTCTTCCCGTTGTGCGCCTTGCGGATGAAGTGCTGAAGCATCTTCTCCGTCACTTCAAAGTTGGCGATGACGCCGTCCTTCATCGGGCGGATGGCGACGATGTTGCCGGGCGTCCGGCCCAGCATCTCCTTGGCCTCCTTGCCGACGGCCTCGGGCGTGTTGGTGACCTTGTTGATGGCGACGATGGAGGGCTCCGAGACGACGATGCCGCGCCCCTTGGCGTAGAC
>DASVWH010000041.1:0-3550 GCA_036389715.1 Pyrinomonadaceae bacterium | reverse complement strand
ACGGGAGCTGCCGCCCTGATCGTCATTGGCCCGTTTGTCTTCGTCCTTCAACTCTTTGTCCAGTTCTTCTCTGGTCTCTTCACTCATCCGGTTGATTCTCCTTCGGGGGTTGAATTTAGGGTTTTCCTGCCGAACACCCTGCTTGCAGATAAAGCCGTCGCTGATGATTGGTATTCGATGGCCCCGGGAGGAGCGAGACCGCATTTAGACCGGATTGAGAATCACTATCTCGGCGCGCTCGCGTGCGTTGTCGAGGAAGGCGTCGGTGTCTGTTTCGATCTTGCTTTCGGTCAGAGTGGATTCGATCTCGCGCGAAACGTCCTTCAGTTCCGGGACGATGCGGCCGGGCTGCTGGCGGCGCAGCCGTGGGACGTAGACCTCTCGGTAGTAATCCTCTATCTCCTTCGGGGTCACGACCGTGAAGGAGCGGAAGCGAAAGTCCAGGTACTTCTCTATCGCGACGCGCTGGCGAATGATCTCTCGCAGTTGCTCGGAGCTGAGGCCGACGCCAGCGACGCGCTGGTAAAACTCCGCCTGCGAGGGAAAGAGGCTGACGAACTCGTCGAGCCTGGCCTTAATCTCCTGGTCCGTCGGCGCGATGGAGGGCAATCTCTCGGCCTCCTGGTAGATCAGGCGCTGGCTGATGAGCAGGTTCAGGGCGCGGTTGAGAGCTTCGGAGCTGGGACTAGTGAGCGGCGTGTCGGGCTGAAGCGCCAATTGCCAGAGGATGTCGGAATAAGTAATCAGGTCCGGGCGCGCGCCGCCGTTGTTGACGGTCGCCACCATCCTGTCAACCACGCCCTGAGCGCGACAGGGCGAGAGCGGCAAGAGGGCGAAGGTTAAAAGAAGCAAGATTCTCAACGGCCGCTTCGGCCCTTCGCTCAAGCTGATTTTTCTCATCGTCTTTTCCTTTCCACTCTGCTGCGTCGCGCGTTATCCGCTCCGGCTCAAAAGGCTCTAGTGAAGCGAAAATGCAGCTGCCCGCGCTTGGGACGAAAGATCGCGGTGCTGCTGTCGCCCTGCGGAATCAGGAACTCCGGCGGGTTGAGCAGGAAGCCGTAATCAATGGAGAGCGTTCCGCCGATAGGCGTCTTGATGCCGATGCCGAGGCCGACCGTGTGCGTCCACCTGGCCAGCAGGTTCGGGTTGCCGTCGGGAGCCTGGCCCCGGCCAAAGATGTCGCGGACGTGACGAAAGACGTTGCCGCCGTCATAGAAGGGAACGACCTGGAAGAGCTTGGTCAGGCTGGCGCGCGCCTCTAAATTAACGATGGCCAGGGCGTTGCCGCCGACGGGGACGGTGAAGGGATTGAAGGGCACGGGTTCGCCCTGCTGGTTGCGCAGCGTTCCGCCCGCGCAGCTCTGGCCGGGCGCGACCGCGCCGTTGGCGCAGATGACGAGCCGCGGCCCGGCCTCTTCAAAGCCGAAGCCGCGCAGGGTGGTTGAGCCGCCCGAGAAGAAACGCTCGCTGATGGGCAGCGTCAGGTCCACGTCGTTGATGCCGGGGATGTCGTCGCGGTCGCGCGGGTTGAAGAGATTGGCCAGGCCGAGCGTGACGCTGCCCGCCAGGACCGTTCGCCTGATGCCCTTCAACATGTGGTAGCGCCGGTAGTTGCCCAGAAACTTGTTGAAAGAGAGATTGCCGCCCAACTGCCTGAGCGCGACCGCGTAGTCGAGCGTCAGGTAATCGCCGCGCGTCGGGTCGAACTGGCTGTCGCGCGTGTCCCGGACGAAGGTCGTGCCGAGCCGCGAGAGCCTGATAGCCCTGTCCGGCCGCAGGATGGAAGCGATCAAAAGGCTGTTGATGTTATAGAGCCGCACGTCCTCGTAGTTGTAACGCAGGAAGAGGATGCTGCGCGTCTCGCGGCTCAGGACGCGCTGCGTCTCGGCGTTGACGGTGAAGCGATTGATGGTCGGCTCGCCCGTGCGGTCGCCGAACTGGTCAATCGGCTTGCCTTCCTCGTCCAGTCTTTGAACGATGCCGAAGTTGCCGCGATCAATGGTCGAGCGAAAGAAGCGCGTGACGGTCGTGTCGCGCTGGTACTGGGCCGAGAGCGCGAGCGGCGCGAATTGATTATCGCCGTAGCGACGAAAGCGCGGGTCCGTGTATTCGAGGCGGACGGTCTGCTGGCGGCGGCTGCCGCGGATGCGAAACGCGCCCTGTCGCAGCATCCCGAACATGTTCAGGTTGCGGATGTCGAAGAAGCCGAGCGGCCCGTTGTCCGTCGAATAGCCGCCGCCGTATCTCATCTCGCGCGGCTTGAGCTCTTCGACATCGATGATGACATCGCGGCGCTTAAAGCCGGAGGCGGTCTCGCCCGCGGCTTCCGTGCGGATGAGGACCTGGCGGAAAGCGTCCGTCGCGTAGAGCGCGCGCTCGGCGTCGGTCAGCTTGTCGGAGCGCAGGACCTCGTTTTCACGCAGCGGGATGGCCGCGAGGATGGCTTCCCTTTTGGTCCTGACGTTGCCGTTGACGAGGATGCGATTGATGAAGACCTTATCGCCCTCTTTCCCGAGGGTGTAGACGAGGCGGACCTGCTGCTGCTCGGTCCCGTCGGGCAAGGTCACGCGCGGCAATTCGACGATGGAGAAGTCCAGCTGCGCGTCAATGTAGCCGTTGCGCGCGTAGAGATTGAGCAGCGCATCGCCGTCGGCGCGCGCCTGTGTGCGCGAGAAGGGCTGGCCCGCGACCGTCCTGAAGCACGGCGTGTAGTCGCCTTCGGCGAAGCGGGCCGCGCAGCGTTTCTCGCCCGCCTCGGCAATCTCGTTGCGCAGGCGTGCGTCCGTGTAGAGCTTGTTGCCGCGAATCTCGACGCCCGCTATCTCCGTCCGTATGCCTTCCCTGACGGCGAAGGTGATAATCAGGTTCTCGCCGTCGATCGAGACGCCCTGGCGGATGTCAACGGTCGCCTGCCTGTAGCCGAGGTCGCGGACCCTGGTCTGAATCGTCCGCCGGTCCTGTTCCAGCAGCTCGCGGCTCGTGTAGCCGCGGCCGTACCCGAGCAGCGGGATGAAGCCGAGCGCATTGGCCCTCTGCGTCCGCAGGTCGTTCTCGACATCTTCGAGCTTCAGTTCTTTCGTGCCTTCGAGGCGAATGTCCGTCAGCTTGAAGCGGCGGTTTGTCTCGACGTTGTAGGTGACGTTGACGGTGCGTCCGCCCAGTTCCGCGGGGTTGATGCTCTGGCAGGTCTCGGGCGTGCCGTTGGGCTCGGTGGCGGGCGTCGGCGGCGTGACCGTGCAGACGGCCGTGACATCCGCAAAGAAGTAGCCGTCCTCCTGCAAGCGGTTGCGCAGACGGCGCTCGCCCTCGTTAATCACGGACCAGTCAATGTTGCCCTCGCGCTTGATGGGCAGGAGCGCGCGCAGCGTCTTCTCCTTGAGAGTGTAGTTCCTGACGGCCACCTCGACCTTCGGGCCGATGCTGCCCGTGACCGTAATCGTCACGCGATTGGCGGCCGAGTCGAGCACGACGCGCTCGTCTTCGAGCTGCGGGGCCAGATAGCCCGTGGCGATGATGGCCTGGCGGATGCGGTTGAGGTCTTCGCCGAGCG
>DASVWH010000040.1:0-3525 GCA_036389715.1 Pyrinomonadaceae bacterium | reverse complement strand
CGGCGCGCCAGTGCGCCGAACATGGACTGAGGTTTGAGGACGAGGTGGCGCAGCTCATCCTGCACGGGGTGCTGCACTTGTGCGGATACGATCATGAGACGGACGAGGGTCAAATGAACCGGCTCGAACTGAGGCTGCGCCGTCGGCTTGGAATATAATTCGTCAATCGTGAATCGTGAATCGTCAATCGTGAATAGAAAACGGCAAAATGATTTGTCTATTCACGATTGACCATTTACGATTGACGGCGTTCATCCGATTGACGGCATTTATATGGAAATAGAAATAGGAATCACCTGTCTGTTGCTGCTGGCGCTGAGCTTTCTGGCCATCGTTGATATGGCGTTCGGCCAGTTGAGCGATGTCGGGCTGCGGCTGCTGATTACGGAGGCCGAAGAGCGACCGACGGCGGCCGCCGCTTTTCTCAAAGAGATTCTGGAGGACAGGCCGCGCTTTCGCTTCACGCTCGGGGCCGCCATCCAGATTCAGCTGGTCGCCGTCTCCGTCCTCGTCACTTCAATCCTCCTGCGCTGGTTCGAGGGCACACGCCTGCTGCTCATCGCGCTCGGCGCGGGGCTGGTCCTGGCGGGCATCTTCCGTCAATTGATTCCGCGCCTGATCTCCGTCCGTAATCCGGAGAGAACGCTGCTGGCGCTGCTGCCGCTGGTGCGCCCCTTCTATCGCCTGCTGGCCTTCACTGCGGACCCGCTGCACAGCCGCAAGCAGGCGCGGCGCGAACAGCAGGTGCAGGAGACCGGCGACGAAGAGGAGGAAGAGGATAACGGTGACGATATACAGGCCCTGATTGATGTCGGCGCGGAGGAAGGGATTCTGGAAGAGGAAGAGGGCGAGCTGATTCACTCGATCATCGAGTTCGGCGATACGCGCGTCAACGAAGTGATGACGCCGCGCACGGAGATCGTCGCGCTTCCCCTGACGGCCACTGTGCGAGAGGCCCGCGATGTGATGATCGAATCGAAATACTCGCGCCTGCCCGTCTACCGCGACCAGATTGATAACGTCGAGGGCCTCATCTACGTCCGCGACCTGCTCCAGTGCTGGCCCGAAGCCAGGGAAGACGAGAAGATCGGGTCGCTCCTGCGCTTCGTCTATTTCGTCCCCGAGACGAAGCCCGTCGCGGACCTCCTCGAAGAGATGCAGAAGGCGCGCGCGCAGATGGCGATGGTCATTGATGAATACGGGGGCGTGGCCGGACTCGTGACGGTCGAGGACATCCTGGAAGAGATCGTCGGCGAGATAGAGGACGAAGATACGGAGCACGAAGAGATAGTCGAGATCGTCGAAGCCAACGACGGCTACTACGAGGCGGTCGGCTCGACCGAGATCGGGAAGATCGAACAGCTCTTCGACATGGAGATAGAGGACGACGATTTCACGACCATCGCCGGGCTCGTCATCAGCGAATCCGGCTACGTGCCGCGCGCGGGCGAGCGCCTGACGATTCGCGGCCTCGACGTGGAAGTGCTCGACGCAGACGACAGGCGCATCAATCGCCTGCGCCTGCGCCGCGCCGAAGAGAGTAAGGCACAGGCGGAATAGACGCCGGGAGGCAGACCCTCTGATGACAGTGCGAAAATCGAGCGAGATGAGCTTGCCGCAATACCGCGAGCCCGCGACGTGCGCGGCGTGCGGCGAGACGTTCACTTGCGGCGCGGCGCAGGGCGCTTGCTGGTGCACGGAACTGAAGTTGAGCGAAGCGGCGCTGGCCCGATTGCGCTTGCGCTACAGCGGATGCCTCTGTCGCCCGTGCCTGGAACGCTTCGCTCCGGCCGAAGCGAAGAGCGCGGAGCGGAGCGGCCTCGGCTCTTAAACGAATTGCAGCACAACGACCGGAGAGAAAAGGGAAAGATGGCGAAAAAGAGGAGCAGGTTTCTACAGGGGCGACGCATTGACCCGCAACCGATCACGGGCCAGACGACGCTCGCGGACCTGGTTGATAATTCGTTTCAAGCCTACAACGCCGCGCGGCTGCGCGAAGCCTGCCAGCTCTTCACGCAGAAGATGCTTGAGCCGGAAGTGACCGTCGGGCTCTCTCTGACGGGCGCGCTGACGCCCGCAGGGCTCGGCATCTCCGCGCTGATTCCCCTCATCCGGGCCGGTTTCATTGACTGGATCATCTCGACCGGCGCGAACCTTTATCACGACACGCATTTCGGCATCGGCCTCGCGCTGCACCAGGGCAGCTCTCAAATCTCCGACATCATCCTGCGCGAAGAAGAGGTCGTGAGGATTTACGACATCTTCTTCGATTACAGCGTGCTGCTGGACACGGACGCCTTCTTTCGCAAGATTATCGAGGCCGAAGAGTTTCAGAAGCCGATGTCAACGGCCGAGTTTCATTACCTCTGCGGGCGCTACGTGAGAGAGCGCGAGCGCAAGCTCGGGCTTGAGAACAAGTCGCTGCTGGCAGCCGCCTACGAGTACGGCGTCCCCATCTACACGTCGAGCCCGGGTGATTCGTCCATCGGGATGAACGTCGCGGCCAAGGCCTTGCAGGGCAACAAGCTCTCCTTCGACCCCTCGCTCGACGTGAACGAGACGGCGGCCATCGTCCTGGCAGGCAAGCGCGGCGCGATTCACGGGCGCGGCGATAAGGGGACCAAGCACGGCGGGCGCTCGGCCGTCTTCATCCTCGGCGGCGGCAGCCCGAAGAACTTCATGCTCCAAACCGAGCCGCAGATACAGGAAGTGCTCGGGATAGACGAGCGCGGCCACGACTATTTTCTACAGGTGACGGACGCCAGGCCGGACACGGGCGGGCTCTCCGGTGCGACTCCCGGCGAAGCCGTCTCCTGGGGCAAGGTTGACCCGGACCGCCTGCCCGACGCCGTCGTCTGTTATGTTGATTCGACCGTGGCGCTTCCCGTCATAACAGCGTATGCTCTGGCCAGGCATCAGCCGCGCGAGCCCAAACGCCTCTACGACCGCCGCGCAGAGTTCATGGAACTGCTCGTGTCCGAATACGAGAAATCGAAAAGACGGTAGGAGTCCGAAGTGATGAGTCATGAGTGATGAGTCATGAGTAAAAGCGTTCGTCCTTTCACCCATCACTCATGACTCATGACTCATCACTTTACTTAAGTCATTACTTAGTTACTGCTTTGGGGGAACAATGGGGAAAAAGGTAACAGAGGGTAAGAAAATAACGGACGAACAGCCGCGCATCTATTTCGATTGCTCGAAATGCCCGGCCTTCTGCTGCTCGGTTTACGAGCGCGTGCAGGTCTCAAAGCGCGATCTCAATCGTCTGGCCAGGCACTTCGGCGTCACGCCGGAAGTCGCCGAGCGGCGCTATACGAAGGTTCACAAAGAGAGCGGCGAGCGCGTCCTGCGCCGTAAAGTTGACACCATTTTTGAAGACGCGTGCCAGTTTATTGATCCCGTGACGCGCGGCTGCACCGTCTATCATGCCCGCCCGCAGGTCTGCCGCGAATATCCTGACCGTTCACGCTGCGCCTATTACGACCTGCTCAAGTTCGAGCAGAAGCAGCAGGACGACGAGAC
>DASVWH010000039.1:0-17839 GCA_036389715.1 Pyrinomonadaceae bacterium | reverse complement strand
TGCTCGGCGAATCAACAGCACCGGCTCCGGGTCAAACTGCTGGCGCGCCTCCTCCGATCATCTCTGTCCGCGCGCGCAGAAGCGGCAATAGCCTGACGCTGACGCCTGTTCAGGGCGCGATGCAGCCGTTCTCGTTTACCTCCACGGGGACCAGAGGCGGCGGGCGCGGTCGGCGTGGCCGTCGCGGCCGGACAGCAGGCACGGCGACCGATACGATGGGCGGCATGACGGGCGATACCACCAGTACTCCTGCCGCAGATGCCACGACGACCGGCGATACGACGATGGGCGGCGGCACTGGCACTGGCGGCGGGCGTCGGCGGCGCGGCGGGCGCAGGCGGCGGGGCAACATGAACACGACCGGCGGCGCGACCGATAATGCCAATATGGGCGGCACGGCCGATAACACCAACATGGCCGGCGATGCGAGCGGCAACATGGGCGCTAATACGACGGGCGGCGGCGCTGGCATGGGCGCTGGCGAGGGAACTGGCACTGGCACTGGCGCGGGCCGCAGGAGTGGCCGTCGTCGTGGCCGTCGCGGTAACATGAACGCGAACACCGGCGGCAATATGAACGGCACTATGAACGGAAATATGGGCAACATGGGCGGCAACACGACGCCGTAACTCTTGAGAAGAGCCCGCGGCAAGGATTGCTGTTCTGATTGCAGCTTGTCTGGCCGTTCGGCGTGGGCGGCGCATCCCTGATTTGACGGGCGCGCCGCCCGCGCCGCTTTCAACTGGTAAATGGTAAGTCGTAAATGGTAAATGGTAAATCGTGAATAGATAAGAGCCCGTGTTCTCAAGCGCAACTCCTCTCTTTCTCTTTCTATTTACCATTGACGATTCACTATTGACGATTCACTATCGACGACTTTTGATAAGTTACGGAAATTATTGATGAGGGAAAAGATTCGGATCGCAAGCGGGCAGGGGTTCTGGGGCGACACGCTGGATGCGCCCGTGCGCCAGGTCGAAGGCGGGCAGATAGACTACCTGATGCTGGATTACCTGGCGGAAGTCACCATGTCCATCATGCAGAAGCAGCGCGCGCGTGATCCTGCGGCCGGGTATGCGCGAGATTTCGTGCCGCTGATGAAGCAGATTCTGCCCGCCTGCGTCGAGAGAAATATCCGCGTGACGGCGAACGCGGGGGGCGTCAACGTCGAAGGCTGCGCGAATGCGGTCCGCGAAGTCGCGCGTGAGCTCGGCCTCGGCGGCAGGTTTCGCATCGGCATCGTGACGGGCGACGACATCATGCCGCGGATAGACGAGCTGCTGGAGCGCGGGATAGAGCTGCGCAACATGGAGACCGAAGAGCCGCTCTCTACCGTGCGCGAGCGTATCCAGAGCGCCAACGTCTACCTGGGCGCATGGCCGATGGTCGAAGCTCTCAACGGCGGCGCGCAGATCGTCATCACGGGTCGCGCGACCGACACGGGACTGACTCTGGCTCCGATCATTCACGAATTCGGCTGGCGCGAGACGGATTGGGACAGGCTCTCGGCGGGCACGATTGCCGGACACATCATCGAGTGCGGCGCGCAATCTTCGGGCGGCAATTGCCAGTATGACTGGCGCAACATCCCGGACCTGGCCAACGTCGGCTTTCCCATCGCGGAAGCTCTCCCCGACGGGAGCTTCTTCATCACCAAGCACGAAGGCACGGGCGGGCGCGTCAATGTTCCGGCCATCAAGGAACAGCTGCTCTACGAGATGGGCGACCCGCACGCGTACCTGACGCCCGATTGCATCGCCGATTTTACGACCATTCAACTGGAAGACGCAGGCCCCGACCGCGTGCGCGTCTTCGGCATCAAGGGGCGTCCGGCGACGGAGTTTCTCAAGGTCTCGATCAGCTATTCGGCGGGCTTCAAGGCGGTCGGCACGCTCGTCTATTCCTGGCCCGACGCTTTTGATAAAGCGCAGGCGGCCGATAAAATCCTGCGCGCACGCCTCGACAGGCTCGGACTCAGATTCGACCAGGTGCTGACGGAGTTCGTCGGCGCAAACGCGACGCACGGGCCGCTCGCGGGCGAGCCTTCGCCGGAGCTTCCCGAAGTGCAGTTGCGCGTCGGCGTGCGCGGCGCAGACCGGCGCGCCGTCGAGCGATTCACCAAAGAGATTGCGCCTCTGATCCTGACCGGCCCGCCCGGCGTGACCGGCTTCGCCGGGGGCCGCCCGAAGGTCGAAGAGATCGTCGCTTACTGGCCCGCGCTGATTCCGAAGACCGAGATCACGCCGCGCGTCGAGGTGTCGGAAGCCTGAGAGAGCGGCGCGAAGCCATTAAAGGGGCGCCTTTAGAGATTATGCAAATTCAACTGGTTAAGCTGGCGCACGCGCGTTCGGGTGATAAGGGCGATACGGCCAATGTCGGGCTGATCGCGCTCAAAGCGGACTACTACCCCTTGCTGGTGCGAGAGGTCACGGCCGAGCGCGTCAAGGAGCATTTCAAGGGCATCTGCAAGGGCGGCGTCGAGCGGTTCGAGCTGCCGAATCTGGGCGCGCTCAACTTTCTACTGCACGAGAGTCTCGGCGGCGGCGGCACGCTTTCGCTAATGACCGACGCGCAGGGGAAAACATTTTCGACCGCACTGCTCCGCATGAAGATAGAGCTTGCGGCGGAAGAGGCCCGCGCGCTCGGTCTTCAACCCGGCGATGATTGAGCGGGGCACAATCCCTCGTCGCATCGACTCGAAGGCGCTGTTTCTATGAGCAGTCAACTGGTAAACCTGGACTCTTCCATCCGTCACGGCTACGCGCAGATAGGCGGAGTCCGTCTTCATTATGCTGAGCACGGCGGCAGCGGCGCGGAGAGATTGGTCATTCTCCTGCACGGTTTCCCGGAGTGCTGGTACTCCTGGCGTCATCAACTGACGGCGCTCGGAGAACGTTACACGGTCGTCGCGCCGGACCTGCGCGGTTATAACTTGAGCGATAAGCCCGGACGCGTCGAGGACTACAGGATAGAGGCGCTCGTTGACGACGTGCTCGGCCTGATACGCCATTTCGGTCACCGGAGCGCGGCCGTCGTCGGACACGACTGGGGCGCGGCCATCGCCTGGGCCGTCGCGCAGAAATACCCGGCGTCAGTCTGGAAACTCGTCGCGATGCAAGTGCCGCCGACGGCGGCCTGGCGCGCTAATATGACGTTCCGGCAGGCGCTCAGAAGCTGGTACATGCTCTTCTTTCAACTGCCGCGCGTGCCCGAACTGTTGATGAAGGTCAGGGACTTCGCTTTCGTCGAGCGCATCTTCAAAAAGACGGTCGCGCGCCCGGGCAGCTTCACGGACGCGGACATCGCCGTTTACAAGGAAGCCCTGCGCGCGCCCGGCACTCTGACGGCGGCGATTAACTACTATCGCGCCAACGTCTTTTCGATGTTTATCAAGAAGCGCGGCGAGAACGAGGAGCTATCCGACGGGCGTGTCCGCGTTCCGACGCTCTTCATCTACGGCGAGCAGGATCATGCCATCGTCCCGGAGACGGTGCGCAACGTGAAGGCTTACGTGGACGCGCCCTACCGCGAAGTGCGCATCGGGACGAGCGCGCACTGGGTCCAAAACGAAGCCGTAGAGGAGGTCAACGCTGCGCTCGCCAGCTTCCTCGCCCTGCCTTCCTAAAGCGCACAGGCGAAGCTCCGGTCAGAACAGCTAAAACCGATGAAAGACGAAGAGAAGCCGATACTTTACACGGTCGAGGGTGCGGCGGCCTTCATCGCTCTCAACCGGCCCGAGAAGCGGAACGCGCTCGACGCGGCGCTCGTCAGCGGTCTCAAGGAACGGCTCAGGGACGCCGACGCGGACGAAGCCCTGCGCGTCGTCGTCATCACGGGCACGGGCCGCGACTTCTGTTCCGGCGCGGACCTCTCGGCCTTACAGAAAATCTCCGAAAGCTCCGTCCTGGAGAACCTCGAAGACGCAGAGTCCCTGATGGAGCTGTTCGCGTTGATTCGTCGCGTCCGCGTGCCGGTCGTCGCCGCTGTCCGGGGGCGCGCTCTGGCGGGCGGCTGCGGGCTGGCCACCGCTTGCGACCTGGTGCTCGCCGCTCGCTCGGCGCGCTTCGGCTATCCAGAAGTCAAGATCGGCTTTGTCCCGGCGATGGTCATGGCCATCCTGCGCCGCAACGTCTCGGAGAAGCGCGCCTTCGAGTTGATTACGCGCGGAGCGGAGATCAGCGCAGACGAAGCCGAGCGCCTCGGCCTGGTCAACCGGGTCTTCGACGACGAGAGCTTTGAAGCGGAGATGAAGAACTACGCGGCCGGGTTCGAGAAGGTCAGCCGCTCGGCCGTCCTGCTCTCCAAGCGCCTGCTCTATCACATGGATGGCATGACCTTCGACGCCGCGCTCCAATCCGGCGTTGACTTAAACGCCATCGCCCGCATGACCGAAGACTGCCGCCAGGGCATCGCCAGGTTCCTCAAGAAAGAATGAAATGAGAGCGCACGATTCAGGGCTCAAAGCTCAGAGCTGAGAACTAGAAAGTCAGAAGTCCAGCTCACCCGCCCGGCCCTCCGAAGACAAAGAAGACGGAATCGCTTTTAAGCTGACGGCAGACCGTGATGAATCCTGAACTCTGGGCTCATCTTTGCCCGGCGAATTCGAGCGCGTAATCGAGCACGGGGTCCGCGATGCGGCTGACCAGCCCGATACTGTAAGCCTCCGCGCTGGTCAGGCGGCGGGCGGTCGTGAACATCTCAAGGGCGCGGGCCGCGCCGATCAATCCCGGAAGCCTTTGCGTGCCGCCCCAACCCGTGATGATTCCGAGCCGTGCGCCCGGATGCGCGAAGACCGCGCCCGAGGACGCGAAGCGCAGGTCGCAGGAGAGCGCGAGGTCCAGCCCGCCGCCCATGCAGTAACCGTTGATTGCGGCGATGGTGAGTTGCCGGGCCTCCGCGATTTTTTGAAAGAGATGCTGGCCGAGCGCGGCAAACTCTCCGGCCGTCTCGGGCGTCAGCGCGCGCAGCTCGCGGATGTCAGCGCCCGCTGCGAAAACGTCGCCGGTTCCCGTCAGGATGATGGACGAAATGTCTGTGCGCGGGATAAGCGCGGAGAGGGCCGCGTCCAGTTGACGCAGCGTCGAGATGGAGAGGGAATTGCGCTCAGCGGCGCGATTGATGCGGATGACCGCGACGGACGGCGGGTGCTCCTCTACGATGAGGGACGGCGGCCGCGAGTCATTGGCTTCCGCTGTCATTCGCGCGGGCGGACGTTCTCGCGGAGAAACTTGACTATCTCTTCGGTAGAAGTCCCGGGCAGGAAAATCTCCGCGACGCCCTGCTCCTTGAGGCGCGAAATGTCTTCCTGCGGAACGATGCCGCCGACCAGCACGAGGCAATCGTCCATCCCCTTATCGCGCAGGAGCGAAACGATGCGCGGGCAGAGCGTGTTATGCGCGCCGCTCAGGATCGAGACGCCGACCGCGTCAACGTCCTCTTGCAGGGCGGCGGCCGCAATCATCTCCGGCGTCTGGCGCAGGCCCGTGTAGACGACCTCCATCCCAGCGTCGCGCAGGGCGCGTGCGATCACTTTAGCGCCGCGATCATGGCCGTCCAGCCCGGGCTTGGCGACGAGAACTCTGATTTTTCTATCGTTCATGTTTCAACAAGCTATCAGATGAATCTTCCCAGCAATCCTTCAGTCCTGATGTAGGGCCGCAGTTCGACGTAGCTGAAAAAGTAGCGCCCATCAGGTTGAAGCGCGCGGGCCACGTGCGGGAATCCGGCATCGTAGAGGAACGTGATGCCCTTATCGCTGACGGAGAAATCGTCAAGATTTTTGGGCTCGAAATTGAGCGCGGCAAACATCTCCTGAATGTTTTTCCGCTCGTCGGCGGCTATCTCTCCCCTGCGGTCGGCGTCCGCGAAAAACTGCTTAATCTCGTCCTGTAATTTTCTATCAACCATCGCGGCCAGGGTCGTGAGCGTCGAGGGCTTGAAGACATCCCTCGCCTTAACGATTGCGCCCGTCTTGAGATTGATGACGAAGTTCCTGGTTTGCGAATCGGGATACGCGGCCATGCCGCTCTGCGTAAACGCCAGGTCGAGAATGTAATTCTTGTTGTAATTGACTGTGTAATCAAATTCGTCGAGCCAGGCATCCGCCCTGTACTGCTCGACCGACATGTCGAAGATGTTCTTGACCTGCAACAGAGAGCGCACCTTGTTTAAGACCACCGGGTTATCGAGCCCGCCCGTGATGAAGGGATAGCTGATGATGGCCCTCCGCCGCTCTGGAAACTGCCTGGCCAGCCTCCCTCTGCGCACGATGACGACCCTTCTCTTCGAGATCACGACCCTGTCAGAAGGAAGCCTCGTCGCGGTGGTCGCCGAGAGTTTCGTCACACCACCGGAGAAGATAAAGAGCAGTGTCAGGCAGAGGGTCAGTGTGCGCATCAGGGTCATTAATAGTCTCCGTGTCAAAGCTGGTAGGATGGACCTAAAAAGCGGGCTCTTCATAGAGGCCGTAGATGTCGCGCAGCGCGTCACAAATCTCGCCGAGCGTGGCGTAGGCGCGTACGGCTTCGATGGTCGCGGGCATCGTGTTCTCATTATTGCGCGCGGCCAGCCTGACCTTCTCAAGCGCATTTGCGACTGCGCCCGCGTCGCGCTGCTCGCGCGTCCGCTGTAACCTCTCGACCTGGCGGTCACGCACGCCTTCGTCAATCACCAGAATCGGAATCTCCGAAGATTCGGAGCCCATCTGGTACTTGTTGACGCCGACGATGGTCTGTTCGCCGCGCTCGACGGCCTTCTGGTACTGGTAGGCCGACTCCTGAATCTCGCGCTGCGGGAAACCCTTCTCGACGGCTTCGACCATGCCGCCCATAGAATCTATCTTCCTGAAATAGTCGAGCGCGCCGTCTTCCATCTTCTGCGTCAGGGCTTCGATGAAGTACGAGCCGCCGAGCGGGTCAATCGTGTTCACGACTCCGGTCTCTTCGGCGATGATCTGCTGCGTGCGCAGGGCTATCAGCGCCGCGCGGTCAGTCGGCAGGGCCAGCGCCTCATCGTAGGCATCCGTGTGCAGGCTATTGGTCCCGCCGAGCACGCCCGCCAGAGCCTGGATGGCGACGCGAACGATGTTGTTGAGCGGCTGCTGGACCGTCAGCGAAACGCCCGCCGTCTGCGTATGAAAGCGCAGTTGGAGCGTGCGCTCGCTCCTGGCTCCGAACTCTTCGCGCATCACGCGTGCCCAGATGCGACGCGCCGCGCGGTACTTGGCTATCTCTTCAAAGAAATCGTTGTGCGCGTTGAAGAAGAAGGAGATACGCGGGACGAACTGGTCCACGTCGAGGCCCGCTTCGACTCCCCACTTGACGTACTCGATGCCGTCGCGCAAGGTGAAGGCAAGCTCCTGCAAGGCCGTCGCTCCGGCCTCGCGGATGTGATACCCGCTGACCGAAATCGGATTGTAGCGGGGCACGTGGTGTGTGCAGAACTCGAAGGTATCGGTGACGAGCTTCATCGCGGGCCGGATCGGATAAATCCATTCCTTCTGCGCGATGTATTCTTTCAGGATATCGTTCTGGAGCGTGCCGGAAATCTTCTTCCAGTCCGCGCCCTGCTTTTCCGCTACGACCAGGAACATCGCCAGCAGGACGGAAGCCGGGGCATTGATGGTCTGCGAGACCGTGACATCTTCGAGCGGGATGCCGTCGAAGAGTATCTCCATGTCGGCCAGCGACGAGACGGCGACGCCGCACTTGCCGACCTCTCCCTCCGAGAGCGACGAATCGGCATCGTAGCCCATCAAGGTCGGTAGGTCGTAAGCGACGGAGAGGCCCGTCTGGCCCTGCGCCATCAGGTACTTAAAGCGGGCATTGGTCTCTTCCGGCGTGCCGAAGCCAGCGAACTGCCGCATGGTCCAGAGCTTGCCGCGATAACCCGTCGGGTGAATGCCGCGCGTGTAAGGGAACTCGCCCGGAAAAGAGATATCGCGCTCGAAATCAATCTCGCTCGTGTCGGCCGGTGTGTAAAGACGGTTGACCTCTTCGAGCGAGACGCCGACGAAGCGCTCTTTCCTTTCGGCGCGCTTCGTCAAAACGGGCGCAAGCGTCTCCTGCTCCCAGCGTTCGACGGCTGATTGTTCGGGCGATGTGATCTCTTTGGTCTCAGGCATAACTCTTCTTCCATCTCAAGCGCAGCAGCGCCGCGGGCTAGTCTGCGCAGCACGTTGGTCAATATCTGCTAGGGGATGATAAGAGTTCGATATTAGTTGACGGCCATACGGGTGTCAACCGCCTGAACTTGGCGGCAGCCGCGCGCCGTTTGCGTGTGCAAAGGGGGAGCGCGGCCCGGGGCTTATGACCCTGAGCCGCGCATCATCGGCAGGCGACCATCAAGCGTGGAAGCGGAGCGGAAAGCAGGCGGAAATGTGCAGGCGGGAAGTCCACATTCAAGATTCGTTTCAACGAAAGAGCACTGCTTCAGGCTCATTTCACCGGGACGATGATTTCATTTGCGCGGACCATGTTGAGCCGCGCGCGGGCCGTTGACTCGATGGCGCGCGGGTCGTCATGCAAGCGCCGCACTTCCGACGCCAGCTCGGCGTTGTTCCTCTTCAAGGCAGCGACTTCGGAGCTGACCCGGTCGTGCTGCTGCGAGGCCGCGCTCATCTCGGCGTGAGTCCGCATCGTGACCGTCAGGCAGAGAGCGAAGGTCGCCAGAATGATCGTCACGAAAACAACCCAGGAGGGAATCAGGCCGCCGCGACGACGAATCTCCGTGCGAGTGCCTATAATCTCGCGCGAGAGATCGCGCGCCGGAGTCGAGAGGGAAGGAAGAGCGCGCGTGGCGACACGTTGCGCGCGCAGACGATTATCAACCCAGTAAGTATTTGCGGCCTTGTTCAAGAAGCACCTCCAAGTCTTTCTCCGATTCGGATTCAGCGTAAACTCTAACAACAGGTTCAGTGCCGGACGGGCGCATCAAGAGCCATGACCCGTCTTCAAAAATAAATTTCACCCCGTCTATCCTATTGGTGCGTGCGATGCGCCGCCCGCCGATGACGGTCGGTTCCTGCTTCAGTTTTTCAGGAAGAGACGCCGCTATCTCCGGCGTCAGGCGGACACCCACGCGGCCCGATTCCAGGCGGCCGACGCGCCCGTACAGATTCTCCAGCTGTTCGCTCAAACTCGCGCCGCGCGCCGCAACTGCCTCCGCTGCGAGCAGACACGCAAGGATGCCATCTTTCTCCGGGTAGTGACCTTTGATCGAGAGGCCCGCGGATTCTTCGCCGCCGAGGATAATCTTGTCTTCATTGATTAATTCTCCAATAAACTTGAAGCCGACGGGCGTTTCGTAGAGCGCCAGGCCGCGAGCTTCGGCGACGCGGTCAACCAGGTGAGACGTGGCGACCGAGCGCGCCACACCTTCTGTCCACCCGCGCGATTCCGCCAGGTAATCGAAGAGCAGGGCAATCAATTGGTTCGGCGTGATGAAGGTGCCGTCCGCGTCGAGCACGCCGAAGCGGTCAGCATCGCCGTCGGTCGCCAGCCCCAGCACGCAGCTACCCCGCGCTACCGCCTCGCGCAATTCGTCCAGGTGGCTCGCCTCCGGCTCGGGCGAGCGCCCGCCGAACATCACATCCCGCCAGTCGTGAATCGTCTCGACTTCCAGGCCGTGCGCCCGCAGCGCCTCGTCCAGATAGCCGCGCCCCGTTCCCCACAGCGGGTCGTATGCGTAGCGGCCACCGGCGCGGGCCAGCAGGTCGAAATTGATTTTGCTGCCCAGGTCGGCCAGGTAAGCCGGGCGCGGGTCGTAAGATTCCGAGCCGCCCTCGGTCACAGGACTCTGGCTCCTCTCGGCGCCGCGTTGCTGAATCCAGCCGACCAACTGCTCGACCTGCTTCGTAATATCGGGCAGGGCGGGCGCGCCGTCAGCCGTGGAAAACTTCATCCCGTTGTATTCAGGGGGGTTATGGGATGCCGTGAAGTTGATGCCGCCGACCGCCCCGGTGCTCCGAATCGCATGTGAAATAGTCGGCGTCGGGACCGGATGAGAGCAGAGAAAGGCTCTAAACTTCCGGGCTGAAATCTCCCTGACGCATTCGGCCGCGAACTGTTCGCCGAGAAACCGCGTGTCATAACCGACGATAATCAGGCTTCCGTCACCCTGCCCGCTCGCACGCAACTGCTCGCAAATAGCCCTTGTGACCTGACGAACACCCGTGAAAGTGAACTCGTCGGCTATGATTGCGCGCCAGCCTGAAGTGCCGAATCGTATGGCCATCTCTGGGTCGAAAACCTTCCGATATGTCGTTTTTGTGTCAGTACCCCAAGATAGTGGACAGGTGAACCACAGTGACCACTAAGTAATGTGCTCGGTACCGCTTTCAATCCTTTACCTATCAAGGATTTAGCGGTAAAGTGGCGGGACTGTAGCATGCGGCAATAGGGGTGTAAAGACATTTCTTTGCAACGGTTTGGAGCGCTAAGTTCAGTATTTACATGAGGTAAGCGTGTTTAACTCTTTGTCTTGGCGAACGCGTGGCGAACGGAAATCCGCGAGAAGGGCATCGGGCCGGGATAGCTATGAGAACGCGCCGGATAGGGGTTCTGATTCCTGTGCACAGTGTGGAAAACCCTGCCCGGCGCGTGGACAAAAATGTTTTCACTCGACCCGAATGTCGTCACCGCCCCGGCCGAGGCGTCGGCGGTTGAGCTTTTAATAGTGATACACGGGCAAAAGTCAACTTTCCCTGATCGGCACAGCTTTGCCCTGGAGCGTCGGCGGGTTGAGCTTCCACTTGTTGACTGCGTTTGTGACCGCTTGACCGATGAGCGGGTCGGGCGCGTCCAGCACCTCGACGGCAGCAATGTTGTCCTGCTCATGGACGGTAACGAACTGTAATTTCTGCGGGTGCGCGACGAGCGGCCCTGTGAGGAAGAGAAGTGGAATCAACAGACGAACGGGAATGAGCTTGTGTAAATCACTTGTGAGCATTTGACCCCTGCTTTCATTTGCCGGTCTTGCCGGGCCTCTTTTCGGGAGGGACGCTGGCCAGCATACTTTCCGATAAGGCCCTGAGAGCCTTTCCCATGATGAGCTCGTGTTTGAGGCTCAACACGGCTGCCTCTGTATCCTGAGCATTGACGGCGTAGAGCTTCCGCGTAGTCTTATCAATAACCCCGCTGGCATCGCCTTCGTCACCTCGCAGCGAAAAGGGAAACGCTCTTCCACCAATCTCGACCGTTTCGTGCCACCTCGGAATCTTTCCATCGCCGGAATTGAGCAGCTTGATGCCTTCATGGAATACCTGGAAGGCCAGCATGGAATCTAACTGCGCCAGTTCACCTGCGGCCTTCAAGAGCACGTAAGGCGGGCGCGGCCCGGCACTCGCGTGAGCATCTTTGAGCGCCAGGTTGATGGCTTCCATTGCACGACCCCGCGCGCCGGCCTGTGCGTGGGCGCGTGCGACGGCTAGCCAGAGGATGGCGCGCTCAATGCCCGGGGTCAGTTTGCGGGCCATCTCTTCGGCCAGGTTGAGTTCGCCTTTGGCAATCGCCTGATGGGCCATACCGGAATTTATCAGGTTGAGCAAGCGGGCGCGAATTGCCGTATCTTTAATCCTCTCAGCGACGGCGCGCGCCGACGTAAAGTCGTCGGAGAAGCAGAGCCCGTTGGCAATCATCACAGAGCGTAAGTCGTGCAGCGTCGGGTCGCTTATCTCGTCTATCTCCCGTAGCGTGTCCTCGAAGGTGTAATCCTCTTTAGGCCCGAGCACCTCGTATGTCGCACTCTGCGTCAGCTGGGGCGGAAGAGATGGGGCCAGGGCCTGCATGGCGGCCGCCATCCGGGTAACTAGCTCGGGCGCGAATCGCTGCGCCTTAGACAGGAGCTGCTGCCCCGTGGCGTAGTAAAGCCTCTGCTGCTGCGGGTCGAAGGTGGGGCGTGAGAGCACTTGAGCGGCAGCCGAAAGGTATGCATGAATCATCGTGGGAGACGCGCCGGGCCTGTCGGCCGACAGGTTGACGACCCCGACGCCTCCGACCGACTGGATGACCATCGCTCCCTTCTCTTCCATGTCCTGGTCCAGAAACGGCGACGTGAAAACATAAGTGCCCAGTTCCATCAATCTCATGCCGTCCACGCCGGGCGCGGCCAGCAGGCGGTCGAGCGTTTGCAGGTACAACTCATCGGCCCTGCGTTCATCCCTGCGGCGCAGTTGGAGCAGGAAGCCAATCATTTGCTGCGGGACTCCCGCGCCAAGACTCCGCGCGGCGAATTCGGAGGCCCTCGCCGCGTCGCCCGCAGCGAGCAGGTTGATTGCCGTGCGCTGATCCATCCTTGCGCTCTCGGCGTCCGGCGCAGCATCGGAGGCAGGGCCGGAGAGCCTGCGGGCCAGAGAGGCATCGTGGGGGGCGAGAGTTGAGATTATTTCGTCGCGCAGGTCGGACAATCTACCGGCCGTCAGGCTCGTTTCACCAGCAGCGGCCGTACCCGCTTCAGGGACCTTGATTGATTTGAGATAGTTGTAAGTCTGGAGGAAGAGTTGCCGGGCCGAAGGCTCGTCATAGGACCAGAGGGCATGGGCCATTGCGGTCAGCGTCTGAACCTTAGCCTCCACGTCACGAAAACCGAGGGCACGATCCGCGTATCCTCGCAGGCGAAGAATCGCGTCGGCCCTCTGTTGTGCGCCCGGCCCGTCTGTTGAAAGAGAGATGGAGGCTGACTCAGGCTTAGTCAGCCGGACATTTTGCGCTGGCGCTTGGGCTAATGCACTGTGCGCTACTAGGCAGGCGAGTGCTAATAAAACACCGGGCCGCATTGATGGCGTTCGTCGCATAATTTCATAACTCTTCAGAGAGACATTATTCGGGGGAAGGCTAAGAAGTTAGGCAGCCAGTAGACGGGCGGGGTATATACCACCAAACATAATCCTTGTCAATAAGTAGTTTCTCTGACCAGGAAACGATTATTTGCTGCTCAATCTGGAGAGCTAGAGACTTAAAAGCACGAAAGAGCCGCGGTTTCCAGTCTGCCCGCGGGCCGGAACAGAGGGCGCGCCGGAGTTCAGTCTGTTGATAGAAGCCATGCCGAATTAATGTGCGAAACGATGTGTGAAACGATGTGCGAAACCAGGGCCCGGGCCTTCGGACGACTGCCGGGTTTTTATCCTCCTGCTTGGTAGAGTCGCGCGGCGCAAGGTGCAAAATTGAGAGGTTGCCGTGCATTTTGCGCCCAAAACACGGGCTTGAGCGCAGATTGTTAAATTGTGTTGACACCGCCCTGACTTCTCCCTAGACTGTTATTCATCTGGTTGAATCACCTCATTGTGGTTCGACCCCCGGCAGAGACTTTCCCGGTAATTCATCTCGCTGTCGGAGAACCTTGCCCCAGAAGCCAATCTCAAGGCGGCGCGCGCTCTAGTTTCAAACCAAAGCGCTCGTCCTTAATTACCTGTGTGATTTCGAGGGGAAGGTTAATGTCAAGCTCGCTTCATTCGATTCCATTAGAACCCGCAAGCAATCAGGCTGCGGCAGGTTACCAACTGCCGCTGGCTTCGATGGTCCGTGCCCTGTGCCAGGCTGCAATGATTAGTCATGATCTGCTTTACGACGTAATGCTCAAGCTGACGTTGATGATTGACGCGACGGCGCAGACCTACGGGCTCGCCACCTGGACGCAAAAGACCGGGCAGCGTCCGCTCCTCAAATGGGTCGAGGGGCTCGAAGAAGATGAGATTAAGGAAGCGGAAACGATTGTCGGCAACGCGCTCTCTTCGACGACGGAAGTGATGGAGATGAAGGCCGGGGACTACCACATCTGCCTGGTCATGGCCGCGCCGAGCCTCAAGCGGGAGGGGGCCGCAATCTACGGGCGTTGCGTGCGCCCGCTGACGGAAAAGCAGGCCAAGGAGTTAAGGGTGCTTTCCGACGTGGCCCAACTGGCGCACGCACACGTCGCCCTGCGCGGCGATAAGCAGCATGACCTGAGAGTGCAATCGCTGGCGAGCGTGGCGACCCCTGCTCTTCCCGGGATGGTCTCCGTCAGCCACGCGATGGCCGAGGTCGCGCGCGCCGTCGAGCGCATCAAAGATTCGGATTCGACCGTCCTGATTACCGGAGAATCAGGGACCGGCAAAGAACTGGTCGCGCGTGCGATTCACCGGCTCGGCAGGCGCTGCCTGGCTGAGTTCATCCCCTTCAACTGCACGGCGGCTCCCGCGGATTTGATCGAGAGCATGCTGTTTGGCCATCGCAAGGGCGCGTTCACGGGCGCACACGCCGACTACGAGGGAATGATTCGCGCGGCCGAAGGCGGGACGCTCTTTCTCGACGAGATAGGCGATCTCCCGCCCGCTCTCCAGCCGAAGCTCCTGCGATTTCTCCAGGAGGGCGAAATTCACACGCTCGGCGAGCGCGCCCCGCGCAAGGTCAACGTGCGCGTCGTCGCCGCCACCCACAAGGATTTGCGGCGCGAGGTCAGGGAAGGCCGCTTTCGTGAAGACCTCTATTACAGGGTCGCCTCGCTCTCAATCCATCTCCCGCCGCTGCGGGAACGGCCCGAAGACACGGCCACTCTAATCTCGCATTTCTTGACGCATTACGTGCGCCGCAACGACCGCGAGATTGCAGGCATCAGCGCCGAGGCCATCCGCGCTCTACAGGACTATCAATGGCCGGGAAATGTGCGCGAGCTGGCCGCGGAGATCGAGCGTCTGGTGCTCTATGCGGACGAGGGCGGCTACATCGGGCTCGAACATCTCAACTCGCGCGTGCTGCCCGAGCGCCTGCACATGCAGCAGCAGGGCGGAGCGACGGTCGCGGACCTGGACCACATGCTCGAAGACTTCGAGCGGCGTGTGATTACGGAAACGCTCAAGCGTCATGATTGCAACGTGGCGCGGGCGGCCGATGCGCTCGGGCTCGGCTCGCGGCAGACGCTCTATAAGAAGCTCAAGCGACTGGCCATTGATGTCAGCGATTTCCTACAGGAAGATACTGAGCCCGGCCTGCAACTGCGCGCCGACAGACATTGATGCCGTCTCCCTGGTTGATGCCGGGGCGGGGTTGAAGCCGTCCCGGCGTTGATTCACTTACTTCCTCAAACTTCTCCGAAAGCAGACTTGCTCCCAGTGCTTATCTCTTACCTCCTTTCTTTCGTCGTCGCGCTCCTGATACACGAGCTCGGCCACTTTGCGGCTGCGCGCGCGTGTCATGTGGCCGTTTCGGAGTTCGGTCTAGGCTGGGGGCCGCGGCTCGCCGGGTTGCGTTTCGGCAGGACGGAGTATGAGCTGCACGCGCTGCCGCTCGGAGCTTATGTGAGGCTCGACATGAGGCGTTTGCAGCAGCGTCCGCTCGGCCAGCAAGTCCTGATTCTGCTGGCGGGCATCATCGTCAACCTGCTGGCGGCGGCGCTGACTTCCGGCTCGATCTTCAGCCTGATGAATCTCTTGCTGGCGGCCACGAACCTGCTCCCGCTCTACCAGCAGGACGGCTGGAAATGCGGGATGGTCCTGCTGCGCGCACTGCTGCGGCGCAAGAGCGCGCTGGTCGAGTGGACCTTCACGATAGCCGGGAGCATCCTCAGCCTGACGCTGATAGCGAGCCAGGCAGTGCGTCACCTCTAAGTTAAAATACGGAAGGCTGGAGCGCGAGGCGACCGACCCCGAAAAGGGCCGGTCGCCTTTTGGCTTTCGGGGAGCTGTTGCCCGCGCAGAGAGGCGTCGCGTGCTCTCCCTGGCGGGCGAGCGTCGCCGGAGGGTGAAACCGCGGCCTTTGCCTGTCAACGCCGGGCGACATCGCATTAAGCCCTTACAAATACTGATTGCGAGCCCGTAAATCTGCGCGCATGACCTCTCCGTGCGGGCTTGTCTTGTCAACGCGGGGCGACAGGGCGGCCTCGTGTCGAATCCGGCTTGACCAGTAAAAATCGGCCTCTCAGCGCCTTTTCACGTCATGGCACGCGCCTTGTAAAGAGGTTGCTCGTCAGCGAAGCAAAGAGATGCATCGCTACCTTCAAGTCAGGGAGACGAGGAAAAGTAGTTCATGAAAGCCATTACCAAAAAGATGCTCATATCGCTGGTCGGGATCGTGCTGGTCGTACCGTTCTTCGCCATCGCCCTGATTGTCGGCACGCGCGCCGTAGAGCTTTCACACAGCGCGCAGGACGACCTGCTGCTGATTGCGCTCATGCTCGGCGGCGCGGCGGCCAGCATCATTAATGGCTTCGGCCGTCGCACTGGCGGCGAAAAGCTGGCGGCTGGTAGCCGGGCCGAGCGCGAAGGCGCAGGGAGCGCCTCCGGCAGGGCTTCGATGATTAACCTCGGCTATTAAATTCAATTTCTGTCCGGCCGGTCGCACGGGGCAAGCGTGCGGCCGCTTCGGGCCTGACCCTTAACCCATCAACCACACTCTAAAGGAGCAAACAAATGATTAAGAGATTCCTTCGCGATGAAACAGGTCTTGAGCTTTCCGAGTACGCGGTTGCCGCCGCGCTGGTCGCGCTGGCCGCAGTCTTCGCCTTCCAGGCGCTGGGCGGCAAGATCAGCACCAAGATTACGGACCTCGGCAACAGCATCTCCACCAAGTAGCGCAGAGGGGCGAAGGCGTTCCCCTGGACCCTTCGCCCCGTCGCTCTCAAGTAGAAACCCGTTACATCACATCAACAACCTGAGCACGGAGTAACAAGAGATGATTAAGAGATTTCTCAGAGATGAAACCGGACTGGAACTGTCCGAGTACGCCGTCGCCGCTGCGCTGGTCGCGCTGGCCGCAGTCTTTGCCTTCCAGGCGCTGGGCGGCAAGATCAGCACCAAGATTACGGACCTCGGCAATACGATAGCTCCCTAACGCGGTGCATGTGCGCCCGGTGCAGGCAGAGCCAAACCTGGCCTGCGCCGGGCGCATCCAGCCTTAGATTGTTAAGACACTTTTAGATTGTTAAGACACTTTTTTTAGCAGACCATTTTATCAAGACGGCAGGTACTGACAGTGACAGGCTCACTCAACATCATCAACGCGGCGCTGCTCGTCCCGCTCGCCATCATCATCGGTTATTACGACGTGCGTTATCGCCGCATCCCGAACGCGTTCGTGCTGGCGACGCTCATCGGCGGCCTGCTTATCAACGGCGTGATCGGCGGCTTCGACGGGATTCAAACGAGCGTTGCGGGCTGCGTCTTCGCCTTCATCCTGATGTTCATGCTGCACATCGTCGGGGCGATGGGCGCGGGCGACGTGAAGCTCTTCGCGGCCATCGGCGCGGTGACGGGCGCACAGCTCGTGCTGCCGACCTTCGTCGTCGTGGTCCTGACGGGCGGGGCACTGGCCGTCTATTCGATCATCCGCACGGGCGCGGTGCGCACGACGCTGCACAGGGTCCTGCAAATACTCGTCGGTTTTTTGCCCGGTTGGGAGATGCCGCGCTTCGCCGTCCCGGCGGACCGGCGGCACACGATTCCTTACGGGGTGGCCATCACCCTGGGCAGCCTTATCTCTTTAGCCATCTTCCGTGCTTAACCGCAGCGGGGGACGCCTTCAGTCGCTTCTAAACGGAGAATTGAGCCATGCGTAACAAACGCTTTCTGATCGTCCTGACGGGCGCACTGGTCTTCGGACTGCTGGCGGCATTTTCCGTCAGCCGTTACCTGTCGAGCGCACAGGCCAACAGCGGCAACGCCACGAAGGTCGCGGTCGCCAAAGTAGACATTCCTCTGGGCACGAAAATCATCGGCGAACAGTTGATGGAAGTGCAGGTCTCGGCCGAGACGATTCCGGCCGGAGCTTTCGAGTCGGCCGAGAAGCTGGTCGGGCGCGTCGCGGTCGTCAACATCGCCGCGCGCGAAACCATCACCGATTCCAAGCTCGCGCCGGAAGGCTCCGCGGGCGGC